>NZ_BAAGUZ010000033.1:0-250130 GCF_054781135.1 Paralcaligenes ginsengisoli
CAGGACCGGACGATGCGAGCTCCACCCCGCCTGGGCCGCCACCCCCGCGTCTCAAGAACGCGAACAGTCGCCCTAAGGGCAGCCCCAAGCCCAAGCCCCACCCCCATGAGCAGCCACAACAGCCACCCCCAAGCATGGCTTGCATAGAATGCCGATTACACGTCGAGATGCGCCGGTACGCAATTGGTGGGCGCACTGGTCTTTTTTATTTGCCCGATCAGGGACTCTTTCAGCCCCCGCATGAAGGCTGCGGCCGGTAAAGTGCGCGACGCAGGCAGGCAGTCATGCAGCGAAGCGATCCGGGTCGCGTCGTAGCGCTTGCCGCTGCCCAGTTGCCGCTCCAGCAAATTGGCGCGTTCGGTGAGCGACGCCGCGTCGATCGCCGCCAGAAGAAGGGCATGCACGAGCACGATTTGCCGCTTTGTTTGATCTTGCCCGACGCGCCGCCAGAGCTGTGCCGTTCCCGCCACCTTGCGAGCTGAGTTTTCCGGGCCCCACGCCAGGTTGTAGCGGCCGTCGCAGAAAGACCCGTCCACAGCCTGAATCCGGGTTTCAACATCCCAGTCTTCCTTCAGTGCATTGCGAATCATGGAGCAGATCAACAGATACGCGGCATCGGAATGCCGCAGCGGCGGCCCGTCGAACGTATAGGCCATGCTCAGATTGACGATGCCGGTGCCTTGCGGGACCACGCCGCCTCCCGACAGCCTGACGGCAATCGGCCATCCTTGAGCGGCGAATTCTTCGCTGACCCTGGCAAAAGAGTCATGGCGTTGATAGGTACGTGGAACCACCAGACCCTGCTGCGCCTCCCAGACGCTGGCGATCGGGCCATCGCAGGCCGCCAGATCCACGAGCGACTCGTCGAATCGGGCGCCTTGGCGCGGGTCGGAAGGGAAGGTCAGAAGCTTGAATGGCATGTTGGACGGCGGCGCATATCGTGGATGCAGTCATGCCCGGCCGGGATGGAATTCTTCGTCGCTCATGAACAGATAGCGTATGGCATCGATCAGGCTGATGACGACGACCAGGGGCGTGAACAAATAGAAAATAAGCAGATACACAATTCCCCATCCGACCTGGCCCAGGTAAAAGCGGTGGCCTCCAAGCCAGCCCAGGAAAATGGCCAGGATGATGGCGATTTTACGAGGGCTCGCCGAACGGTTGAGCTCGGCGCCCTTGTTGCGAATCAGCCATAAACTGATGGGTACCGTCAGCACCAGCGCAATCACCACCTTGGTGGCATGAGCCTGCACGTAGTTGCGCGCCGCATAATAAATGTCGGAAAAATTGTGGATCACCAGCCCCGTCAAGTACGAGATCCAGGCAAAGACTTCGTGCGCGATCGTCTCCCCAAAGGTAAGGGCGATCAGGATAATGATGAAAACAACGCAGGCCAGGATGATTTTTTGCAGCATGAGGGTGCTATGCCTTGTGTGCCATGGTAAAGAGTTCAAGTTTAATGGCTATTGCGGCCCATATTGTTAAGAACTGGTAAGAACTGTATGGGGGCGTACGCGGCGCACACCGACCGCCGGCGTGCCGCGATCGCGAGTGGTTCGGGCCGGGCGAACACTACGGAACCTTCCTGGCCAGCCGCCACAGCGACGTGACTTCAGCCTTGCGCGCCTTATGCAGGGCGTCGTTCGCATTCAGTGCCTTCGGGTGCAGGGGCCGGGCGTCGTGCCTGGCCAGCACCTTCAGGCCGGCGTGTTCCATGGCGTTCAAGAGGAATTCGCGACTGCGCAAACCCAGGTGTTCGGCCAGGTCGGACAAAATCAGCCAGCCTTCGCCGTCATTGCGCAGATGCGAGGCCAGGCCGTTCAGGAACCCCAGCAGCATGCGGCTATCGGGATCGTAGATGGCATGTTCCAGAGGGAGCGTGGGGCGCGCCGGCAGCCAGGGTGGGTTGCAGACGATAAGCGGGCTTTGCCCGGCGGGAAACAGGTCGGTGTCCTGGAGCTCGATGCGTGGTTCCAGCCCCATGCGCTGGAAATTCTCGCGCGCACAGGCCAGGGCACGTGGGTCCTGGTCGGTTGCCACGATTTTCTTGACGCCGCGCCTAGCCAGAATGGCGGCCAGCACGCCGCTGCCCGTGCCGATGTCGAAAGCCAGGTCGGTGGCGGGCAGAGGTGCTTTGGCGACCAATTCGATATATTCGCCGCGGATCGGGGAGAAGACGCCGTAGTGAACATGAATATTATGGGGCAGGCCCTCGATCGCGATGCCCTTCTTGCGCCATTCGTAAGCGCCGATAATGCCTTGCAAGGCGCGCAGCGACAAGAGCAGAGGCTCGTGCTTGTTGCTCAGGGCGGCGAGGCAGGCCGCCGCGACATCCGGAGCGCGGCGCAAGTCGATTCGAAAGTTCGCGTCCAGCTCGATAAGCAGGCTGTTAAGGAGGCGGGCACGCTGGGATTGCGCCAGCCGGTGCAAATTGAAGGCGTCGGCGGGCGCGGGCAGCGTGTCTTCCTTGTGCTTTTTCCGTTTATCGACACGCCGCGCCAGCGCTTGCAAAAGTTGCCTGGCATTTTGAAAATCGCCGCGCCACAGCATGGCGGTTCCGCCATTGGCCAGGCGGAAGGCCGAATCCGCTGTGAGCGTATCGTCCACGATGCTGATGTGCTTGGGCGGCGCACTATGGTTTTCCATGCACCACAAGGCGCGTCGGGTTTGTTCGTTTTCTTCCCAAACGGCATAGGCGGGGACAGCAGGGTGGGCAGTGGTGGTCATGAAATAGGCAGTGTATGCGGAGCCTTCATTGTATCGGGATGAGGTCGCTGGCTCACAAGGGCTCGACGTGGTCCAGCAATATGTCGATGAAATGCCGGGTCAGCAAGGATGGCGCGGTATGTGTGGGAATGGCCATCTGTATGGGAATGTCGATGGCCGGTTCCAGTTTTTTGATCAATAGCTGGCCGGCGAAGGTACTGGCGACGTAAGGGTTGACGATGGCGATGCCATTGCCGGCCGCGACCAAGGCGCAGATGGTGATGGACGAAGTCGTCTCGATGACGAATTCGTCCGAGTCCTTGCCTTCGGTAAGCAGCGCCTTGATTTTCATGGTGATTTCTTCTGCGTCGCTCAAGGAAAGCACCCGATCGCCCCGTAATAGCGCCAGGTCCACGGTATCGGCGTTCTTGAGAGGGTGGTCCAGCGGCAGCACGCAGACGGCCCGGGAAGTTTTAATGACGGTGGGCTGGAAGTCCTTTTGATCCAGGGTGCCGGTCGTCAGGGCCACGTCGCACAGGTCCTGGTGCAGGTAGTCCGTCAGTTGCTGCGTGCTGAGCGTTTGTATATTGATATAGGTCTTGGGGAATTTTTGCAGAAACCGATTGACGACTTGGGGCAGCAGTCCGATTCCCAGGGTGGGGGTGCATCCGATCCTGAGCGCGCCGGTGCCGGACTTGCGCATGATGGATACGACCGATTCGATTTTTTCCAGGCCATCGAAATGCCTCTGTATTGTTTTATAGAGCAGCTTGCCTTCGCTGGTGGGGCGCAGCCGTCCATGATGCAGCTCGAAAAGCTTCAATTCGGTAGCGCTTTGCAGCTCGGCGATGCGGCGGCTGATCGAGGGCTGCGTGGTGTTGAGCATCAGGGCCGCGCGGGTGGTCGTGCCCATTTGGATGACGGCCTTGAAGGCTTCGATTTGCTGGAAATTTAAGGGTCTGGCCATGTTTTAGCGTGCAGGAAGAAGGGGGGGTGAGGGCCTGGGCGCATTTTTTGGCGCTCGGACCAGCCTCGTTTAATGTATATCAAATCTGAATAGATCATAAACAAAAAAGAATTTGATCGTATGGCTGTCTGGGAATACTCTTTCCCGCTGTCCTGTTTGTGCAAATAATTTGCTGTTCGGGGCCTGGCGTCCGGTGTCGTGTTCTGTGGCATAGGGAAGCGTACGGCCCATCGTGGCATCCTGGAATTCGATTTTTCATGACTCAACATATTCTGAAGGCATTGTCGCCTTGTCGCCGTGTCGGTGCGGGGAAGCTGCATCATTTTTTCGGTTACTACAACAAGAGCGCCTGGGACGCGGGTGATCGCTACCTGCTGGCCAATCGAGTGCCGGTGATGGATGCGGACCTGACTCCGGAGCTCGTGGCCGAAGTCGGTTTTTTCGATCTGCAGGATCACGATAATTATCACAGCCTGGGTAAAACCACAGCCTGGAATTGGCAAATGGGCTGCCAATTGCAATGGCTCGATGGCATGCCGGGACGGCAGTTCATTTACAACGTCCGCACGATGGATGCGGCTTCGTTCTACCCCGGCTTTGCTTCGTGCATTTATAACGTGGACACGAAAGAAGAACGGCTTTTGCCCCTGCCGGTTTATGTGGTCGCGCCCAATAGCCGCTATGCCCTGAGCGTCGATTACAGCCGCCTTTACATTACGCACGAAACCATAGGGTATAGCGAGAATGGGCCCGCGCGCACCTTCCCGCTGGCACCCGCTGGAGACGGAATTCATTATATGGACCTGGCCTCGGGAGAAACACGCCTGCTGGTGAGCTATGAGGATTTGCGCCAGTTCCATCCGCGCGCCTCCATGGACAAGGCAATCCATTGGGTCAGCCATATCGAGATCAACCCCGCGTCCTCGCGCATTCTATTCCTGCATCGCTGGACCGAGCGCGTCAAGGACGAGACATGCTTCCTGCATCGCCTGATCACGATGAATCCCGACGGCTCCGGCCTGCGCCTGCTGGAATGCTCGGACCATCCTCTGCCGCAACTGGCCGACGATTTCGATCCCGCGGCGGTGGGTACGTTCGATTACGAAAAATCCGAATACCAGATTTCGCATCCCTTATGGAAGGACGATACGCAGATAATCGTCTGGGGGCCGCATGACGGCGAGATCCACTATCATCTTTATACCGATAGCGATCAGGGCGAAGTCCGGGTCATAGGCCCGGATATCCTGACCGAAAATGGCCACATGACATTTTCGCCTGTGGACAAGCGATGGCTATTGAGCGATACCTATCCGGATTCCACAACGAATCAGCGCATCCTGTTTTTGTTCGATATCGAAAACAATGTGCGCCACGACCTGGGCAGCTTTTATACAGATCCCGATTTGCGTAAAGAGAATCGCTGCGACCTGCACCCTCGCTGGAGCCGCGATGGCAGCCTGGTGTGCATAGATTCGGTGCACGAGTCGCAGCGCCAGATGTACATCATCGATGTGTCGGAAATCGTAGGCGCTGGCGTCTGATGGTCGCGAGGCGATCCCGGGTACCGGGGACTCAGGTTTGATTCATTTCAGTTCGAGCAGGCAAGCAAGAGAGTTTTTCTTTATAAATACCGACTCTCCATTCATGCAAAGGAGCAGCAACAATGAAGCGTAAATACAATCTATTTTATAAAAGCATTTTATTGAGCCAGTGCGCCGCGGCGGTAGCCCTGGCTCTGGGCGCCGGTTCGGCATTGGCCGACGATGCCTTGTCGGGCACCTTGAAGAAGATCAAGGACGAAGGGGTGGTGGTCGTGGGCTATCGCGATGCGTCGATTCCATTTTCGTATTACGACGCAGATCAAAAGCCCATTGGCTATTCGATGGATTTCACCAACCTGATCGTCGCCGAGCTTAAAAAGAAATTGAATCTGCCGAATTTGAAAGTCAGGCAGATTCCCATTACTTCGCAAAACCGGATTTCGCTGCTGCAAAACGGGACTTTCGATTTCGAGTGCACCACCACCACTCATAACGAGTCGCGCGCAAAGCAAGTCGATTTCAGCAATAGCATCTTCGAGATCGGTACCCGCCTGCTGGCCAACAAGAATTCCAATATCAAGGACTTTGCCGATCTGAACGGCAAGACCCTGGTGGTCGGCGCCGGCACGACGTCCGAAAAAATCATCCGCAGCATGAATGTCGAGAAAAAACTGGGCATGAGTATCATAAGCGCCAAGGATCACAGCGAATCGTTCCTGATGCTGTCGACCGGCCGCGCCAAGGCCATGATGATGGATGACGCCCTGTTGGCCGGGGAGCGCGCCAAAACCAAGAATCCGTCCGACTATATTATTACCGGCACGCCGCAGTCGTACGAGGTTTACGGGTGCATGGTACGCAAGAACGATGAAGGCTTGAAGTCGCTCATGAACGAAGTGATCGCCAAGGCCGAGACCTCGGGCGAAGGCGAGAAGATTTATAACAAGTGGTTTATGAACCCGATTCCTCCCAAGGGCTTGAATCTGGACTTTCCGCTGTCGGACGCCATGAAGAAGCTATTTGCGCATCCCAACGACAAGCCTGTGTCGTGATGGATGTTTGGACGCTAGCGGCCGGGGCGACGTTTTCGGCCGCTGCTGTTTGTACGAGATGAGGACCTGATGGATTACAAGTGGAACTGGGCGGTTTTGCTGCAGCCGGTCGCAACCGGGGAACCCTCGACCTATTTGGGTTGGCTGTTCACGGGGTTTCTGAATACGGCTCTTTTGACGGCACTGGCCTGGATACTGGCGCTGGCGGTCGGCTCGGTGTTCGGAGTCTTGCGTACGCTGCCCAATAAGCCTTTGCGCGCCTTGGGGACGGTCTATGTGTCCATATTCAGGAACATTCCCCTGATTGTCCAGTTTTTCATTTGGTACTTCGTGGTGCCTGAACTCTTGCCCCGGGGTTTGGGCGACTGGCTCAAAAACCTGCCGCCGTATACGCAGTTTTTTGTGGTGTCGGTATTTTCCCTGGGCATCTACACCGGTTCGCGCATCTGCGAACAGGTGCGCGCCGGCATCAATTCCTTGCCGCGAGGGCAGCGCTACGCCGGGCTTGCCATGGGCTTTACGCTACTGCAAACCTATCGCTATATTTTGCTGCCTGTTACGTTTCGCACCATTATTCCGCCGCTGACCTCCGAGTTCTTGATTATTTCCAAAAACTCCGCCGTGGCATCCACCATCGGCTTGCTGGAACTGTCGGGCCAGGCGCGTCAGCTGGTCGACTACACCGCCCAGCCCTACGAGTCGTTTATCTGTGTGACCCTGGGCTATGTGCTGCTGAATTTCCTGATTATCCGCTTGATGGGCTGGGTGCGTAATCGCACCAAAGTGCCGGGCCTGTTGGGGAATTGATATGTTTGAAATGGATTGGAGTTCCATCGTTCAATCTCGTGCCCTGCTGTTCACCGGCATGTGGATTACGCTGAAAATCACGGCCGTGGCGATATGCTGCGGCCTAGTCTGGGGCACCGTATTGGCGATGTTCAGCATTGCCAGAAACAGATTGCTCAATGTCTTTGCCCAATCGTATGTGTCGCTGTTCAGGTCGATTCCGCTGGTGATGCTATTGCTGTGGTTTTTTCTGATTGTGCCGCAATTCCTGAAGGCGATTTTCGATCTTTCACCCAGTGTGGATATTCGGCTGGTCTCGGCCATGGTGGCTTTTTCCTTGCTGGAGGCGGCCTTTTTTTGCGAAATCATGCGCGCCGGGATTCAAAGTCTGCCCAAGGGGCAGTTCCATGCGGCGCGAGCGCTGGGCATGAATCCCTTGCAATCGATGCGATTCATTATCCTGCCGCAAGCTTTCAAGGCCATGCTGCCTATTGTCCTGACGCAGTGCATTGTGATTTTCCAGGATACTTCGCTGGTGTACGTGATTGCGCTGGGCGATTTTTTCCGGCGTGCCACCAGCATCGGCGAACGTGACGGCACCATTGTGCAGATGCTGCTATTTGCCGGCGTGGTGTATTGGATTATTTGTTCATTGTTGACTCTGGTGGTTAAGTTGATTCAGTTGAGGGCTGCGCATGATTGAGCTGAAAAGTGTTTCTAAATGGTATGGGAAATTCCAGGCGCTCAAAGATTGCAGCGTCCGCGTCGATCAAGGCGAGGTTGTCGTGTTTTGCGGGCCATCGGGCTCGGGAAAGTCGACCTTGATCAAGCTGATCAATGGGCTGGAAGATTTCCAGGCCGGCGATATCCTTTACAGGAACCAGTCGATTCACGGCGGCGATATCAAATTGACCCGGCTCAGAACCCGGATCGGCATGGTGTTTCAGCACTTCGAGCTGTTTCCGCATCTGTCGGTGCTCGAAAACCTGACCATTGCGCAAATCCGGGTGCTTGGCCGCTCGGAAGGCGAGGCGGTAAAGAAGGCCAGTGCCTTGCTGGATCGGGTCGGTCTGGCGGCGCACATCGATAAGCATCCCGGCCAGTTGTCGGGAGGGCAGCAGCAGCGCGTGGCTATTGCGCGGGCCTTGTGCATGGATCCCGAAGTCATGCTGTTCGATGAGCCTACCTCGGCGCTGGATCCGGAAATGATCAATGAGGTGCTGGCGGTCATGATCGAGCTGGCTCAAGAAGGCATGACCATGCTGTGCGTGACGCATGAAATGGGCTTTGCCAAGAAGGTGGCCGATAAAATCGTCTTTATGGATGCGGGCGCCATTGTCGAGGAAACACCGAAAGACACGTTTTTCATCGAGCCCCAGACGGACCGCGCCAAGGATTTCCTGCAGAAAATCATTCATTGAAGAAGCATTAATGGCATTGTCTAACTGCACGCCTGTCGTACCGCGTGTTCCCAGCCGTCCATCAGCGCCTTTGCATGTGCGGCGTCGTGTTGCGGGGTAAATGTGCGCTCGACCTGCCATAGCTCCGAAAGCTCTTGCTTGCTGCGATATACGCCGCTGGTCAGCCCCGCCAGGTAGGCGGCCCCCAGCGCGGTGGTTTCGATGACGGTGGGGCGCACTACCGGAATGCCCAGCAGATCGGCCTGGAACTGCATCAGCAAATCGTTCACGCAAGCGCCGCCGTCGACACGGACTTCGGCCAGCGGCGCCGCACCCGCCGCCACGGCATCGCGGCTCATGGCCTGCAGCAAGGCCGTGCTTTGATAGGCTATGCTTTCGAGTGCGGCGCGCGCGATATGCGCCATGGTCGAGCCCCGGGTCAGTCCGGTAATGGTGCCACGTGCATTGGGTTGCCAGTAGGGGGCGCCCAGCCCGGTAAAGGCCGGCACCAGCACTACTCCTCCCGAATCGGGAACGCTGTGTGCCAGCGCTTCGATTTCGCTGCTGCGTGTGAATGCATGCAGGCCATCGCGCAGCCATTGGACGACCGCCCCGCCTATGAATACGCTGCCCTCTATGGCAAATTCAGGCTGCGGTGCCGTTTGCGCGGCGCTGGTGGTAATCAAGCCGTTCTCGGACGTCTGAAATTTTTCCCCGGTATGCATCAGCGCGAAGCAACCTGTGCCGTAAGTATTCTTGGCCATGCCTTCGCGAAAGCACGCCTGGCCAAATAACGCACTTTGCTGGTCGCCCGCGACGCCGCAGATGGGGATGGCGTGGCCAAGGAGATCGGCATGCGCTACGCCATATTCGGCGCTTGACGGCAGGACCTTGGGCATCAACTCCGGTTCGATAGTCAGCGCGCGCAGCAGTTCGTCATCCCACTCGTTGCGATGCACATTGAATAACATGGTGCGAGAGGCATTGCTGACGTCGCTGGCGTGCACGGCGCCGCGGGTCAGTTGCCAGATAAGCCAGCTGTCGATAGTGCCGAAAGCCAGCTCGCCCTTGCGTGCCAAGGCGCGCGCTGAAGGGACGTGATCGAGGATCCACTTGAGCTTGGTCCCCGAGAAATACGCGTCGATGCGCAAGCCGGTTTTCTCGAGTATGACCGGCTCCAGGCCTTTTTCGCGCAGTTCGGCGCAGGCTGGCTCGGCGCGGCGGTCCTGCCAGACGATGGCATTGTAGAGAGGTTGCCCAGTCTTGCGGTTCCACACCACGGTGGTTTCCCGCTGATTCGTAATTCCGATCGCCCGGATATCGTTGCCCTTAAGCCCAGCCTTGGTCAAGGCTTCCTGGGCAGTGCTTAATTGGGTTTGCCAGATTTCCAGGGGGTTGTGTTCGACCCAGCCGGGTTCAGGGTAAATTTGTGTGATTTCCTTTTGTGCCAGCGCGACGATTTTTCCGTTTGCATCGAAAACGATGCTGCGCGAACTGGAGGTTCCCTGATCGAAAGCAAGTAGATAGGTCATGGCATTTTCTGTGGGAAAGAGGACTCAAAGCGTTTTTAGCATACTCGCTCGCTGTCTTATCCCATTTTCCGGCCGATTGCGGCCTTGAAATCGAAAGAACGACACCAAGCGGCCAAACAGACAAAGCACGCAGCCTGTGCGGAAATGGAATTACACTAAAACCTGTCTGGTTTAATGGCGACTTGCATATGTCGATTCCTCCTACTCCTTTATCTACCGATCGGCCTCGATTGCTGGCTGCGCTGGCACAGCCCAGGATCTACGACATGGCGATTATCGGTGGCGGAGCGACCGGCTTGGGCGTGGCGCTTGACGCGGTCTTGCGTGGCCTGTCGGTAGTGTTGCTGGAGTCGCACGATTTTGCCAAGGGGACATCGTCCAGGGCTACCAAACTGGTGCATGGCGGGGTGCGATACCTGGCGCAAGGCAATGTTGCCCTGGTGCGCGAGGCCTTGCACGAGCGTTCCACTCTTCTGCACAACGCGCCGCATCTGGCGCGGCCGCTGCCCTTTGTGATGCCCAGTTACCGTTGCTGGGAAATCCCGTTTTACGGCATCGGACTAAAGATATACGACGCGCTGGCCGGCAAGGCCGGCCTGGGCTCCACCGAGTTCCTGAATGCCAGGAAAACCGAACAGTGCCTGCCCGGAGTCAGGACGCAAGGGCTGTGCGGCGGAGTCAAGTACTGGGATGGACAGTTCGACGATGCGCGCCTGGCCTTGGCCCTGGCCCGAACCGCTGCGTCGCAAGGAGCCTTGGTGCTCAATTATTGTGCGGTGACGGATCTGATCCACGAGCAGGGCCGCGTAGCGGGCCTGCGTTGCCAGGATTCGGAATTCGGTACCGAATATACGGTTCGCGCCAAATGCGTCATCAATGCGGCCGGTGTATGGGTCGATGAATTTCGCCAAAAAGACGGCGCTGCCCTGCATCGACCCACCAAACCCATGGTGGCGCCTAGCCAGGGAGTGCATCTGGTGGTGGATCGCGATTTCCTGCCTGGCGACCATGCGTTGCTGGTGCCCAAGACCCGCGACGGCCGCGTGCTGTTTGCGGTACCTTGGCTGGGCAAGCTCATTTTGGGCACGACCGATACGCCGCGCCACGACCTGGCGCGCGAGCCTGATGCCTATGCCGGAGAAGTCGAATTTATTTTGAGGGAGTCGGCCCATTACTTGCAGCGGGCTCCTACGCGCGCCGATGTTAAAAGTATCTGGGTGGGTTTGCGCCCCTTGGTCCGTCCGCCCGACGACGAAGGGGACAACACCAAGAAAATCAGCCGCGAGCATACGGTGCTGGCCAGCCCCAGCGGCCTGATCACCGTTACCGGGGGGAAATGGACGACCTACAGGGCCATGGCCGAAGACGTGCTCGCCAAATGTGTCGATGCCTCTGTGTTCAATAGCTTGCCGCCGAGCCGAACGGGCGATTTCAGGCTGGTGGGGGCGGACACGGATGCGCCTCGTGCAACGCTTACCCAGGCACCAGGTCTCGACGCCTACGGTTCGGAGAGCGGCTATGTACAAAGTCTCGAGGGCCACGATATGGAAGTTGCCCCGGGCCTGACCGAAGCCATGGTGCGTTTTGCGGTGCGCTACGAGTACGCGCGCAGCGTCGAGGACGTGCTTGCCCGTCGTTTCCGCTTGCTGTTCCTGGATGCGCGGCTGGCGGCCAAGGTCGCTCCGCAGGTGGCCGAGATCGTACAACAAGAGACAGGCCTCGATCCCCACTTGAGTATGTTTTTGCAACTGACCGAGCATTACCTGAGCCTGCCATCCTGAGCGCTTTGGGGAAGGCTTGCTGCGTTGCCATGTCCTTGAACAGGGCTGAAAAACATCGGCCGGGAGTCGCGCTGGCCAGGCCGGGAAGGAATCGATGACATTGTCAGGCGTGGCCTTGCCTCGATTGTTCGCGCTTAAACCCCTCTGTCTTGCCGGCCCTGTGCGGGTACATTTTCGTCTACACAAAATAGCGTGTAATGTCGCCGGCTTACGCCTGCGGTAGCTGGCAATTGTCGATCATCCCTTCTTTGGAATGCTGTTTCCCACACTGAAAACAGGGTGAAATTGCGGCTGGAAATTTGACATTATATGCAGATGCATGTTTGTGGTTTTTTTGTTACGTATGTTGCACTGTTTCAACATACGTTGGGTATTAAATGTAAAAAGCCACCAAACTTTTCACTTATATAGTATCTTTCGTCAATAAATGGTATGAAATGCTGGTTTAAAATTCCATATTTTTCATTAAATTGAAACTTGAAATACCGATAATTAAAATTATTGGCAATATTAAGATAAATAGATACAAATCTAAGACTTTGTTATACTTCCGCCTAGGAACACAGGCTTTATTGGCTTGATTTGGTAACTTTTTGTTTGAAATTTCGTGCCTTACCCTACAGAATGGAGGACGCTTGTGTCTGGAACTGATAATTCATCGTTAAGCGATATTCGGGAAGTCAATTTGTCATACCTGATGCTGGCTCAGCGTTTGTTGCGTGACAATTATGCGGCTGGCATGTTTCGTCTCGGCTTTAACGAAGACGTTGCCGAGACCCTGATGCGCCTGTCTCCGTCTCAATTGGTAAAGCTGGCGGGCTCCAGTTCCCTGATTTGCCGTTTCCGCCTGGACGACCATGGTTTGTTGTCCGCCTTGACCCAGGATGTGTTGGGTGGGGTGTTGCAGCAGGCGCATTCAACCATCCTGCTTTCGCAGCGTCCCGTAGAACAAGCCATTTAGCGCTCAACTTGTTGTAGGACATCCATAATGTCAACAAAAAGCGTCGCCAAAGAGGCCGAAGAAATACTTTTGGCGACCGATATGATTCGGTTGGGCGCAAGGTTGCAGGTGCTGCAATCGGAAACGTCTTTAAGCTATGATCGCCTGGCCAGGCTGTATCGTGAAATAAAGGGCTGTTCGCCACCCAAGGGAATGCTGCCGTTTTCCGTCGACTGGTTCATGACATGGCTGCCCAATATCCACTCCAGCACGTTCTATGGGGCATACAAGTTCCTGGATACGTTCACCCCCGCCAAAAAGGCGCGTGCTCTCATCGAAGCCTACCGTCTTTATCTTGAACAGGCTTTCACAAGCCGTGGCTCGGTCGAAGAGCCCGTGCTCAGCTTTACCCGGGCGTGGATGCTGGTCAGGTTTTTCGAAAGCGGCATGTTGCAACAGTCCCGCTGTGTGCGCTGTACAGGCGAATTTGTGGCGCACGCCCACGACCCTCAAAATGATTTTGTCTGCGCCATTTGCCGTCCGCCGCCGCGGGCCGGAAAAACCCGCCCAAGGCAATCCACTGCCTGCGATTCCTGAGCGCCAGGGGCAGGGGGATTTTTCAGAGTCCTGATTTAGGATGAAAAAACCCCTCTGACAGCCGCTTTTGGACTACTCAAAAAGAGTGATCATAGCCACACTGTTTTAGCAAGGGTGTTCTTGTGTTCATTATTTTCGGGTTTCTTCTCGTCCTGGTGTCGGTGTTTGGCAGCTATACGGCGCTGGGCGGGCATTTAGGCGCTTTGTATCAGCCCTTCGAGTTCATCCTGATCGCCGGTGCGGCGCTGGGCGCGTACATTTCGTCGAACAGTGGCAAATCCGTCGCTCTGCTGTGGCAGGCCATTCCGGGCGTACTCAGGGCAACGCCCTACAGCAAATCGGTGTACATGGAGTTGATGGCCTTGCTGTACGTCATTCTGAACAAGGCCCGGCGCGATGGCCTGATGTCGATCGAAGGCGACATCGAAGATCCGAAAAGCAGCGCTATTTTTGCCGAATACCCGAGCATTCTGCGCGACGCCAAGCTGATTGAGTTCATTACCGATTATTTACGGCTCATGATCAGCGGCAATATGAGCGCGTTCGAAATCGAAACGCTCATGGACCAGGAAATCGAAGCCTACCACCATGAGCGCGATATTCCCGCCCACGCCTTGCGTGCCGTTGCCGATGCTTTGCCGGCATTTGGAATTGTGGCGGCCGTGCTGGGGGTCATCAAGGCGCTGGCCTCGGTCGACCAGCCGCCCGCGATACTGGCGGATCTGATCTCCAAGGCCATGGTCGGTACATTCCTGGGGGTTTTGCTGGCTTATGGCTTTGTCGCTCCGCTGGCGTCGACGATCGAGAGGCGCACCGTCGGCTCGGTCAAGATCCTGGAGTGCATCAAGGTTACTTTGCTGGCGAGCATGAATGGCTACCCGCCGCAATTGGCGGTCGAATTTGGGCGCAAGGTTTTATATTCGGGCGTTCGCCCGTCGTTCATAGAGCTTGAAAACCACGTGCGGCAGACCCGATCGCAGTCCAATAAGAATGCCTGACGGGTTCGGGTCATGAAACAGTCGAACTCCGATCGCGTGGTTATTCGGCGCAAGCGTGCCGTGGTTGCGGCCAACCACGGCGGCAGCTGGAAAATTGCCTATGCCGATTTTGTCACGGCAATGATGTCGTTTTTTCTGGTCATGTGGCTGATTTCGCTCGTGCCTTCCAAGGATCTCAAAACCATCGCCGAATATTTCCGCATGCCGCTCATGACAGCCGTGACGGGCGGGCCCAAGGTGGATAGGGGTTCGAACGTGATTCCAGGCGGCTCGCCCAGTGTCATACCCAACAAGAACCCCTTGCCCCCAAGGGATATTCGCGATGAATCATTGCCGCCCGGTCTGGGCGGCGGCGACGATGCGGAAGGAGACCGCCGGGACACGCGTCGTCTGGAGGATCTGAAAGGCAAGCTCGACGCTCTGATCAGATCGGATCCTGTTCTGAAGGAATTTCAGCCGCAGTTATTGCTGGACATGACACCGGATGGGTTGCGCATTCAGATCATCGACAAACAGAATCGGCCGATGTTTACGACAGGGAGCGCTCAGGTCCAGTCATATATGAGTGCGATCCTGCGCGAACTGGGGCCTGTCTTCAATGAACTGCCCAATTCCATCAGTATTGCCGGCCATACCGATGCTCAACAGTACGCGGCCGGCGATCGCGAATACAGCAACTGGGAGCTTTCGGCCGACCGGGCCAACGCGGCGCGCCAGGAACTGGTTGCCGGCGGCATGGAAGCACTGAAAATCAAGCGCATCCTGGGCCTGGCTTCGTCGGTCAGCTTGATTAAAGATAATCCCAATGCTGCCGTTAACCGCCGTATCAGTATTGTTGTATTGAATCGCCGCGCCGAGCGCCGCATCGATGAACAGAATGCAGCGGGTGCCTCCGCGGCGAAGTTGCGGGAGGCGCTGGAGTCCACTTTGCTGCCCGACCCGCCATTGCCCGCAAGCGCCGCAGGTGCAGCCTCCTCGGACGGCAAGGCGGCGCCCGTTCGGGCTGCGCGCGAATCGGAACGTAAAGCCGGGACATCGATGTCCGGAGGCCGGCAGGCAACACACTGACGAGTGCGGCGGCGCTGGGGCATATGCAGTACGTGGGGCGGCCGTTGCTTGACGGCACGCTGTTAAAGGGAGCGATCATGAGTGGTGCCGGTGTTGATCTGAGTCAGTTTTTCGAAACATTTTTCGACGAAGCTGACGAGCTGCTGAGCGAAATGGAGCAATTGCTGCTGGGATTGGACGTAGCCAATCCGGACATGGATCAGCTCAATGGAATTTTTCGGGCAGCGCATTCCATAAAAGGCGGAGCAGGCACTTTTGGCTGTTTTGGCTATCTGGCCGAGACCACGCATTTACTTGAGAATTTGCTGGATTTTTTGCGCCGGGATGAGCTTTCCCTGCGCAAAGACATGATAGACCTCTTTCTGGATACCAAAGACGTGCTGACCGATCAGATCGCCGCATATCGCAATGAGCAAGATCCCGATATCCAGGCTTATGAACGCATATGTGCGCAATTGCGGGAATTGGCTCTGGAGCAATCTTCCGCGGTTGCCGAGCCTGTCGCCCGGGTTTCGGCGCCGGTCGCGGCGGCCGCGTCCGCGCAGGCTGCGCCGACCGATATTCTGCATGTCCGTGTCGATTTGCGGGAGCTCAGTGCCAAGGACGCCGATGCGCTGGTCGCCGAAATGGCCATCCTGGGCGAGGTGCTGCAGCAGGACCGAGGCAATGGCGTCTTGTCTTTGACGCTGCAGACCAGCTGTTCGGCCAGCGATATCGAAGCGGTGTGCTGTTTTATTGTGAATGCCGATCAGGTGCGGGTGTCCGGCGCCAGCGCCTCGGACGCGGCCGGTATTGCCGTCCAGGCGGCCTCCACGGACTCAGGGCCGGGCGCTGGACTCGGGCTTGCGGCCGTTTCGGCACCGGCTGCCCAGGCTACGCTCGAAGCGGCGGCGGAGCCGGCTCATGCGGCATCCGGGTCGGAGGCGCTGCAGAATAAAGGCGGCAAAGAGAAAAGCGGCAAAGAGTCCGGCACGATTCGAGTCGGAGTCGAAAAGGTGGATCAGATCATCAATCTGGTGGGCGAACTGGTCATCACCCAGGCCATGCTGGTGCAAACGGCATCCACGCTTGATCCGGTCGTGCACGATCGCTTGCTGAACGGCATTGAACAGCTGGAACGCAATGCCCGCGATCTCCAGGAGGCGGTCATGTCCATACGCATGATGCCTATGGACTATGTATTCAGCCGCTTTCCCAGGTTGGTGCGCGAGAGCGCGTCGAAGCTGGGCAAGCAGATCAACCTGCAAACTTACGGCCAGGCTACCGAGCTGGACAAAAGCCTGATCGAACGCATTATCGATCCGCTCACTCATCTGGTGCGCAATAGCCTGGATCACGGCATCGAGTCGCCCGAGAAGCGCATCGCAAACGGCAAGAGCCCGGAAGGCCGGCTCCGCTTGTCCGCGCAACACAATGGCGGGCAAATCGTGATCGAGGTTTCCGACGACGGCGGCGGTCTGGATCGGGGGCGGATACTCAGGAAAGCCGCGCAGCAAGGCATATCCATCAACGAGAACGCGCCCGACGACGAAGTCTGGCAGCTTATTTTCGCGCCCGGATTCTCCACCGCCGAGCAGGTGACCGATATTTCGGGACGTGGCGTAGGCATGGATGTGGTGCGGCGCAATATCCAGGGGATGGGCGGGCATATCCAGTTGTCGTCGCGTGCCAATCAAGGTACGACGACCCGCATTGTGTTGCCGCTGACCCTGGCGATTCTCGATGGCATGTCGGTGCGGGTGGGTGACGAAACCTTTATCTTGCCGCTCAGCCATGTGACCGAATCCATGCAGCCCACGATGGATCAAATACATAATATTTCGGAAGACGAGCATGTGCTGCATGTGCGCGGCGAATATTTGCCTTTGGTGGCCTTGCACGATGTGTTTTCGGTAAAGAATGCCCAAACCGAAATTTCGCGCTCGATCGCCGTTATCTTGCAGGCCGAGGAAGTGCGCTTTGCGCTTTTGGTGGATCACCTGATTGGCCAGCACCAGGTTGTGGTCAAAAATCTTGAATCCAATTATCGGAAAATACCGGGCGTATCGGCGGCTACCATTTTGGGCGACGGCAGTGTCGCCCTCATTGTCGATGTGTTTGCGCTAATGCGCATGACACGTGAGCGGGCAGTGTAAGGGATCGAGGAATTATCGGAGAACATGATGATTAATAAATTTGAGTTCAATTCGGGCCAGCTCGACAATACCGGCAAGGAGTTTTTGGTCTTCACGCTCGCGGCGCAGGAGTATGGCATCGACATCCTGAAGGTTCAGGAAATTCGCGGCTACGACAGCCAAAGCGTGACTCGTATTGCCAATGTCCCCGCATTCGTCAAAGGGGTAACCAATTTGCGCGGGATTATCGTGCCCATTGTCGATATGCGCATCAAGTTCAATCTTGAAAACGTCGAGTACAACCATCAAACGGTGGTAGTCATACTGAATCTGGGTTCGCGGGTGGTGGGCGTGGTGGTCGACGGGGTTTCCGACGTGCTTATGCTGCAGCAGTCGCAAATCAGCGCGGCTCCGCAATTCGGTACGGCATTCTCGACCGAGTACCTGACCGGCATTGGCACCTTGGGCGAGCGGATGCTGATACTGGTCGACATTGAAAGGCTGATGACGAGCGAGGAAATGGCCCTGGTAGAGCGTGCTGCGGCCTGAGGCCCGATCGCGGCTTCACGGAAATCGCGGAATCCATCTTATAAGACTGCAAAACGTATGCGCGCACTATCCTTGCTTTCCAATCTGAAAATCCGCACGAGTCTGATACTGGTGCTGGCTTTCTTTTTGTTTATGGTGTTTACAGGTGCGGTATTGGGCGTGTTCTCGATGCATGGCAATAACCGTGCCTTGACGCAGGTGACCCAGAATCAGCGCGCGGGGGCCTTGATCGGCGAGGCGGGGTCGGTGCTCAAGTTCAGTGGAGGGGAGGTGATCGAGGCGGGGTTCTCGGGGGCCTTGTCGCACGAGGGCCGGTCTCCAGCTCTCGTGCATTCCTTGCCCTCCCTCGCTGGCCAGGCCTGATTCGTGACATCGACCGCCCGCCAACCTCTTTTCCTGATGGAGTCTCTGGCTCAGGCGAGCCAGCACGACTTCGACCGGGCAGTACGCCTGTTGCGCGACCGAGCCGGTATAGTCCTGGGCGGCCACAAGCGCGAAATGGCTGCGCGCACGCTGGGGCTGCGGGCCAAGCGCCTGGGCAAGAAAACGATTGAGGGGTACCTGAACTATCTTGAACAGGACACTGGCTTGCCGGAATGGGAGCATTTTGTGAACGCGTTCACGATCAATCACACCGCGTTTTTCCGGGAAGCCCATCATTTCGAAATCTTGAATAAATGGGTTCGCGACCGCAAGCGTCCCGTGTCTGTCTGGTGCTGTGCGGCATCTACGGGCGAGGAGCCTTATTCGATAGCAATGACCTTGCGCGAAGCTCTGCCCGGGGCCGATTCGCAGATATCGGTATGGGCAACCGACATCGATACGCATGCCATCGAACGTGCCAGATTCGGAGTCTACTCTCTCGATCGTGTTCAGCCTGTGCCGGAAGGCATGTTGAAAAAATACTTTTATCGCGGCAAAGGTACGCAAGACGGCATGGTTCGCGTCAAGCCGGTAATACATAATCTGGTGCAGTTCGAGCCGTTCAATCTGGTCTCGCCCATTTGGCCATCGGACAAGAAGTTCGATGCCATTTTCTGTCGCAATGTGATGATTTATTTCGATAAGGAAACCCAGACCCAGGTCCTTGGGCAATTCTCGAAAATGCTCAAGCCCGAGGGCCTGCTGTTTGTTGGGCATTCGGAAAACTTTACCTATTTGAGCAAGGCATTTCGCTTGCAGGGGCAAACGGTGTATGTCGAGGCCCAGGGCGGCAGGCGTGCGTGAGGCATTTTTATATATATGAATGAAGGGCCATGAGGCGATGAAAAAAATCCGTGTTTTATGTGTGGATGATTCGGCGTTGGTGCGTGGCCTGATGACGGAAATCATTAATGGCCACCCCGACATGGAAGTCGTGGCGGTAGCTCCCGACCCGCTGATCGCGCGTGAGTTGATCAAGCAGCATAATCCCGACGTACTTACCCTGGATGTGGAAATGCCGCGCATGGACGGCCTGGATTTCCTGGAGCGCCTGATGCGGCTGCGGCCCATGCCGGTGGTCATGCTGTCGTCCCTGACCGAGCGCAATTCGGAGGTGACCCTGCGCGCCCTGGAGCTCGGTGCCGTTGATTTCGTAACCAAGCCCAAGCTGGGTTTGCGCGATGGTCTGGTCGAATACACCGATATCATCGCCGAGAAAATTCGCGCCGCGGCGCTTTCCCGCCCGCGCCAGCGATCGCAATCCGCGGCAGCGCCAAGGCGCCTGTCACAACTGTTCTCAACGACTGAAAAGCTGGTCCTGGTCGGTGCCTCGACTGGAGGCACCGAGGCGATACGCCAGGTTCTGGAGCCTCTGCCCGCCAATAGCCCGGCCATACTGATCACGCAGCATATGCCGGCCGGTTTTACCCGCTCGTTCGTGCAGCGTCTGGACAGCCTTTGCGCAGTAACCGTGCACGAGGCGGAACAGGGCCAGCGTGTCCTGCCGGGGCATGTCTATTTGGCTCCTGGCGGTGTGGCGCATATGAAGCTTGCCCGTTCCGGGGCCAATTACACGATCGACCTCGATCATGGCGAGCCGGTCAATCGGCACAGGCCGTCGGTCGATGTGCTGTTCAATTCGGCGGCTGCGGTGGCGGGCAAGAACGCGGTGGGAGTTCTTTTGACGGGCATGGGCAAAGACGGCGCGCAAGGCTTGCTGGCTATGCGGCAGGCGGGAGCGCTGACCTTTGCGCAGGATGAAGCGAGTTGTGTGGTATTTGGCATGCCGCGAGAAGCCCTGCATATTGGCGCTGCGATCGAAGCTGTCCCTTTGCAGGACATGAGCGAACGTATTCTAACTAGTTGTGGTGCATATGGCCATCGAGTCTGAGCGTGTTTGACGGCTCGCGGCTATTTATTATTTTTGGAGAGTAACAAGTGGTACAGAAAACCATGAAAATATTAGTGGTTGACGACTTCCCGACCATGCGTCGCATTATCAAGAACCTGCTCAAGGATTTGGGGTTTGAAAATGTCGATGAGGCGGAAGATGGGGCGATGGGCCTCGAGAAGCTGCGCAACGGCACGTTCGACTTTGTGGTTTCCGACTGGAATATGCCCAATATGGATGGATTGACCATGCTCAAGCATATCCGTGCCGATGCGGTCCTGTCCAAAATGCCGGTACTCATGGTAACGGCGGAAGCCAAAAAGGAAAACATTATCGCGGCAGCGCAGGCGGGAGCGAACGGCTACGTGGTGAAACCCTTCACGGCGGCAACCCTGGAAGAGAAGCTGAACAAGATATTCGAAAAAATCGGAGCCTGAAAAAGGGAGCATGAATATGTCTGAAAATCCCGTGAACGGCGCGGCCGAACCTATCGACTTGATTCATCGTATCGCGCAGCTCACACGCATGCTGCGTGAAAGCATGCGTGAACTGGGTCTGGATCAGGCCATCAAGGATGCCGCGCAGGCCATACCCGATGCCCGCGATCGCCTGCATTATGTCGCTCATATGACCGAACAGGCCGCCAACCGGGTGTTGAACGCCGCCGAGAAGATGCAGCCTTTGCAAGAACAGATGCAGCGCGAAGCACAGGCGCTCGATGTGCGCTGGCAATCATGGTTCGATCATCCGGTCGAGCTCGACCAGGCGCGCGAACTGGTCGACGACACGCGCTCATTGCTGCGCGGCATTCCCGATAAAACGCAGGCTTCGCAGAATAGCCTGATGGAAATCATCATGGCCCAGGACTTCCAGGACCTGACGGGCCAGGTCATCATGCGCATGCTTGGGGTGGTGGGCGCTATTGAAACCGAACTGGTGCAAGTGCTTATCGACAATGTTCCCCAGGAACGCCGCGACGAAGCTGCAACCCTGTTGAATGGGCCGCAGATCAGCCCGCAGGGCAAGGCTGATGTGGTAACCAGCCAGGATCAGGTGGACGATTTGCTGGCGAGCCTGGGCTTCTGACGGCGGCTTGGGCCCTGTTGGCTTCGGGGTATCCGTGGAACAACAGGTTTGGGCCTATGCGCCGAGGTAGAACGTTTTTTTTGTGAGAGACCGTGCACAGGGACAAGGAGACAAAACATGAAGAAAAAATCCAATCGCATGTTGGGTATGGGCCGATTGTTGCGGCGCCTGAGCAACGGCCAGGCAACCCTGGCCGACCGGGCCTGGACACTTAATCCTGTTGCGTGGCCGTTGTCGCGATTCTTGAGCTCCTTGCGCGATCGGGTGATCACCATGCGCCAGGCCAGCATCGATATTGCGCTCAATGCGGCGCGCCTGCAATCGCAGGCCCAGGCATGCCGCGATATGGTGCGCGAGCAGGCTTCCGAAGCAGATGCGCTGGCTATCAGCGGTGGGCAGATTGAATCCTTGTCCGAGCAGACATCAGTGCGCGTCAACGAGATTGCCACCACCTTCAATTCGCAATTGCTGGTGGCGCATCAGACCCTTTCCCAACTGAATGACCTGCATCAGCGCATCTCGCGAGTGTCGGCGCAAATGGAAGTGTTTTCGGGTGTGGTGGCACAATTGAGCCAGCGTGCCCAGTCGGTCGAAAGTACCAGTCGCCTGATCAAGGATATTGCCTTGCAGACCCATTTGCTGGCGCTGAATGCCGGCGTCGAGGCGGCACGGGCCGGAGAAGCCGGAAAGGGGTTTGCGGTGGTGGCCAGCGAGGTGGGCAAGCTGGCCGAGCGCGTCAACGCGGCCACGGGCGAAATTGTTACACATACCGGGGAAATCCTGGATCTGGTATCGGATACGCGTGAAAAAACCACGCAGATCCATCTCGATATGACCAGCTCCGATCACATGGTGTCGCAGTTCACCTCCAACTTCGATCAGTTCGTCAAGGATTTCGACCGTATGGAAGGCGAGATGGGCGAAGTGGTGCAGGCGGTATCGCAAGTGAACGGCACGAATCACGATATGGGCAGAAAAATCGCCCGTATCGCCACCCTGAGCTCGCATGTGCAAAATCGCATGGTGACCATGAATGACCAGGTCACCGGGGTGCGCAATGAAACCGAGAGCATGCAGGAAATGCTGGCGTCCCTGCGCACCGGAAATACCGCTTTCGACTGGGTGGCCAATATGCTGGAATCGTTTCGCGAAGCCTGCGGCCAGCTGCTGCAGCAAACCCGGCAGCAAGGCGTGGATGTGTTCGACCGGCAGTACCGGCGTATCCTCAACAGCAATCCGCCGAGGTTCCAGACTCTGTACGATACGGCGATAGACCAGCCCCTGACTCAGATACTCGACTATGTGCTGAACCAGGTGCCTGCCTGTTCATATGCGCTGCTGATCGATCAGAACGGCTATTGTCCCGCTCACAATACGCGTTATTCCCAAGCGCCCACCGGCGATGTGGGGCACGACACCGCGCATGTGCGGCACAAACGTATTTTCGACGACTCGGTAAGTCTGGCGGCAGTGGCGAATTCGCTGGGAGTGCTGTGTCAAACCTATATGCGCGACACCGGCGAAATCATCACCGACTTGTCCCTGCCCCTTGATCTTGACCACGGACGCTGGGGCGCAGTGCGCATCGGTCTCGACTATAGCCAGTTCGAGACCGCCTTTCGCGGCACTGCAGTGTAGTTGCCATCAGCAAGTTCCTGGCCCGCGCTCCTGGGGGTAGCCCTGGTGGCCATCCGTCGCATCGCGCCGGCCCGAATTTTGAATTAAGCGGGTTTATCGGGTTTGCTCGACCAATCGTGCGCGGGGGGTTCCTTTAGAATCGTGCCAACGATCCCGTCTTGAATTTTTACTGAATGGCAGCCGTGGCTTAGCTTGATCCTGGGGATACAAGCGGGCGGCGCATCCCCGAATGGCTGAGGAAAGCGACCTCGAAAAAACCGAACCGGCTTCCCCGCGGCGCCTGGACAAGGCGCGCGAGGAAGGCCAGGTCGTGCGTTCCCGCGAGCTCAATACCTTCGCGCTGTTGGCGGCAGGCGTTGGCGGTTTGTGGATAGGCGGCCCCGATCTTTACCGCAATCTGAGCGAAATCGTGCATTCCGGCTTGTGGTTCGATGCCCGCCTGGGCCGGGATACGGGGGTGATGCTGGCGGTCGCCTCGCGGTCGGCCATACAGGCCGTTATGGCTTTGCTGCCGTTGTTTGGCGTTTTGGCGGCAGTTGCAATCCTGTCGTCGCTGGCTTTGGGCGGACTATTGTTCTCGGCCAAACCGCTGGAGCCGAAGTTCGAACGCCTTAATCCCGCGAAAGGCCTGCAGCGCATGCTGTCGTCGCAAACCCTGGTGGAGTTGATCAAGACGCTTGCCAAGGCCACTGCGATCGGAACCGTAGGGGCCATGGTGATCTGGCATTATCGCGACCGGATGATCGGACTGATGCGGTCCACTCCCAGCGCCGCTCTGACCGAAGGCATGTCTCTGGTGGCCTTGTGCTGCGCTTTGATCGTCGGTTCGCTGCTTCTTATCGTGCTCATCGATGTGCCCTGGCAGTTATGGAGTCACTACAAAAAATTGAAGATGTCGCGTGAGGACGTCAGGCAGGAACACAAGGAAAGCGACGGCGATCCGCATGTCAAAGGCCGCATACGCCAGCAGCAAAGAGCCATGGCGCGGCGCCGCATGATGGCCGAAGTGCCGCGCGCCGATGTGGTCGTGACCAATCCCACTCATTTTGCCGTTGCGCTGAAGTATCAGGATGGTCAGGGTGGAGCGCCGCGTGTAGTGGCCAAAGGCTCGGACCTGCTGGCCGCCCGCATTCGCAAGCTCGCCGAAGAGCACAGCGTGCCCATGCTGGGGGCTCCGCCACTGGCCCGGGCCCTGTATCGCAACGTCGATGTAGGCCGCGAGATACCGGCCGAATTGTATACGGCAGTGGCCGAGGTGCTGGCCTGGGTTTATCAGTTGCGCCGCTGGAACGCGGGCCAGGGCGTGGAGCCCATCAGGCCCTCCAATTTACCGATCCCGCGGGAACTTGATTCTCCGGATCTTGACACAATGGCAGCAATCGCTTCATGAACAGCTTTATCGCACTCTTGAAGGCCAACGGTCCGCAGCACGCGCGCCTCATGGCCGGGCCGGTACTGATCCTCATGGTTCTGGCCATGATGATCCTGCCTTTGCCGCCTTTTATCCTCGACCTGCTGTTCACCTTCAATATCTCCCTGGCGGTCATGATTCTGCTGGTCGCCATGTTCACCAAAAAGCCGCTCGATTTTGCGGCCTTTCCGGCTGTGCTGTTGTTCGCGACCCTGCTGCGCCTGGCGCTGAATGTGGCATCGACCCGGGTCGTCCTGCTGCACGGCCATAAAGGCCCCGATGCGGCCGGCCAGGTTATTGAAGCCTTTGGGCATTTCCTGGTGGGCGGCAATTTTGCCGTCGGTATTGTGGTTTTCGTCATCCTGGTGATTATCAATTTTGTCGTGATCACCAAGGGGGCCGGCCGTATAGCCGAAGTCGGCGCGCGCTTTACCCTGGATGCCATGCCCGGCAAGCAGATGGCCATCGATGCCGATCTGAATGCCGGCCTGGTGGGTGAGGACGAGGCTCGCAGGCGGCGCAGCGAAGTGGCTCAGGAGGCGGAATTCTACGGCTCGATGGACGGCGCGAGCAAATTCGTGCGCGGCGATGCCGTGGCGGGTCTGCTGATCATGGTCATCAATATCCTTGGCGGGCTGATTGTGGGCGTGGCGCAGCACGGCCTGAGTTTTTCCGATGCGGGCCGCGTCTATACCTTGCTGACTATCGGCGATGGCCTGGTGGCCCAGATACCGGCTTTGGTGATCTCGACGGCGGCCGGGGTGGTGGTATCGCGGGTTGCGACCGATCAGGATGTGGGACAGCAAATGGTCAGCCAGCTGTTTGCCAATCCGGCCGTCCTGTTCATTACCGCCGGTATCCTGGCGGCCATGGGGCTGATTCCGAATATGCCTCATGTGGCATTTCTGTTGTTGGCAGCCATATTGGGCAGCTCCGGCTGGGTAATGTACAAGCGCCAGCAGGGCGAACGGGCCGAGTTGGCCGCAGAGCCGCAAAAAGCGCAGGCCGCTGTCGATGCGGCCGCGGCTGAAGCCAGTTGGGATGACGTGGCTTTGGTCGATCCGCTGGGGCTGGAAGTAGGCTATCGCCTGATTTCATTGGTTGATCATGCCCAGAACGGCGAACTGCTGCACAGAATCCGCAGCCTGCGCAAGAAGTTCGCCCAGGATGTGGGGTTCTTGCCTCCAGTGGTGCACATTCGCGACAATCTGGAACTCAAGCCCAACGATTATCGTATCCTGCTCTCGGGCGTGGAGATCGGGCGTGGCGCAGCCACGCCCGGGCAATGGCTGGCCATCGATCCGGGCGGCGTGGATATCAAGCTTCAGGGAAATTCCACCACCGATCCGGCCTTTGGCCTGCCCGCGGTCTGGATCGATGTGGCCATGCGCGAGCAGGCCCAGGTTGCCGGCTATACCGTGGTGGATGCGGGCACGGTGATCGCCACGCACCTGAACCACTTGATGCATCGGCACGGCGCCCATTTGCTGGGCCGACAGGAAGTCCAGCAGCTATTGGATCATGTCGGCAAGGAAGCCCCCAAACTCATCGAAGATCTGGTTCCAAAAACTGTTTCTCTTACCTTGCTGCAGAAATTGCTGCGCGGCCTGCTGGATGAAGAGGTATCGATCCGGGATGTGCGATCCATCGTCGAGACGGTGGCCGAGCATGCGCCTCGGCTGGCCGCGCTCAATCCCAACGGAACCGGGCCGGATCCCAACGAATTGCTGGCCTTGACGCGGGTAGCGCTGGGCCGGGCCATCACGCAGCAATGGTTTCCCGGCGAAGGCGAACTGCGGGTGATCGGGCTTGAAGCCAGGCTCGAGCGAGTGTTGGTGCAGGCCTTGTCGACCAGCGGGGCGCTCGAGCCGGGATTGGCCGAGACGTTGCTGAACGACACGCTGCGGGCGGTTCGCGAGCAGGAAACCAATGGCGATGCGTCGGTGCTTGTGGTGCCGCCCGCGTTGCGCGTTTCACTTGCGCGTTTTCTGCGACACCATATACCGCAAATCGCGGTGCTTTCGAATACCGAAATTCCCGATGAACGCATGTTGCGCGTGACTGCCACGATAGGCGGGGCGATGGCATGAATATAAGCCGTTTTTTTGGCAGCACGAACCGGGAGGCCATGCGGCAGGTGCGCATGGCTCTGGGAGCCGATGCCCTGATCGTGTCGAATCGCCGTGTCAACGGCGGCGTCGAAATCCTGGCTACCGATCCGACCTTTGTTCCGCCCGAGTTCAATACGGCAACGGCGGCGGCCGATCCGCCGCCGCGCGCTGTCCAGGAGCGTGAGCGGCAGCGGCCGCGTCAATCGACAACTGTTGCGCCGCAGGCCGACGTTATGGGAGCCATAGGCGATTTGCGCGGCTCGCTCGAAACCCGCATCGACGAGTTGCTCTGGGGTAGCCAGTTGCGCCGGGCGCCTCAGGCGGTTTCCTTGTTCCAGGCCATGCTGGGTTTTGGTTTCAGCACCGCTTTGTTGCGCGCCATGCTCAAGCGTCTTCCTGAACACCTGCCGCCCAAGGCCGCGTTGCAGTGGGCGCGCCAGGAACTGATCGATCATTTGCCGGTGCTTGCCAGGGAAGACGATCTGTGGACATCGGGGCGGGTTCTTGCGCTGGTGGGGCCAACTGGGGTTGGCAAGACGACGACCATTGCCAAACTGGCGGCACGCTGCGTCAAGCGCCAGGGTGCGGAAAAAGTGGTGCTGTTGACGACGGATACCTACCGGATCGGCGCTCACGAACAGTTGAAGATATACGGGCAGATGATGCGCGTGCCCGTGCATGTGGTTCAGGATATGGCTGAGCTGAATCGCATTGTGAGCGGAATCCGCCCGGATCAGACGATTCTGATCGACAATATCGGAATCAGCCAGCGCGACCGCTATATAGCGGAGCAGGCGGCGATGCTGGCTGGCGCGGGGCGTCCGGTGCAGCGCCTGCTGGTGCTGAATGCATCCAGCCACGGCGATACGCTGGACGAAGTGGCGCGTTCCTATTGCAACGATGGCGGCGAACCGATATCGGGCTGTATTGTGACCAAGCTCGACGAAGCCTCGCGCCTGGGCGCCGCGCTCGATACGGCGATTCGCTATCAACTGCCCATCCATTATGTATCAAACGGCCAGAAAGTACCGGAAGATCTTTTTTTCCTGTCGGCGCGCGACCTGATCGACCAGGCTCTGGCGCACAAACCGCAGGGCCAGGCTCTGTACGCGCCAACCGAAGCGGATTTTGCGGCATTGATGTCCCTGGCCAAGACGCCTGAAGCAGAGTCCGGCGGTACTGTGCCGGAGTCGCGGCGCCGACTGTTGCTGCCGCCGCTGATGGCGATGATGAGCGCAGGCGCCGCGGCATCTGCCAGCCTCGCGAAAACCGATTTAACGGCCGCCTGGGATTTCGTCAAGGGCGATCTGGCCTGCGCCTCGGCACTGGATTTATGGCGCACGCACGCCGGAACCGGGCCAGCCGTTTCTTTGCGGCATGCGATCGATCAGCACCTTGCGTCCATGCACAATGAACTTGCCTGCGGCGATGGTTCCTATGTATTGGCCGTTCATGACGGAGTGGCGCTCCGATCGGCCTCTGACAGCCAAACTCATTTGCGCGCCAGCTTATTGCTGACGGAGCGTGGCGAAGCATTGGGCTCGCCCTTGCAGTTGTTGACACAGGCCGAAGGCTGGTCGACATCGGCGGGAGAGTCGGCCCTGGCGGCGCCCAGCGCAGGCGACGCGCTGTTCCATCAGGTCGAATGCCTGGACCAGGCCACTGATCTATTACCCTGCGTGCATCTGATCGAAGCGGGCGGCCCCGGCGTGTGGCGGCGGCTATCGTCGCAGCGATGGCTTGCCCATGTGCCGGGCGCCACGAAACTGGATACCGAGTCGGGTCCGACCATAGTCACGGCCCTGGCCAAAACCCTGGATTATCGTCTTGCGGCCAGTGCATTGCAGCACTTGAGCCTGGTTCAAGTGGCCGGCGTCGCCATTGACGATCTGGCATTCTGGGTGGGATCGGAGCGTGTGGGGTTGCCGGCGCGCCAAAAGGCCGGCGTGCAGGCTCTGAATATGTTGGCGGTGCGTGTTGTGAATCGTCACGATGGCCGAATCGTTCAAACGCATTTCGGCTTGAGCAATTTGCCGTCCGAGCAGATCGGGATCGACCTGCAGGCTTCATGGCTGATCATGCAAGCCGAACTCAAGACCTGCTTTCGCTATACGGCATGCGGCTGGGGTGCTCTGGCCGGCGGCGATCAGGCCGATTCGCCGCAGAAAAAGGCCTTGCTCGCCGTGCGCTTGGCACTGGCAGCCTGGCAGCTTAGGCAGACGCCAGCCGCCGCTGCGGCTCGCAGTCTGCTTGACAGTCTGGCGGGAAAATCCAGCCCCGCGGCGGTGATGAAGGGCCTGGTGAAGCTATTTGCCCTGCATGAAATAATCGCTTGACTGTGCGGGGTATTTGCCGCAAGTTCCATCGGTATCGATGTGCAGCAGGCCTGCATCCCGGCATCGGGCTCTGCCGGGGAGTTTATCCGGCTTTGATGTTTGTTTTGTGTGCCGGCATGGAATGCGCGCGGCCGCTGGCATCGTACAGATGATCGACGCCGACCAGGCGGCGCAAGGTATCGATGGCTTGCTGGTTGTGCTGCAGATAAATATCGATGATGGCGCCGTTCGACGCGTTCAGGTCGCTGGCCTGGCGGGCGAGATCGAGGAGCGACTGGCAGGCCGGTTGCAAAGAGGGATGTGCAAGGGCTGCGGCATCCAGGCCGGTCTTGTTCGGTTCGAAGCCGAGTTTGCGAAGCTGCGCCTGGCGGTCCTGGTCCATTTGCGTCAGCAAGCCGGCAAAACGGCTTTTTTCCCGGGTGACTGCCTCGAGTTCGTTGATCTCTTTGGCTCGGATAAGCGTTTCCGACTCGGTCTGCAATACGGAAATGAATTGTCCGACCAGGGTGGATTCCCGCTCCAGGCTGTCTTGCAGTTGTTCCAGTATTGCGCTCATGATGCGGAAAAAAGCAGGGTTACTTGAGCAGATCGCGGACGCTGGCAATCAGCCCGTCGGCAATGCGGCTGGGGTCGATTTTCAGCTGTCCCGAGGCGATGGCGTCGCGAAGCTGGTTCACGCGTTCGACATTGATATCGTTGTCGCTGTTTTGCAGATTCGACAATTGCCGGGCGGCGGCGCTCAGGTCTACCGCGCTGCTGGACGAAACGCCCGGTGCCGACGCAGAGGATCCGCCCACGCTCTCGGCACGGGTCGGCGCAATGCTGCCGGCCAGCGGGTTTTTAAGAGGCGAAGGGTAGATTTTCAAGCGGGTCTCCGGAGTGAGGCGGAACCATTCATTTGTGGCTCCCATGATACAGGGTAACGGCGCGACAGCGCCGAACTTTAGGCAATTCTTGCCCGGTTACGGTTGTTTTCCATCATTGCGTCGTGGTGATGCCTGCATGCCGTGCTCCCGAGTCGCGTCTACATCATGACCGAGACGGTCGCGCCGTCGACGATGGTGCCGGTCACAATGCGCCCGGTCGCTGTACGCACCTGTATCTGGGAGCCTGGTGCGCCGCCTTGTACCGCCTTGCCTTCGCTGCTGGCTACAAAACCATTGCCGCGCGCCTCCAGACGCACTGTCTGGCCGCGCAATATCGACTGAGGGTCGCGTAGCCCATTGCCTTTGATCGGTGCGCCCGCGATCAGGCGGTGCCTGGCGATACGGCCGAGCAGCTGAGCGGGGTCGATAACCGTATCGGGCGGCAGCGACAGCAGATCGGTCTGGCGAGTGTCGAGATTCTCAGGGCCCAGGGCTTCGCCTGGATTGAGATTGCGCGCAGGTACGTAGTATGTGCCTTGGATGCTGATAGAAGCCTGCACATAGCTCGTCCAGGGCTCCGGTGCGAGACAGTGCACGCCTACCGACAATCTGGATCGCAGGTGCCCGCCGCTGGGCAGGGAAAACTGCAATTGCGAACAGGCGGGCAGGTTTTCCAGGCGCGATGCGTCGATGGTGATTTGCGGCGTGCCGGGATAGATCAGGGCCTGTTTGCGCAGGAATTCCTGGGCCTGGGCGACGATGGCGGCGGGATCCTGCGGCCCCCCCGATGCCAGGCCGGCGTGTGCAAGGCCTCCACAGACAGTGGCCAGGCCGAGGAAGAGGGCGGAAATCTTGAACATATCGATATTTTATAGAGGATGCGCCGCCTGCATCGCTGGAATTGGGCGATAAATTGCGGTTTGTTTCTTACTTTATGCCATGGCTCGCGACCTTACTATGTGCCATGTGATAAAGCCCGGATACCGCTCCGCGGGGTCATGCTAGCCGACCCTCCAGCCGCGGCTTGCGGGGCAGATTCCAAATACTTATCGAGCCGCCAATGATCGATCGTCTTAACCAGGATTTCAGCTTTTATCAAACCGCCATCAATCTGCGGCAGCAGCGCCAGGAAGTGCTGGCCTCGAATATCGCCAATGCCGATACGCCCAACTACAAGGCGCGCGATTTCGATTTCAAGGCCGCCCTGCAGGGCGCCATGGGAGATCAGATGCGCCTGCCGGACACACAGCTTACGCTGACGTCTCCGCGGCACATACCCGCCAAGGCGGTCAGCCCCGATCCGGCCGACTTATTGTATCGCCAGCCTCTGCAGCCCAGCCTCGACGGCAATACCGTGGACATGAATGTCGAACGCGTGCAGTTTGCCGATAACACCCTGCGTTATCAAAGCGACCTGACTCTGATCTCGCAGCGCGTAAAAACCATGATGGCCGCCCTGCAGCAATAAGGGCCAAAGGAAACCCGATGTCTACCATGAGTATTTTCCAGATTGCGGGATCGGCCCTGACGGCCCAATCGCAGCGCATGAACGTCTCGGCCAGCAATATGGCCAACGCCGATAGCGTCGTGGGTCCCGATGGCCAGCCGTACAAGGCGCGTCAGGTGGTGTTTCAAATGACGCCCGAGCCTGGCCAGCCTTACACGCAGTCCATTGGGGGCGTCAAGGTGGCGGGAGTCGTGGAAAGCTCGGCGCCGCCGCGCATGCAATACGATCCGAAAAACCCGTTTGCCAATGCCGATGGCTACGTCACCATGCCCAACGTCGACGTGGTGGCGGAAACCGTCAATATGATCTCCGCTTCGCGTTCGTACCAGGCCAATGTCGAAGTCATCAATACCGCCAAAAGCCTGATGCTCAAGACGCTTGCCATCGGACAATAACTCGTGTTCGCTTGCGCCGCGCGAAATTTTTTACGGAGTCTTTTGTAATGACCGTTACCAATACGTCAGCAACGAATTCAACCGATGCAACAGCGGCGGCATTGGCCGCGGCCAATGCCAATACCCAGAGTCTGACCGCCGATACGCAGGGCCAGTTTCTTACCTTGCTGGTCACCCAGTTGCAGAACCAGGATCCCCTGAATCCCATGGACAACGCCCAGGTCACCTCGCAAATCGCGCAGCTGTCGACGGTCAATGGCATCAACCAGCTCAACAACACCTTGCTGGCCTTGTCGGGGCAAATGGATGTGTCCCAGTCCATGCAGGCCGCCGGCTTGATTGGTAAAAACGTGCTGGTGCCGGGTTCCAAAATATCGCTGGGCAGCGATCCGGCCAATCCCACGGTCAAGCAGACGACTCCATTCGGCATCGATGTCATTTCTCCGGCAACGCACGTGACCGCCACGATTCTCGATTCGGGCGGCAAGGCGGTGCGGCAAATCGATCTCGGCGCGCAGCCGGCCGGCATATTGTCCCTGCAATGGGACGGCAAGGGCGACGGCGGCCTTGCATTGCCCGATGGCGCGTATACCGTCCAGGTGGCTGCCAGCGATGCCGATTCCAAGCCGGTTTCGGTCAGCGCCCTGACTTCCGGTACGGTGGGCAGCGTGTCCTACGCCTCGACCGGCCTGCGCGTGGATCTCGGGCTGACAGGATCCTTTGCTTTATCGGACATCAAGAAAATCATGTCGTAGCGGTGGCAACAAATTCAGGGGCGGCGCGCATCGCTGTCATTTCACACGAATACACTAAATTTCAACGAGGTAGATCATGGGTTTCGGACAAGGTTTAAGCGGACTGAATGCCGCCGCGCAGGATTTGGATGTGATCGGCAACAATATCGCCAACTCGGGTACGGTCGGCTTCAAGTCGGGCTCGGCCACGTTTGCCGACGTCTATGCCAATTCGCGTGTCGGGCTGGGCGTGCAGGTGTCCGGCATCAACCAGGACTTTAGTATTGGTTCCGTCACCGGTACGGGCAACCAGTTCGATATCGCCATCGATGGGGCCAATGGCTTGTTTCGCTTGCAGGATCCCAGCGGGCAGGTGCTCTATTCGCGCAATGGCCAGTTCCATGCCGACAAGGATAACTACGTTGTCAATGCGCAAGGGCAGCGCCTGACCGGATACCCGGCCGGCGGCAGCGCGACCGACCTGCAGCCCATCAAGGTGCCCGTCGGCAATATCTCCCCCACCGCAACGTCCACCACCACCACCCAGGCCAATCTCGACGCCAACGCCGCGGTCATCGATCCGGCTATCACGCCGTTCAGTCCCGCCGTCTCGGGCTCGTATACCCATGTCCTGCCGATCACGGTCTATGACTCGCTGGGCAATCAGCACCAGCTGACCCAGTATTTTGCCAAACGCGCCCCGACGGCGGGGCCGCCGGCGCAAAGCCAGTGGGATGTGTACTACAGGCTGGATGGTGCCACGATTACCTCTCCCGCCGATGGGGCGACAAAAATGTTGTTCGATGATTCCGGCCGCCTGACGTCGGCGCCGCCGGTGGTCAATCTGTCTATTGCCGCGCCGGGAGGCGCGGGCTCGCCCGCGGCGGCCTTGGCCATCGCCGTCGACTACACCGGTACCACTCAGTTCGGCGGTGCTTTTGCCGCCAACTTCACGCCGAACGGCTACGCTTCCGGTGAATATTCCAGCATGTCGATCGGAACCGATGGCTCCATTGTGGCCAGTTACACCAATGGCCAAACACAGTCGCTGGGTTCCCTGGCCCTTGCCAATTTCAATAATCTGCAGGGCCTGCAGCCAGTCGGCGGCAATGCCTGGATCGAAACCTCGGCTTCAGGCCAGGCGATACTCGGTCGTCCCGGCTCCAACGGCCTGGCCTCGATCAAGGGCCAGTCGGTGGAAGGCTCCAATGTGGACATGAGCAAGGAGCTCGTCAACATGATTATTGCGCAGCGCACCTATCAGGCCAACGCGCAAACCATTAAAACCCAGGATCAGATCATGCAGACTCTGATTACAGGGCTGTAAGGCGCCCGGTCATGGATCGCGTCGTTTATACCGCCATGAGCGGGGCCTCCCGGGTGCTCGAACAGCAGTCGGTGATCAGCAACAATCTGGCCAACGTCAGCACGACCGGCTTTCGCGAGCAATTGGCGGTTTACCGTTCGGTGCCGGTGGTCGGCGAACAGGGCTTGCCGACCCGGGTGACGACGGTCACCTCGACCCCGTCCAGCAATTTTCGCCAGGGAACCATGCAGGAAACCGGCAGCCCCCTGGATCTGGCGGTGAGCGGCGACGGTTGGCTCAGTGTGCAGACGCCGACTGGCGAGGCCTACACCCGCGACGGCGAACTGGCGGTCAATGCGCAAGGCATACTGGTTACCCAGCAGGGGCAGCCGGTGCTGTCGACCGGAGGCGGGCCGATCAATATACCGGATCGCGGCACCTTGACGTTTTCCGCCGACGGCTATGTAAACGTGCTGGGTGCGGGCGATACCCCCAAGGATCTGCAGGTTGTCGCTCAATTGAAGCTGGTCAATCCGCCTGCCGCCAGCTTGGAGCGCGGCGGGGACGGCCTGTTTCGCATGGCCGCGGGCCAGCCGCCCGTCGCGCAGGCCGATCCCAATGTACGGGTGGTGCCGGGATTTGTGGAAAAAAGCAATGTCAGCCCGGCTGAAGCCATGGTGGGCATGATCAGCAATGCGCGGCGCTTCGAGATGCAAATGAAAGTCATCGGCGACGCCAGCACCAACGAAGACAAGGGCAATTCGATCTTGTCGGTCAACGGCTAAGGTAAAAAGGAATACACATGATACGTTCACTATGGATCGCCAAAACAGGTCTCGAGGCACAGCAGACCAATATGGATGTGATCTCCAATAATCTGGCCAACGTCAATACCGATGGGTTCAAGCAGACCCGTGCGATTTTCGAAGATCTGATGTATCAGACCGTGCGTCAGCCGGGCGCCCAGGTGGGCGCGGCCAATCAGCTGCCTTCGGGCTTGCAGGTCGGGACCGGGGTGCGTACGGTGGCGACCGAGCGCATTCATACGCAAGGTAATATGAAGAACACCGGCAACTCCATGGACATTGCGATCCAGGGGAAGGGGTTTCTGCAGGTACAGATGCCCGACGGCACTTTTTCCTATACGCGCAACGGCAGCCTGCAGGTCGACCAGAACGGCCAATTGGTGACGGCCGGAGGGTATCCGATACAGCCGCCCATCAATATTCCGGATAATGCGCTGACTGTGACCATTGCGCGCGACGGCACGGTATCGGTCACCCAGCCTGGCGCTGTGGGCACCAATGTGCAGATCGGCCAATTGCAGCTTTCCACGTTTATCAATCCCACCGGCCTGCAAAGCATGGGCGAGAATCTGTACGTCGAAACCGACGCCTCGGGTCCGGCCAACTTCTCCCAGCCGGGGCTGAACGGCGCCGGGCTGGTCATGCAGCAATATGTGGAATCGTCCAATGTGAATGTGGCTGAAGAACTGGTCAATATGATTACGACCCAGCGTTCTTATGAAATGAACAGCAAGGCCGTCCAGACTTCCGACCAAATGCTTGCGCGCCTGACCCAACTTTAATGATGCAACATCGCTTTTTTTCCGGCCTGTGCTGCTGCGTGATGGCGGTGTTGTCAGGTTGTGCCCTGATTCCGCCCGAACCTGTGGTGACAGGGCCCCTGACGGCGCGGCCGCCAATACCCCAGCCGATTCCGGAAGAGAACGGTTCGATCTACCAGCCTACCGCGTACGGCAACTACCCCTTGTTCGAGGACCGGCGCCCACGCAACGTAGGCGATATCGTCACGATCGTGATCCAGGAAAAAACCAATGCGGCCAAGAATGTGGCGACGTCGACGGATCGCTCCGGCAGCGCCACGGTGGGCATGACGGTAGTACCCAGCTTCCTGCCCAGCGAATTGGGGGCCAAGCAGAACCTGGACGCATCGGGCGCCAACAAGGCCAGCGGAAAGGGATCGAGCAGCGCCGACAATACCTTCTCGGGCACCTTGACGACCACGGTCATCGGCGTGCTGCCCAACGGCAACCTGCAGATTGCCGGCGAAAAGCAGATAGCCATCAATCGGGGCAGCGAGTACATCCGTTTTTCGGGTGTGGTGGACCCACGCTCGATTACCGGATCGAACACAGTTTCCTCAACGCAGGTGGCCGATGCGCGCATTGAATACCGCAGCAAAGGCACTATGGACGAAGTTCAAACCATGGGCTGGCTGCAGCGCTTTTTCCTGAATATTTCACCGTTCTGACATGATGCCGATCTTCACATTCCCTTGTTCCGCCGGGCTGCGCCTCTGGAAGCAGTGCGCAGTGCTGGCTGCCGCGCTGCTGCTGTCCCTGAGCGCCGCGCATGCCGAGCGGATCAAGGATCTGGCATCGATCCAGGGGGTGCGTGCGAACCAGCTGATTGGCTACGGTTTGGTGGTGGGCCTGGACGGCAGCGGCGATCAGGTTCGCCAGACGCCGTTTACCCAGCAAAGCCTGACGAACATGCTGTCGCAGTTGGGTGTCACCATGCCCCAGGGTACCAATATGCAGGTCAAGAATGTGGCCGCCGTCATGGTAACGGCGCGGTTGCCGGCTTTTTCCAGGCCGGGCCAGACGGTGGATGTGGTCGTGTCGTCCATGGGCAATGCCAAGAGCCTGCGCGGCGGCACTTTGCTCATGACGCCGTTGAAGGGGGCCAATGGCCAGGTGTACGCCATGGCCCAGGGCAATTTGCTGGTGGGCGGGGCGGGCGCGCAGGCAGGCGGCTCAAGCGTCCAGGTCAATCAGCTCAATGGCGGCATCATCACCAACGGCGCGATCGTCGAGCGCAGCGTGCCTACCGCGTTTGCGCGCAATGGCGAGATCAATCTCGAGATGAATACCACTGATTTCGGCGTGACGCAGAGCGTGGTTACGGCCTTGAATCGGGCCTTTGGGCCGGGTGTGGCGCGTGCCATCGATGGCCGGGTAGTGCAGTTGCGAGGCCCCGTCGATGCGTCGAGTCAGGCCGTGTTTCTTTCACAGGTCGAGAATGTACAGGTCAATCTGCCGCCGGCTCGCGCCAAGGTCATTATCAATGCGCGCACCGGCTCGGTTGTGATGAACCGGACGGTAACCATCGACGAAGCGGCCATTGCCTACGGCAATCTGTCGGTGGTGATCAGCCAGCAGGCACAGGTCAGCCAGCCCACTACGCCTTTTGCCGGCGGGCAGACGGTGGTGACGCCCAGCACCCAGATCGAGATGCGCTCCGACAAGGGCAGCATCAAGCGGGTGCGCACCAGTGCCAATCTGGCCGATGTCGTCAAGGCACTCAACGCTCTGGGAGCGACACCGCAGGATCTGTTGTCGATTCTGCAGACCCTCAAGAGCGCGGGCGCCTTGCGCGCCGACCTGGAAATCATATAGGAGCGGGGTTCTATGGCTTTTACTCAATACACCCCGCGCCCCGGCAACGATATGTCGATTTTCGACATGAGCCAGTTGAACTCGCTCAAGCGCGATGTTCAGAGCGGTGCCGACGCGAATGCGACCAAGAAGGTGGCCCAGCAATTCGAGGCCATGTTCATCCAGATGCTGCTCAAGCAGGCGCACCAGGCATCCACTTTGTCCGGGCCTTTCGACAGCGAGCAGACGCGCATGGCGCAAAGCATGAGCGACGAGCAAACGGCGTTGCAACTGTCCAATCCCGGGATAGGCCTGGCGCAGGCGCTGCTTAACCAGATCAGCGCGCAACGGGGCGGCAATGCCACGCAACAGCAGGCTTCGGCCACACCGCCCGAGCTGGCGGCCTCCCGGATACCTGGCTTGCGGTCCCGCGTGGGTCCGGACCGCCCCAATGTCGCGTCGTCCATTTCGGACCTGATCGATATGCTGAGCAAGCAGTCCGCCGCCGGCGCGGCCTTGTCTGCAATCCAGGGAGCGCCTGAGCACATTCGCAGTTTCATCTCGGCCATGACCGACGCCGCGAAAGCGGCGGCCAGCCAGAACGGTGTGCCGCTCAAGCTGATGCTGAGCCAGGCGGCACTGGAATCAGGCTGGGGCAAGCGCGAAATTCAGGGAGCGGATGGCAGCCCGAGCTATAACCTGTTCGGCATCAAGGCCGGCGGCAGCTGGAAGGGCAAGGTGGTCAATGTGCTGACGACCGAATACGAGGGGGGGGTGGCCAAGAAAGTGATGCAGCCGTTCCGGGCCTATGGTTCGTATGCGGAATCGTTTGCCGACTACGCTCGCCTGATAGGAAATAGTCAGCGTTATCAGGATGTTGTAAGCGCTCCCAGCGCCGAAGTTGCTGCGCAGAAGATCCAGGACGCGGGCTATGCGACCGACCCCGATTATGCCAAGAAATTGATTTCGATCATGGGGTATTTCAATGCCGGCGCGATCTAGTGTGTGTTTTCCTGCTTGCCGGGCCGGGCGCGCTAAACATTTTCGCTTTCTGGCCGTAAATACATCAAACGGTTGTCCCGCACACGTGGAGCTTGCTCCCATTGTTTAAGAGTGTAATTCGTTCATGAATTTGGCTAATCTTGGTCTCTCGGGTTTGACAGCGGCGCAGGTTCGCCTGCAAACGGCGGGCCACAATATCGACAATGCGGCGACCGTCGGCTACAACCGCCAGACGGTGCTGGTATCCACGGCCGGAGCGGCCAATACCGGCAACGGCTTTATAGGCTGGGGTGTCCAGGTCGATAGCGTTACCCGCTCTTATGACAATTTCCTGGCCAAACAGTTGGTCAATTCGCAAACCACGGGCGCGGCACTGGCCTCCTATGGCAACCAGATCACCCAGATCAACAATCTGTTTGCCGATCGTACGGTAGGCATTTCGCCGGCCATCCAACACTTTTTCGACAGCGTGCAAGCCGTGGCGTCGGCGCCGGCCGATAGCGCCGCTCGCCAGGAAATGCTGGGACAGGCGGGCAGCCTGGCCACTAATATCAATAGCGCCAATGCCTTCCTGAATCAGCAGCGCAACGATGTCAATACGCAAATTACCACCACGGTTACTCAGGTCAACAGCTATGTCGAGCGCATACGCGATTTGAATCATCAGATTTCCAGCGCGCTGGCCGGCAGTTCGGGCCAACCGCCCAACGATCTGCTCGATCAGCGCGACCAGGCGGTGTCCGATCTGAGCCAGCTCGTCGATGTCAAGGTTCTGCAGCAGAACGGCAATGTCAGCCTCACGGTGGGCAATGGCCAGATTTTGCTGGGCGGCGATACAGTATTCCCCTTGACGGCGGTGCAGTCCGCGGCCGATCCGTCGCGCACGGTGGTTGCCTATAGCGTGCCGTCGGGCGCCGGCGGTGCCATGACCTCAGTGGAAATGCCCGAGCAGGATATCACCGGCGGTAGCCTGGGCGGTTTGCTGAGTTATCGCAGCCAGACGCTTGACGCGACCCAGAATAAGCTCGGGAGATTGGCGGCGGGCCTGGCCATGGGCGTCAACGCTGTGCATGAAAACGGCAAGGATTTGAATGGGGCGGCTGGAACGGAATTTTTCAAGCTGGGCACGCCCAAGGTCATATCAAACAGCAATAACCCAAGCTCCGCCACGATTACCGCTTCATTTGCGGTTCCGAACGATTCCAATGCGCTGACCGGGCTCGATTACACGGTGAAGTACGACGGCACCAACTATTCGGTATTCAGTCTGCCGGATGGCAAACAGGTCGGTGCAAGCAGCGCCACGCTGGACACCCTGCCGACCGACGCCGGCGTTCCGGGGCTGAAGCTTACGGTATCGGGTACGCCGCAAGCCGGCGACTCCTGGCTGGTACAGCCCACCCGCACGACAGCCGATGATTTGAAACTCGAGATCACCGATCCCGCCAAGATTGCGGCTGCCGATACCAACGGCGGCTCGGCCAACGGCGTCAACGCTCTGGCCCTGGCACAGCTGCAGACAAGCAAGGTTTTTGGCGGCGGCACCATGAGCTTGAACGAGGGCTATTCGCAGATCGTCAACCAGGTTGCCGTGGCGACTCAGCAAAATGCGGCCTCCGCAAAAGCGCAGAACACGCTGATCCAGCAGAACTATGCGGCCCAGCAAGCGGTGTCCGGCGTCAATCTGAATGAAGAGTATGTCAATCTCGATAATTATCAGCAGCAGTTCCAGGCGGCCTCGCGTCTGATCGACGTCAGTTCGAAATTGTTCGACACATTGCTGACCATGGGTCGCTAGCCTGGCAGGCTCCAGTGTTGCACATAAATTTTCTTTCAGGATTTCGCCATGCGTATTAGCTCCAGCCAATTTTTTCAGACCGGGCTGAATTCCATTAACGCCCAGCAGGCCGATCTGATGCATATATATCAGCAGATTGCCAGCGGGCAACGCATGGTGACGCCGGCCGACGATCCTCTGGGGGCGGCGCAAGCCATCAATATTGCGCAGTCGCAGACGCTTAATCAGCGCTTTGCCGATAATCGCGGCGTGGCCACGCAAAACCTGGGAACCGAAGACAATGTCCTGGGTTCCGCGACCACCTTGATGCAGAATATCAAGACCCAGCTGATCCAGGCAGGCAATGGAACTTTGTCGGATGCCGATCGTGCAACGCTGGCCAATGTCCTGACCGAGGCCAAGGCCAGCCTGCTGGGTCTGGCGAACAGTACCGACGGCAACGGCCAATACATGTTCTCCGGTTTCAAGGGCGATACCATGCCGTATGTGACCGATCCGGTCACAGGCAAAGTCACCTATACAGGCGATACCAATCAACGCTTGATTCAAATCGATCCAACCCGGCAGATGGCGGGCAGCGATGTAGGGTCCGATATTTTTGCGCGTGCTGTGCCGGGTATGAGGGTTTATGTAACCACAGGGGATCCCGCCAACACGGGTACGGCACAGATCAATACGCCCACGATTACCAATCCCGCGGGATCGAATGTGGGGAATTCTTTCAAGATTACCTTCAGCGCCGGATCGCCGCTTCAGTACCAGGTCGATACAACAGATGCGACAACAGGCGTGACAAGCAGCGCTACATTTCCCTATCAGGCGGGCGGCACCGTGCTGGACTTGACCGGTGGCGTGCAAGTGCAGTTCTCGGGCGACCCCAAGCCGGGCGACACGTTTACGGTCAGCCCCGGCAATGCCGGCAATCTGGACGTATTCGGCACGCTCGACGACATGATCGCGGCGCTCAATAAGCCTGTCAATGGTGACAATACCGCCAGCGCGACTCTGGGCAACTCCCTGTCCACCGCGATACAGAAATTCAATGCCAGCTACGACAATCTATTGACCGTGCGCGCCTCGGTGGGTTCGCGCATGAACGAAATCGATGCCCTGAATGCGAATGGCACGGCGCGCGGGCTGGGCTACGCCAGCCAGCTGTCCACGCTCGAGAATGTCGATTACTACAGCGCCACCACGCAGTTGCAGTTGCGTCAGTCCGCGCTTCAGGCGGCTTCGCTGGCGTTCAAGCAGATCCAGGGCACCAGCCTGTTCAATACAGGCAGCAGCGGTTAATGGTAGGCGGATGTTCGTGCCGGGCCGCGTGCAATGGCGCCGCGATCGATTGTTTTGCAAGCAGGCTAGCCTGCCGGGTAAAAGAGAGTACTTGATGAAGTTCAAACGATTGCAACTCAAGACAAGTCTGTCGCTGATGGTGTTTTTCCTGTCTTTATTGACGTTCGTTGCGGTAGGTATAGGCTGGAATAGCCTGTATACGGCGCGCCAGCAGATGAATGCGCTTTCGACCAGCAGCATCGAGGCGGGCCGTGAAGTCAAGAATGCGTATGAGCAATCCCGGTATGCGCAGCCGGCCGTTGCGGCCCAGGGGCTGGAGGCCGCCTTCAAGCGTTTCGATCAATACCTTGCGGGTGAATATTCCGACACTTCCGCGGATGCCGCGAAGCTCTATCAGCAGGCTCTTTATGTTTTTGGCTGCTTGATCGTTCTTGCCATTGTGCTGGCACTGGCGGCGTACCGGACCTTGTCGCGCACGGTGCTGCGGCCGTTGAAGCAGGCCGGCGCCCATTTCGATCGCATAGCTTCGGGCGACCTGACCGAGCGTATCGAAGTCACCACGCAAAACGAGATCGGCATGCTGTATGCCTCGCTCAAGCGCATGCAGGACAGCCTCGGCCGCATCGTCGGAACCGTGCGCCAGGGTATGGATCAGATCAATACCGGGTCGCAGCGGATCGTGCTGGGCAATACCGATTTGAGCAGCCGTACCGAGCAACAGGCGGCGGCGCTGCAGCAGACGGCGGCCAGCATGGAGCAACTGGCCAGCACGGTCAAACAGAATGCCGATAATGCGCGCCAGGCCAATCAATTGGCAGCCAGCGCATCCGAAGTGGCGCAGCGCGGCGGGCATGCCGTGGGCGAAGTCGTAACGACCATGCAGGGTATTTCCGCCAGTTCGCGCAAGATTTCCGACATTGTAGGCGTGATCGACAGTATTGCCTTTCAAACGAATATTCTGGCATTGAATGCGGCGGTCGAGGCCGCCCGGGCCGGCGAACAGGGTAAAGGCTTCGCTGTCGTTGCGGCCGAGGTGCGGGCGCTGGCGCAGCGCAGCGCCCAGGCGGCCAAGGAAATCAAGGGCTTGATCGAGGATTCCGTCAAGAAAGTTACGGAAGGCTCGACTCAGGTTGAACAAGCCGGCGCCACCATGGAAGAAATTGTCGTATCAGTGGCGCGGGTCACTGACATCATGGGTGAAATCTCGGCGGCCACCACCGAGCAGTCGACAGGTATAGACCAGATCAATCGCGCCGTAACGCAAATGGACGATGTGACCCAGCAGAACGCCACCCTGGTGCAGGAAGCGGCGTCGCTTGCCGCGGCTTTGCGCGAGCAGGTGGCGCAGGTCAGCGATGCGGTGTCCGTGTTCAAGACGATCGACAAGCAGGTGATCGATGTCGCGGCGACGGCCATCGCCACCACGGCCGGCAAGGCGCGCGCAGCCACGGCCGCCGGCAGCCAGGCAACGGGGGGCCGGGCATTGCCCTCCGCCAATTCGGCAAATGCCGCCGGCGCGGTATCGGCGACTGCCTTGGCCGCGGCTTCCCTGCAGGCCGCTGCCCGAATTCCGGGCCAGCTCCCAGGCCGGGTGCCCGCTTATGCCGGAGCCACTGGTGCTGCGGCGGCGCACAAGCCGATAAGCCAGGATGATTGGGAAGAGTTCTAGCATGTTTTCCACTTCCGTCTTGTCTCGATTTTTCCTGCTGGCCCTGGGTTTGTCCCTGGGCCTGGCCGCATGCAGCACTTCCGGACGCGCTTTTCACACGTCGGATCTCGAGCAGATAAAGGTGGGGCAGACTACGCTGGAACAGGCCAGCGCCATTCTCGAAGCCGAGCCGGACAACATCTATATGCAGGGCGACGGCTCGGCTCTGGCTGTTTGGGCCCATAAGGCCTCGCTTGTGACCGATGCGATTTATTTTCGCCGTGAGCTATGGCTCGACTTTGGGCCGGACGGTAAATTCAGCCGTGTCGTGAAGAGCACTAATGTGCCTACACGATCCCTGCAGCCTGCCGCGGCACCCCACACGAGCGTACAGAATGCGGCAGTCCCTGCGGACAATAGCCCGATGGGCAATATGTCGCAGGCCCCACTATATGCACCCGCCGTAAGCTACAGCCTGTCGCCCCAATAGCTTTCATTTCTGTACCGCGAGGTACGCAATCGAAATCGGATTCAATCATGTCCATGACCATGCAATTTCCACAAAATGAAGTAAAAAAATCGAAACGCACCCGAAGCTCCCGTTTTCGGCTGGGAGGCTCAAAGGTCAGTTCCATGCTCATGACCGGGCTTGCGCTGTTCATGCTGCTGATCATGGCGGTGGGCGGGTTGGGAGCTTACTTTCTTTATCTGAATGTTCAGGCTGTGCACACCATAGGCGAGCAAAATAGCCGAGCCCAGCAGGTTCTGCTGATGAGCAACGATATGCTGCATGCCCGCGTGTCCCTGCTGGTCGCGGCCCGCTATCAGCAGGAGGCCAGCTCCTCCATGGATCCGGCCCTGAAACAGAAAGCCAAGGACATGCTCGACCAGGCAACTCAAAAGCTCGATGCGGTCAAAAAGAGCTTCGTGGATTTCCGCAAGAACCTGCCTGAAGATCCAGAAGCGCGGCGCCTGTCGCTCAGGCTGGTCAGCACGTATCAGCCTTATGTGGACGATGGCATCGACCCGATGGTTCAGGCCTTGACGATACAGGACTACACGACTTTTTATTTTGTCAATAATCAGTTTGGCATCGAGCGCAGTATTACCTTCGAGAAAGCCATCCAGACTTATTCGGCCTATATAGACAAGCAGGAAAAGCAAGCGTTTGCCGCCGCCGGAGAAAAATTCCATCAGGCCCTGATGGCGATCGGCGCCGCGGTGCTGGCAGGCCTGTTGCTCATGATTGCCGCGCGCATTATTTTCGGCCGGGCGGTGATCAAGCGCCTGATCGAGGCAGGGGGACATTTTGACCGGATATCTGGAGGGGATTTGACGCAGCGGATTGAGGTGAGGTCGCGCAACGAGATAGGGGTGCTGTACGAGTCGTTGAAGCGGATGCAGGAGAGTCTGACGCGCACGGTGACGACGGTGCGCCAGGGGGTAGAGGAGATCACGCTGGGATCGCGCGAGATATTCATGGGGAACACGGACCTGAGCAGTCGCACGGAGCAGCAGGCGGCGTCGTTGCAGGAGACGGCGGCGAGCATGGAGGAGTTGGCCAGCACGGTCAAGCAGAATACGGAGAATGCGCTGCAGGCGGACAAGCTGGCCAAGGGGGCTTCGGAGGTGGCGCAGCGCGGCGGGCGGGCGGTGACGGAGGTGGTGGGGACGATGGAGGAGATCACGACGAGCTCTGGCAAGATAGCGGAGATTGTGGGGGTGATAGACGGGATAGCGTTCCAGACGAACATCTTGGCGTTGAATGCGGCGGTGGAGGCGGCGCGGGCTGGGGAGCAGGGCAAGGGATTTGCGGTGGTGGCCGGTGAGGTGAGGTCGCTGGCGCAGCGCAGTGCGCAGGCGGCCAAGGAGATCAAGGTATTGATCGAGGAGTCGTTGCACAAGATCAAGGCTGGGGCGACGCAGGCCAAGCAGGCAGGCCAGATCATGCAGGAGGTGGTGGGGTCGGTGCATGGAGTGACGACGATCATGGGGGAGATTTCGTCGGCGTCGCGGGAGCAGTCCGAGGGGATAGAGCAGGTGAATCAGGCGGTGGCGCAGATGGATGGGGCGGTGCAGCAGAATGCGGCGCTGGTGGAGCAGGCGGCGGCCGCGGCGGGCTCGTTGCAGGAGCAGGCGGGTCGGTTAAGCGAGGCGGTGTCGGTGTTCAAGCTCAGTGGAGGGGAGGTGATCGAGGCGGGGTCCTCGGGGGCCTTGTCGCACGAGGGCCGGTCCCCAGCCCTTGAACACTCCCTGGCCGTATAGATAGATGCAGCAGGGGCGGCCCTTGTGGCCGCCCGCCCGCGGTTCTATTTGTTGGCCCCGATCAGAACAGGCTGGTGCATGGGCCGGCCCTATGTGCCGGCCAGCGCCATGGCCAGGCGTCCCATGGCTTCGTAGCCGGATTGAAACAGATGCGCCAGGAACGGGGTGGACTGCGGCAACACTACCGTCAGCAGTATCAGGCCTACCATCAGGCTGATCGGAAACCCAACGGCGAATACGGAAAGCTGCTGCGCGGTTCTATTTAGAATTCCCAAAGCCAGATTGATGGTGAGCAAGGCAATGATAATCGGCAGCGCAAGCAGCATTCCCGAAATCATGATCTGGCTGCTCCAGTCCAGCAGTACGCCCCATCCGCCCGAATCCAGGGATGACCCGCCTATGGGCAGCACTTCGAAGGTGCGGACCAGGCCGGCCAGCATCAGCAAATGGCCGTTCAGCGCCAGAAAAATCAGCATGGCAACCACATTCATCAGGCGTGAGAGCACCGCCGTATTGGCCCCCGTGCCGGGGTCGAAGAATGATGCAAACGACAAGCCCATCTGCAGGCCGACGAACTCGCCGGCCGTCTGCACCGCGGCAAAGGCAATACGCATGGTCAGCCCCATGGCGATGCCGATCATGACTTGCTGCGCGGCGATCCATAGTCCCGCAAACGAAGCGGGAGCGATGGGCGGCATGGGGCCGAGCGCGGGAGCAATGGCAATGGCCGTCAGCGCCGCGAAGCCTACTTTTACCCGGGCTGGAATGGCGGATTCACCAAGCAGCGGAGCGGTGCTGAGCAAAGCCAGCAAGCGCAAAAATGGCCAGATAAATGCCGTGATCCAGCCGTAGAGCTGATCGAGCTGGAAGGAAACCATGAACCTGGGGCGTCGCAGTCGTTGTCAGGATACCAGGCCCGGTATCTGCGCAAGCAGTTGCTGCATATAGTCGACCATGGTGCTGATCAGCCAGGGGCCCAGCAGCACGAGTGCGGCGCCCACCGCCAGCAGCTTCGGGATGAATGACAGCGTCATTTCATTGATCTGCGTCGCGGCCTGGAAAATGCTGATGAGCAGTCCCACCACCAGGGTCACCAGCAGCAGCGGGCCGGCCATGATCAGCGCGATTTTCATGGCCTGATAGGTCATGGACATGATGGCTTCGGAATTCATGGCGGTTCCTTTATTGATAAAAGCTGCGTGCCAGCGAACCCAGCAGCAGGTGCCATCCGTCGGCCAGCACGAACAGCATGAGCTTGAAGGGCAGCGAGATGGTGACAGGCGGCACCATCATCATTCCAAGGGCCATCAGCACGCTGGCAATCACCAGGTCGATAATCAGGAACGGGATGAATATCGTGAAGCCGATCTGGAATGCGGTTTTCAGTTCGCTGGCGACGAACGCGGGCACCAATACGCGCAAAGGCACTTCATTGGGGCTGTCGAGCTGTCCTATCTTGGCCATATTGGCAAACAGCGACAGATCGGCCTCGCGCGTTTGATGCAGCATGAAGGTTTTCAGCGGCTGTGCACCCCGGTCCAGCGCCGTTTCAAAGGAGATGGTGCCGGCGCTCAGCGGTTGGTAAGCCTGGCTGTATATCTGGTCGAAAACAGGCGACATGGCAAAGAAGGTTAAAAACATGGCCAGGCCGATCAGCACGGAATTGGGCGGCGAACTGCCGGTGCCCATGGCATTGCGCAACAGGCCCAGTACGATAATGATGCGCGTGAAGCCGGTCATCATCAGAAGCATGGCCGGCAGGAACGACATCATTGTCAGCAGCAGCAAAGTCTGGATGCTGAGCGTATAGGTCTGGCTGCCGTTGGAGCCGGTTACGGCGGTAATCCCCGGCAAGGTAGCCTGGGCCAGTCCCGAAGCCGGGTACAGCAAGGCGAGCGACAACAGGCTCCAGACGGCGAGCCCGGAAAGGGTGCGCAGTCCGGGAACGCGGAGTCGAGCGGAGATGGAATGATTCATGAAGATAGTGCGGGCCAGGCCGGTTTCAGCGGCGCTTCGCCATGATGTGCCGCAGCGTGCGAGCGAAGGCGGGGGCATGTTCCGCCTGCATGGGTTCGTTTTCCGGCCTGGGCAGTGTATGCAGCAGGGACACATGGCTTGTCGTTACGCCCAGCACCAGCCGGGTGTCTTCGACATCGACCAGCGCCACATACGTGCGCGATCCCAGGTTTTGCGTGTCGATGAGCTTGATCATGCGCTTCGTGCCGGGATGCAGCCAGCCGGCACGGCGCGTCAGCCATGCGCCGGCCAGAATAAGGGCCAGTACAAAGAATAGACTGAGTATCAGGCGCAGCGCCGCGGCTTCGGTCATGGGGCTCAGCGTCTGTTGTTCAGGCGTTGCAGGCGATCGGAAGGGGTAATGATGTCGGTCAGGCGAATGCCGTATTTTTCCTCGACCACCACGACTTCGCCTTGTGCAATCAAATAGCCGTTCACGAAAATATCCATGGGCTCGCCGGCCAGTCCGTCAAGTTCGATCACCGAGCCCTGGCCAAGCTGCAGGATATTCTTGATGGTGAGCCGGGTGCGGCCCAGCTCGACAGTGAGCTGGACAGGGATGTCCATGATCATGTCGATATCGCTGCCGGCGTCGCTGGGATTGTCGATCAGAGGCTGGAATACCTGCTGCGATGCCGGTGCAGGTGTCGCGGCGGTTTGCTCGGCCAGTGCGCTGGCCCAGTCGTCCGTGTTTTGATTCAGGCCGGCGGCCTGGGTGCTGCTGCCCTGGCTCGCCTGTTCGGCAAGGGCGTTCGCCCAGTCGGCGTCGGCACCGGCCGAGGTGTCCGGGACGTGCGCAGGCTCTTCTTTTGGCTCAGTCATGATGGGTCGCTTTAGGTAAATCGGTTTCCGAGTTGGCCAGCAGTTTTTGTACGCGCAATGCATACTGGCCGTTGAAGGTTCCGTATGAACATTCCATTACCGGCACGCCTCCGACATGCGCCGTGATGGACGACGGAATATTCAGGGGCAGTACGTCTCCGACCTGCAGTTTCAGCAGCTTGGAAATGGAGGAGGAAATGTGGGCAAAATCGGCTATCAGTTCGACATCGGCGCTGCGTACCTGGCGCGACAACTGATGCATCCAGCGCTGATCGATCGAGCCGATCGACGCATCCTGCAAGGGCCGGGTCAGTACATCGCGTATCGGTTCGATCATCGAATAAGGCAGGCAGATGTTGAGGCTGCCTCCGGTCGATCCGAATTCGATATGGAAAGACGAGACCACGACAATTTCATTATTGCCGGCGATGCTGGCAAACTTGGTGTGCATTTCGGAACGTATGTAGTCGAATTCGATCGGATGGACCGTATCCCATGCGTGCCCGTAGCTTTCAAGTGTCAAATTGAGCAGGCGCCGGATAATGCGCTGTTCGGTCGTGGTGAAATCGCGCCCCTCGATGCGGGTGCTGTAGCGTCCATGGCCGCCGAACAGGCTGTCGATGATCAGGAAGACCAGGTTGGGGTCGAAAGTGAACAGGGACACGCCGCGCAAGGGCTTCATGCTGACCATGTTCAGATTGCTGGGCACGGGAAGATTGCGTTCGAAGTCCGAGTATTTCTGCACGCGTATCGAACCTACCGTTATGTCGGCGCTGCGGCGCATGAAACTGAGCAACGTCGAACGCAGGCGCCGGGCGAATCGCTCGTTGATCAGCTCCAGCGTTTGCATGCGGTGGCGCACGACCCGATCGGGGGAACTTAGGTCGTAGGGCCGTACTCCACCCGGGTCGTCGGCCTGGCGGGTTGTTTTTTTGCTTTCGCCCGTTACGCCTTCAAGCAGGGCGTCGACTTCGTCTTGCGAGAGAAAGTTTTGATAGGACATTATTGCACTACGAAGGCCGTGAACAGCACATTTGAGATGCTTGGGCCGCGCGGTTGCGGCACGTAGGGGGTCTCCAGGACCTTGGTCAGGTTCGTCGCCAATTGAGTCCGCCCTTCGGGCGTCTGCACCGCCACGGGGCTTTGCGTCGAGAGTTCCAGCAGTACGCGGTTGCGCACTTCGGGCATGTAGGTGCCAAGCAGATGACGCGACTCTTCGTCGGCAACCCGCAAGGTGATGGCTACATACAGAATCCGTGTGATGCTTTCATTGCGCAGCGTAACGGTAAAGGGTTCCAGCGGCACGAATATGGGGCCCGGCAGCGGAGCCGGTACTGACAGCCGTGTTTCGGCATTGACCGCGGGCACCGCGCGCATGGAATAAAACAGAGTGGCGCCGACACTGGCCGCCACGATGAGAATGACTCCGAGAATGGTCTTGATCATGGCAGTATTTTGCCGATAGGGCAGGTGGCGGCCAACAGCGGCGTGTTTTCAGAATGAGCGGGATGATTGGGAATATACATCTGAGGCAATGAGTGTATTGGGTGCATGATGGGCATACTGGTTTATCCCTGACATTCTGCATCAAGTACGCACGCCGAATCCTTTTGAATAATGGGCTTAAATCTTGTCAGCTCGTGTCTTTGCATGGGAATGGCCTGAATGGGACAAGTGAGAGGGGCTCTATGGATAGAGATGTGGGCAGAGGGATGGATAGATACCGCCTCGGGAGTCAAGAGACGGCCGGGCAGGGGCGGCTCTTGTGCCCATCCGGCTGCATGAGTTACCCGAAATGAGGTTGGGCTGCCGTTTACGCGAAGGTATCGACAAGCGAGTCGGGCGAGACGCTGCGTGTGCGGGCTTGCCCGACAACACCTTGTTCTGTGGCCGCTCCGGCGATGGCCCCAACCGCGCCGCGGCGCTTTTGCCCGGTGGGCTCGTGGAAGCTTCCTGCGGACGGCCGCTGGTCGCTGACGTTTGCCTGGCCCAGCGAAATGCCGTTTTGCGCCAGGGCCTGTTGCAATTGCGGCAAGGCATTTTCCACCGCGCCGCGCACCGCGGCGTGGGGGGACATGAATATGGCATGGGCCACGTTGTCGCTGATATTGATTGAAATGTGCAGAGGCCCCAGGTTGGGCGGATTGATATGCAGCTCGGCGGTTTGGCTCTGGGCGTGATTCGAAGTCAGGCTTACGAATTGCCGGCCGAAGTCGCTGGCCCATTGCGGGTTCTGCAAAGGCGTGTCGATTCGAAGAACGGCCGGCGACACGGTTGCCGCTGTGCCCGATCCGGCTCCGGGCGTGCCTTGCGCGCCCGGTGAATTGATGTTTACGACGGCAAGGGTGCTGGTTTGCGCGGCATCCTGGGCCAGGTGTAAAGGCTTGGGATCGGCCGGCGGGGAGTTCGAAAAAGGGTGGGACGCAAGCGCAGCTTGCTGACCCGCCGCCGCGATTGTCGCGCCGGCAGTTCCCGGCAGCGGGATTGCGGTATGGCTTTTGAGTTTATCGTTTACCGGGTCGCCGGGTTTGCTGTCGCGCCCGGCCGCCGGTCGGGACGATGGCCCGCTGGGCGTATTCGTGGCGGCCAATTGCTCTTGTATGACACGGGCGATGGCGTCGGGCGATATCTCGGAGCTGGGCGGCGTATTGGCCGGGCCGGTGTCCGGCATGACATGATCTGTGTTGGCGCCGCGTACTGATCCGCCGGGGCTGGCCAGCGCCGCCTGGCTCCTGAGATGGGACTCGTGCATTTCCGCAGCCGAGCCGGCCTGGGCGGCCGCATTCAGGGCGAGTGGTTGCTGTATCAGGCCTTGTCCGGCCACCAGCAGGCTCAGCATCTCTTCATCCGATTTCGCCGGGGCATCGTCTTTAGCCTGGTTGGGTTTGCCCGCCGGTTTGTGCCCTGCTGGGACAAGTACCGCCTGTGGCGCCTGCTGGCTGTCGAGCACGCTGGAAAAACTGGTTTTGGCGTCTTTGGCTTCTTTTGCGTCTTTGGCGCCAACCATGGCAGCAGAGCCCGCGACTTTGTCCGTCTGACTTGTTGCCGCGGAAACTATCGGAATCTTCATGGCGTGGTCAATTTAATGTACTTTTCCGGAACGGCGCAGTTGCCTGGCCGAAATCTCGTCGTTATCGCGCTGTTCCTTGCGGTTATCGCGTATCGTGCGCTGCTGAACTTGTCTGGACAAGAGCGTGGCATAGGAATTCAGCCTGCGTTTTTCGTCATACCAGCTTTGGCGTCCGGATTCGAGCTTTGCGCCTATCTGGACCAATACCTTATTTTGCTGCGCAATCGCCTCATCCAAAGTGGCGATAAACTGCCTGAAATTATGGTAGTTCGACGCTGAAATCCCGTCTTCCGTGGCTTTCTGCAGGCGTTCGGCGTAGTCCTGGCGATATGTTTTCAGCGTATTCAACTGCTGTTCCGCATCGCGGCGAGTGCTGTTCAACTGTTGCAACTGCTTGGCCGCCTGGTCCGCGTTGTTCTGGGCCAGCTCAATCAGCGTATTCAGCGACGAGGGGCTAGCCATGCTGGACGCCGCGGCTTAGTACCGCGCTCAGTTCGGCGGCTGCGGCCGGGTAATTGACGGGGTTTTCCATGCCTTGCTGCAGAAATGCTTCAAGCCAGGGGTATTTTTCAATGGCCTCGTCGATCTTGGCGTCATTGCCGGGTGTGTACGCGCCTACGGCTATCAAATCATGATTGCGCTGATAGCGCGACAGCATTTGCTTGAACCGGTGGACTTCAGCGAATTGTTCTTTAGGCACGATGGCCGCCATGACCCGCGATATCGAAGCCTCGATATCGATGGCCGGATAATGCCCCGATTCAGCCAGTTGCCGCGACAACACGACGTGCCCGTCGAGGATGGCGCGCGCCGAGTCGGCGATGGGGTCTTGCTGATCGTCGCCTTCGGTCAACACGGTATAGAAGGCGGTTATGGACCCGGCCGGCCGATTGTCCACCGATGCGCCATTGCCCGCGCGCTCGACCAGGGCCGGCAGCTTGGCGAACACCGAGGGCGGATAGCCCTTGGTCGCCGGCGGTTCGCCAATGGCCAGGGCGATTTCACGCTGGGCCATGGCATAACGTGTCAGTGAATCCATGATCAGCAGTACATGCTTGCCCTGATCGCGGAAATACTCGGCCAGCTTTGTGGCGTAGACCGCTCCCTGGAGCCTGAGCAGGGGAGAGACGTCGGCCGGCGCGGCCACCACGACCGAGCGCCGCAGGCCGTCGGGCCCCAGGTTGTGTTCGATGAATTCCTTGACTTCGCGGCCGCGCTCGCCGATCAGGCCTACGACGATCACATCGGCCTGGGTGTAACGCGCCATCATCCCCAGCAATACGCTCTTGCCCACGCCCGATCCGGCAAAAAGACCCATGCGCTGGCCGCGTCCTACCGTCAAGAGACCATTGATGGCCCGCACCCCTACATCGAGCACGCTGTCGATGGGAGCACGCATCAGCGGATTGATGGTCGGCGCGGCAAGAGGAACCAGGGTGACTTCGCCCAGTGAGCCCAGGCCATCCAGCGGTCTTCCGGCGCCGTCCAGTATCCGGCCGAGCAGCGCATCGCCTACGGGCAGATGCCGGCTGCGTTCCGGAGCGAGGCTTTCATTCGAATGCTCGCGAGGCAGGGAAATGGGGCTTTGCAGCGCCGGCTCCACGGGCAGGACCCGCGCTCCGGGCGGCAGGCCTGAAATATCGCTTTGCGGCATGAGATAGAGGGTGTGGCCGTCGAAGCCCACGACTTCGGCGTCGGCCCAATGATCGCGGCCGGGTGTAATTTCGATTTTACACGCCGCTCCCACGGCAAGGCGCAAGCCCGTAGCCTCGATGACCAGCCCGGTGGCGCGCCTGACGCGGCCTGTCGCTTGCAGGGAATTCGTGGCGGCAACGCGCCTCGCGCCAACGGCCAGCTGGGCTTGCCAGCGTTCGGCAATGGGGATGTAGCGCATTTTCGGGGACGGACTCATAGTGAGGTTCTCCAGGGATGATCCTGGCCCAGGGCGGCTGTGATTCGCCGCCAGCGTGTTTCAAGCGTGGCGTCGATATCGCCCCGCGCCGTCGCGGCGATGCAGCCGCCCCGTTCGATGCTGTCATCGCTGATCAGCCGCCAGTTTTTAAAAGCAGGATCGTCGGTCAGGTGAGTTTGTATCAACTCCAGGTCGGCGGGATGGACACGCAATTGCAATTTGTCTTGAGGGTCGCTTTCGTCATGAAGAATATCGCGTACGGTATCCAGCATTTTTTCCGGCTCGGCGGCCAAGGTGCTGCGCAGTACCTGCCGCGCGATATCGATGGCCAGTGAAATCAGGTTCTGGCCCACATCGGCCTCTACGGATTCCAGGGCGTCGGCGCATGTGGTCAGCAGTGTCGCCAGTTGCCCGGCCTCTTGTTGGCTGACTTCGCTTCCTGCCGCGCGTCCCTCGGCAAAACCCGCCTGATAGCCTTCCTGGTGTCCCGATTCTGTTCCGGCCCGGATACCCTCGGCCAGTCCCTGGGCATGGCCGGCGGCGTAGCCTTCGGCGCGCGCCTCGGCGCGCGCGGCCTGCCGGATTCGTTCAATCTCCGCGTTCAGTTCCGGCGGCGGCGGAGGGGGAGCAAGCGCGGCCAATGCCGATTTGCGTTTGGGTAAATCGAAAGCCCCCATCTCCCAGCGCTTCCATGCATCGGGCGATGACCATGCTGCTTCGGACGGCCATTTGTCAGACATACTCGTCGTTCCCCATGCCGCTCAGGACGAACTGGCCGGACTCCGCCAGCCGGCGCGCCACCAGGAGTATGTTTTTCTGCTCCTGTTCGACCTTGGACATGCGTACGGGGCCTTGTGCCTCCAGGTCTTCGCGCAGCAGTTGCGCGGCCCGGTTCGACATATTGCGGAAGAACTTGTCGCGCAGCTCTTCGGGGGCTCCTTTCAGCGCGATCGTCAGGGCGGCCGTATCGATCTCTTTCAGGATCAACTGGATGGCACGGTCTTCGATTTCGGCCAGGTTTTCGAAGACGAACATTTCGTCGACTATTCTCTGCGCCAGATCGGCGTCCAGCTCGCGCAGGCTGGCCACAACGGCATCTTCGTCGGCCGAGCTCATGAAATTGAGAATCTCGGCCGCGGTGCGCACACCACCCATTTTGCTGCGTTTGGCGCCCTGGCCGGAGAGCATGTTGTTGAGCACGTCCGTCAGCTCATGCAAAGCGGCCGGCTGGACGCCGCCAAACGTGGCAATGCGCAGCATGACGTCATTGCGCAGGCGCTCGGACAGCAGAGCCAGTACGTTCGAGGCGCGGTCGCGCTCCAGGTGTACGAGAATTGTGGCGATGATCTGCGGGTGTTCGCCGCTTATCAGCTCGGCCACGCTGGGCGCATCCAGCCAGTTCAGGGCATCGATGCCGCTGCTGGCGTTGTCGCCCGCTTCAAGTATGTCTTCGATCAGGCCGGCGGCGCGATCATTGCCCAGAGCCTTGGTCAGCACAGAGCGTATGTATTCGTCGGAACCCAGGGTCACGGCCATGAATTGGTCGGCTTCCTGACGGAATTCTTCCAGCACATTATCGACGTCCTGGCGCGTTATTTGCTTGAGGTTGGCCATGGCGCCGCCCACCATTTGCACTTCGCGCGCCGACAGGTATTTGAAGACTTCAGCCGCCGCGTCTTCGCCCAGCGACATCATCAGAATCGCACAGCGCTCCAGGTTGCTTTCAGTTGCTGCCATTATTTCCCATCCAGGATCGCAATACCATGGCCACGGCGCGGGGGTCTCTCTCGGCCATGCGTCGAGCGGTAGCCAGGTTTTCTTCGTAGCGGTTGATTTCCGAATCGCGTTGCGCCGCGGCTGCTTCGCTTTCGGCGGCGGCGCTGGCGGCGCTTGTCATGGGGGCTGCCGGGGGCATGCCGCTGGAGGTGATGCCGGCCAGCAAGGGTTTGAGCAGGCTGCGCCAGAGCATGAAAATGATCAGCGCAATCAGCAGGTATTGGCCAAGCCGCAGGGCCAGGGCCTGATAGGTGGGATTTTCCCAGATTGCCAGCTTGTCGGGATCTTCCGTATTGAAGGGGCTGTTAACGACACTTAGCGTATCGCCGCGCGCCGCGGAGTAGCCCATGGCTTCCTTGACCAGATTATTCAGCTTGGCCATTTCGCCAGGGTCCAGCGGTACGAGTTTGCCGGCCGTATTGCGCTGGTAGTTGACTACCACGGCTACCGACAGGCGCTGCATCGTACCCACGGAGTGTTTGACATGATTGATCGTACGATCCACTTCGTAGTTGACCGTTGCGTCGTGGCGGCTGTCGCCCGGCTGATTGCTCTGATTTGCCTCGGTGGCAGGTGTTGTGGCATTGGCGACGGCCCCGGGCGCCGCTCCTGGCGCGGCGGCCGTTGCCGGAGCGCGTACGGCGGGCACGTTGGGCCTTGTGATGGGCGCCGTGGCGTTGGCGGGCGGCTGATTGGTCAGGGCTCCGGGCACACCTTCGGGAGGAAGCAGGCCGTGGCGCGCCGACGAGCTGGTCTGTTCGCTGCGAACCGCGGCTTCGCCGGGCTTCTGATTGGGGCGGTAGACTTCCGAGGTCTGTTCGCGCTGCGAAAAATCGATATCGGCGCTGGCCTGGGCGCGTACATTATTGGCGCCCACGAGCGGGGTCAGGAGGGTGAGTATCCGTTGGACTGTGTGCTCTTCCACTTCGCTGGTGAAGGCGCGGCGCGTGCCATCGGCGCCTGCCTGGCCCGAGGGGGCGGTCAGCAGGCGGCCATTCTGGTCCACGATCGACACTTTGTCGGCGGTCAGGTTCGGGACGCTCGACGATACCAGCCAGGTAATGGCGGCTACCTGCGATTCATTCAGCGAGCGGCCGGGGTATAGCGTAATCAGCACCGACGCGGTCGGCGACTGGCGCTCCCGCACGAACAGGGATTCGCGCGGAATGGCCAGGTGCACTCGTGCCTGCTTGACCGAGTGGACGGCCTCGATGGAGCTGGCCAGTTCGCCTTCGAGCGCACGCTGGTAGGTAATTTGTTCGGTAAACTGGCTGGCCCCGAACTGTGTGTGGTCGAGCAGTTCGAAACCGACTTTGCCGCCGCGCGGCAAGCCCTGGCTGGCCAGTTGCAGGCGGGTTTGGTAGACCTTGTCGGCGGGAACCAGCAAGGCCGATCCGTTATCGGAGAATTTGTACGGAACATTCATCTGGCCCAGGGCCGTCACGATGGCGCCGCCGTCCTGGTCCGCCAGGTTGGAAAACAGTACGCGGTAATCGGGTGTTCTGCTCCATAGCAGCAGCGCAACGATCAATGCAACGACGGCAGCGGCCGCGCAGATCTGCAGGGATTTGGGCCAATTACCGAGTTTTGCCAGAGCCGGGAAGCGAGCCAGGAACGCTGCCTGCGAGCTCATTGAGACCCTTTGCCGGTGCCTTGGTGAGGGCGCAATATTAACGTCGGGCAGATGAAAAGCAGGGTACGCATGCGACAGGTTCGTGTTTTTTGGAGAATGCATTATTGCCCGGAATGCAAGCGGCTCAAGTGTCGAAAAACATGGTTTTTGGGGCTTATTTAGATCTTATGAATCATTGCGGGAATAGTGTTTGTGGGGTCGGCAATCTTGTGGATTGCTACGTGACTCCGCAGGATCTTCCTTGTGGATACCTGTCATCTACGTTCTTAAGACGCGGGGGTGGCGGCCCAGGCGGGGTGGAGCTCGCATCGTCCGGTCCTGGCTTTCGCCAGGACTGCCCACCCCGCCTGGGCCGCCACCCCCGCTCGCGTTGAGGTTTTTTGGTAAGCCTCGAATTGGGTGGGGTTTTGCCATTTGTTGCGACGCTTGCCAGCCTGGTTTTTGCGTACCATGACGTCATAGTCGGTGTGGAATGCCGTGCGCGAAATGGCTTGCTTCGGCGAGGTATTCGATCGACAGCAATGCGCCGGCTGTTTTCCCGCTCCGGCCCCTTCTTCATATGGTTTGCAATAATGGCTATTGATCGCTTATCAAGTATAGAAACCGTGCTGCAGCAGATGCGTGCCGTGGCCGATCTGGCGGCTGCGCCCAAGGCCAGCGCGGCGGCATCGTCGTCCGCCAGCGGCGGGTTCGCGGCCGAGCTGCAGCGCTCTTTGCAGCAGGTTTCAAGCATGCAGAACGCCGCCAATACGCAGGCGCAGGCTTTTGAGCTCGGCGCGCCGGGTATATCGCTGAACAATGTGATGATCGATATGCAAAAAGCAAATATCGCGTTCCAGTCTACCGTGCAAGTGCGCAATCGCCTGGTGGCCGCCTACCAGGAAATCGCCAGCATGGCGGTGTGAATATTGCGGCTTCATGCCGCATGGCCGCGCATTGCCGATTACCCGCTCAGGCTGAGGGTTTTCCTGCTTTGGCTTCGAATGGCGCACCGGTTTTGGACTCCAGCGAGTATAGCCAGGCCAGTAACTCCGCGATCGCCAGGTAGAGTTGCGGCGGAATATGCCGGTCCAGGTCGACTTGCATCAGCAGGCCCACCAGTTCGGGCGATTCATGCACATACAAATTGTGCTCCCGGGCTGTCCGGATAATCGTTTCGGCCAAGGTGCCATAGCCTTTGGCAACGACGCGTGGGGCCGAATCGCTTTTGTCGTATGTGATGGCCACCGCACTGGGCCGGACGAGTGCCTTGGGCGGGCTTTTCATGGGATGATCTCTTCGCTGGCCGCGGACGCCGATTCTGTCTGGGCGATCGACAGACGGCTCAGTTGCAGGCCTCCGCCAAGCAGCCGTGAACGCAGCTCGGCGCTTTGTTCGCTTAGTTGATCGGCGGATTCGGGCGCCACCAGGTGCATCACCAATTGTTGTCCCGCCAGGCTCAGGCGCGCTTCGACATTGCCAAGCCGGGGTAGAGTCAGATTCAGGCGGGTTGCCCAATGATTATCGGCTTCGGGCGTGTCGGGTGAATCTGCCTGGCGCCTGATTTCCCACTGCATCGGGGTATTGGGCCATGCTTCGCCGCGCCATATGAAGGCTTGATTGGCCAGCACTTCCAGTTGCTGGCGCACCAGCAGGTGAGTATCGGGGTGCAGGCCGGCCAATTGAGCGGTTTGAGCACTGGAAGCTGCGCTGGATGTTGTCTGGGCCTGCGCGCCGGCGGCAGACGGGTCGCTGCGCGCAGCCGGGGCCCCGGCAAGGGAAGCGTCGGCATCGCGTGCAGTGGCGCCCGCGGTGGAGGGCTGGTATGCCGAGGTATCTGGCTGCGCATGGCCCGGTGCGGCCCGGGCCAGTTGCGCTTGAGGCTCTGGCAAAAGGGAATCGACGCTGCGTTGGCCAAATGAGAGATCGCTCAGATGCGATTCATAAAACAGGCCGCTGCTTTGCAGTGCCTGCGATAAGGCTTGCACGAATACTCGGGCAGGAATTCCCGCGTTGCCTGCTTCGCCGGCGCCGCGTGTCATGCCCGCGCCGGCAGTGGCGGCTGCGGCAGGTGCGGTGGATGCGGCATTGGCCGGGCTGGCCGAAGCGGTGTCTGCGCGGGTGCCGGGCGGCGGCGCGCCTGCCGTTTGAGAATTCGCGGCAGTCGGCTCAGGATTCGCCAAAGGCGCCTTGCCCATCATGGCCGGGGCCTGTTCCGGGAAGGTGTTGAGCAGGGCGAGTATGGTTCTGGCGGCGTAGCCCAGCGTGGTGGGGGCCGAAGGCGTGCTGTCTGTTGCCGTCGAGCTGTAGGCCAGATTGGAGTCGGGCCGGTTCGCGCCAAGCCGGGATTTGTCCAGGGGGCTTTGTTGCCCGGCTTGGCCTTTGGCCTGGTCCACGGCTTCGCGCGGATGGCGCAGCATTTCGTTTTCAGCGGCTCCCAGCCAGGAAGGATTGTCGGGCTGGGTGACGGCGTCGGGCCGCGCGCCGGACACGATATTGGCTTGCTGCGACAGCGTGGTACCCAGCACAGCATCCAGCCTTTGTACCAGCAGTGTGCCCAAGGCGGATGGGCCGCCTATGCTCATTCTTTATTGGCAGCAGGGGCGCAATAGGCCTGCAGCACGGATTGCTGGCGCCTCATGGTGCCCAATAAGGAGCGCAGGCGCTTCAGTTCGGGGCTGGCCAATTCCCGGATATGGGCGTCGTTGGCCAGAATCTGGTTCAGCAGGTCTCTGCGCGCCATGCGGTCTTCGTTGCTAAGCTCACTTATGTTGCGCAGCGCTTCGACTTCCCGATGGTATTGATCCCCCAGTTCGACGAGTTGGTCCCATTGGTTGGCGTGAGCCGCGATGAACATACTGTTCGAAATGGCGGCGATGATTTGATACTGGCGCAAAACCGAGTTTGTGATGATCATATTTGTCGCTCACCAAAAAATGCCTGCGGGCATTCCGATGATTAGTATATTAATAGTAGGTCTGCGTGAGTGTGGGTTCAAAGGCTTGTTATAACAGGTCTTTTGGTATCTACGGCGGTGCGCCAGGCATCGCCGATATTGCATAGCAACTGCTCGGCCAGGGCCAGATTCTCGGCGTCGGCATTCAAGTTGGCCAACAGGAGCTTGCGCGCGATCAGTTCGTAGGTAGCCACCAGGTTGTTGGCCAGTTCGCCGCCCGCTTCCAGATCGACACTGGCTTTGAGCCCGGATTCGACGATATTTATGGCCTGGGATATCGCTTTGCCGCGGCCTTCGATATTTCCCTGCTGCAGGTACAGGCGGGCCTTGCCGATGGCGGCTTGCGCGCCGTCGAACAGCAGGGTGATAAGGCGTTCCGGGCTGGCGCTGAGCACCTCTGTTTCCAGGCCGATGCTGGCATAGGTTTGCGCCGATCTCATCCGCCCGGCTCCGCGTTGTTGCATGGTATAGGTCATTTTTTAGTGCTGCTCTGAGAAATGCTTAAAGACGACAATTGCTGGGTAAGGTAGCTGCTGACCGAGTTCATCTGCGCCACCATGGTATCCAGATTGGTGAACTGCGTCTGGTAGGTGGCCATGACCGCATCGATGCGGGCCGATGTGTCGTCGTACTGTTTTTGCAGATCGCTGCTGATGCTGTTGGCGCTATCGGTGGCGGTACTTAACAAGCCGTTGGTGCCAAGGATGTTATTCGTTACGGTCGTAAGCGTTTGGGCCACGCCATTGGTGCCGCTCAGAAGGTTCTTTACATCGTCGGGATTGCTGTTGACGGCGGCAGCCAGCTTGGTGCTGTCTATGGCCAGGGTGCCGTCCTTGTTGGTTGAAATACCCAGTTGCGACAATGTACGCACGGTTCCTGTCGAAGACACCACATTCATCACATTGCGAACCTGGTTCTGAATGCTGCGTGCGACGCTGTCGCCAGTCAGTGCGCTGCTGGTTTTCGCGGTGGTGTCGAACGCCGTCAACGATTGGAGCGTGGTTTGCAGGCTGTTATAGGCGGTGACAAAGGCATTGACTGCCGCGCTGACGGCGCTGTTGTCGCTGGTAATGGACAGGTTGGAGGGCGCGGTCGTGGTTGTATTCAGATTGAGCGTAACGCCTTGGATGGCATTCGCGACCTGATTGCTTTGACTGCTGATGGCGATGCCATTGATGCGCAGGCTGGCGTTGGTGGCCGCCGTTGCCGTCAGGGCTGGGCTGGAACCGCCGAAGCCCACTACAGACTGCAGGGCTGTATTGTCGGGGGATACGCTGATGCTGGTCACCGAAGCGGTAGTGCCGGTCTTGGCGGCAGTCAGCAATAAGTGGTACGGAGTGCCCGAACCGTCGTTGATCAGGGTGGCTTGCACGCCCAGGGTCGAGTCGGAGTTGATGGCGCTGACCAGGCCATTGAGCGAGGTGTCTTTGCCTGTCATGTCCAGCACTTTGCTGGTGCCGTCGGCCAGGGTAATGGTTACCTGGCCGCCCGTGCCGTTGGCGGCGGTCTGGCTGGCTTGTCCGGCCCCAATCAGGGTTTGCGCTGTCGCCAGGGTATCGACCTGTATGCTGTATTGCCCGGGAATTGCCTGGCTGGTGGCACTGGCCGTAAAGGCGCTGCTGCTTACGCTGGTTTTAAGCGCGCCGTAAGTATCGTTGCTGGAGAGCGCGGCGATAGTGCCTTGAAGCGTGGTGACGGTGTTTTTAAGCTGTCCGTAGGCTGAAATCCGGCTCTGGACTCCGGATTGTTGAGTTTGGATGGCTACGAGCGCGGTGTTTTCGCTATTGCGTAAGTTGGTAAGCAGGGTATCCAGCGGCAAGCCAGACCCGACGCCGAGGGAAGAAACGTTTGCCATGATAAATCTCCAGGTGGGACTATTGTGCTGTGGTTCGAATGGGTTTAATCCCTGTGTCAGCGGCTATAAGCTGCGCCATTTTGCGCATTTGCCTTCACGGGACTCAGGCCTTGGTATCGATTCCAGTGCCCTGAAATTGGGAAATCATCTTGGCGACACGTATGACGGTCTCGCTGGGCACCGTACGTAATACCGCGCCGGTGGCGTTGTCGATAATTGACACCACAATGCGTTTGGAATCGGGGTCTACGTCGAAGCGCATACCGGTGGACCAGGCTTGCAAGTTGGAATTGACCCGTTTCAGGGCTTTTTCCAGGGGATCCATGGCTTGGCTGCTTGTATCCGGCTGCGGTTTTCCCGCAGTGGCGGTATTGCTATTCAAGGTATCCTGGGCCGCGGTGACCTGCTGGGCGGGGTCGGGTACAGTGGCGGGGCGAACTGCTTCCGCAGGTACCGGGCTGGCCTGGGCCTGAATGGGCGCAAGGGGGCTGATCATGGGACTCGCTCCTGGGATATGTAGCCAAACGGGCGCTGGGCGCAACGTTTTTGCGTTTCGCCCAGCGCATGGGTTTGAGCATGGGTATACATGCTTGCCTGAAGCTTTAACGGCCGCACCGCCAGGAACTTTAGTTTTTCGGGGTTTCATCGCTGCGGCGGGGCCACGCCTATCATGCCTCAATGCCTGGAACAGTCCATGAAATCCCGTCTTGATCGTGGCATGGCCGTGCCGGGTCTGGCGCGAGAATAGCTTGTCTGTATTTTTGTTTGCTCGCGCATGTCCAGCTCGGAAGACCTGTTGGTCGGTCAGTACGCTCCCATGGTTCGCCGCCTGGCATTGCAGCTTGTTGCCAAGCTGCCTGCCAGCGTCGAGCTCGATGATTTAATGCAGGCCGGCATGATCGGCCTGCTGGACGCCGCGCGCCGTTATCAGCAAACTCCTGACGCACAGTTTGAAACCTATGCCGTCACGCGAGTGCGCGGGGCCATGCTGGACGAGTTGCGCAGCCAGGACTGGCTGCCGCGCAGTGTGCGCAGCAAGGCCAAAAGCATCGAGCAGGCAATTCATGCGCTTGAGCAACAGTTGATGCGCCCTCCCACTGAACTGGAAATCGCACAAAAGCTTGACCTGCCCCTGTCCGATTATCACGAACTGCTGGATGATGCGCGTGGAGTGCAGATCGTTCATTATGAAGACCTGTTGCGCCATCAGTCCGATTCGCACGACGCGCTGGACCACACCGTGCTTGATTCGGATCGGCCGGTCGCTCAGGGTAATCCCCTAAATCAATTGTTGTCGCAGGGTTTGCGGCAAGCCCTGGCGGACGCCATTAAAAACCTGCCTGAGCGTGAGCAGTTGTTGCTGTCGCTGCAATTCGAGCAGGACCTCAACCAGAAGGAAATCGGCGCGGTCATGGATGTAAGCGAAGGGCGCGTGTCGCAGATACGTTCGCAAGCCGTTGCACGCATCCGAGCCTCCCTGACTCGGAAAAACTGGCACGAAGCGCCCAGCGAAATGGAATACCAAAGCCTTCTGTAGGGGTGCACTTGTGGCCCCCGAATCCGATGCATGGTCCCGCGCCCGGTTTCCGATTGCATCGCCGCCCGAATTCCCGCTTTACCCTTTCTGCGATCTCTCGATTGCGGGATAGAACTCTGTGTTTTCCTTTTGCATGCGCTCATGTACCCGCCGCAACACCGTATTGGCTTCGGCCCTGAAGCTTTCAGGGTCGTGCGCCACCTGTGTTGGCGTATTCCAGTGTCGTGAGAACGCGATATAGGCCGATGCAATGTCTTTCATTTCTTCCTGATAGCGGCGCCCCATGTCGGCCAGGGCTTTATCTTTGCCGTCTTGCAGAGCCGGGTACAGGAGACGATCTTCCACGGCCAAATGCACCTTGATTACGGTGTTCATGGACACAATCAAGCCAGCAATGTCGCCGGCATGTTCTTTGATGCCGGCGTGAGCGTATTTTCTTAGGGCGGCAATGGCAGTGAGTATTTCAACGTGCTGCAGCTTGAATTTTTCGATTTCCATGATGATTCCTGGCTTGCGTGGTCCCGCTTCCCTTCGTTTATTGGCGCTTTTTCAATTTAACGGCAGAAGTGGCGCGTTCTTTAAAGGATCGGGCAGTGGCAGTGCGTTTCATCCTTTCGAGCGAGCCTGCGCCAGCGCTTAATCCTGTCCAGCTACCTCCAAAATCCGCCATAGTTCGGCGGATTAGCTCGTTGCTGCGCCTGTTACGCTACTGCTCATTATCCGTTTTTATACCTTCAGGAGTCTGGCTTGAATCCGCCCGATACCGTCAATCAGCAAATCGCCGGGCAGAGCGACTGCGCGCCGTACACATCGAATGCCTTTTTTTATTCGTCGCCCGGCCATTTGAGGGCGGCGGCGCATTTATACGGAGTGGAAACGGAGCCGCTGGAAAAGGCCAGGGTGCTGGAGTTGGGCTGTGGGTCGGGTGGAAACCTGTTGCCGTTTGTACTGGCATATTCCGGCGCGCAGGCCGTGGGCGTTGACTTATCGCCGGCGCAGATCCAGCAAGGCAGGAAGGTTGTGCAGGATTTGGGCGTTGAAAACCTGCAACTGCACGCCATGAGCTTGGCAGGCATCGACAAAAGCTTTGGCGAGTTCGATTACATCATCGTGCATAGCGTGTTCAGCTGGGTGCCGCTTGAGGTGCGCCAGGCAATCTTGCGCATCTGCAGTGAAAACCTGTCGCCCAAAGGCATAGCCTATATCAGTTACCACACGTATCCTGGCTGGAAGGCCGGCGAGACAGTGCGCGACGCCATGTTGCTGCACAGCCACTCGGCCACTGACGATGAAGAAAAGCTGGCCAGCGCCAGAACCATGCTGACCTTGCTGTCGGATGGGGTGGCGGTACACAATCCGCAGGCGGCTGAGCTCAAGTCGGCGGTGGAGCAGTTGCACAGGTACGCGGACTACTACAGCACGGCGCAAGAGTATCTGGAAGCGTTTAGTTCCCCTAGCTATTTTCTTGATTTCGCCGGCCTGGCTCAGGAGGCCGGCCTGGCGTACGTGGGCGATGCCGAACCCCAGGAGGAGCTTTCAGCAAGCTATGGGGTGAATGTACAGCTTAACCACAGCCTGATTGCCTTTGGGCAGCCCAAGGTTATGCGGCAGCAGTACCTGGATTTTGCGGTTGGCCGCCAGTTGCGTAAAAGTCTGCTCGTGCGACAAGAGCGGGCTGAGGGGATCCGCATAGGTCCGGATCTTGCGCGCTTCGCCGATCTGCGCTGGGCCGGTGGGTTCCGGCGAGCAAATCCGGAACCCGGCGTGTCGGTGAAAGGAACAATCTATATCACCCACACCGGTAGGAAAATCATGGTGGGGGAACCACTTGAGATTTCCATCGTCGAGGCTTTGAGTTATGCCTGGCCCGCCTCGCTAAGCTTTCAAAGCCTGGTTCTCAACACCGCGGATGTGACCTCTTTGCCCGGTGAGGAACACGATCATTCGAAAGCGGTGCAGCGAACGCTGGAAGTCTTGTTCAAGGCAGGCCTGTTGCGTTATAGCTTCGGGCCCAGTCCCTACGACACGGTAGCGCCAGGCAATTTGCACCTGGTGCCTGGGCTGGCGAGCTTGTCGCAGCCGGGCAAAGAAGCCGCGTATGGCGTGGCCAGATTCAATCTCTGGCATGACGGCGTGGATTTTAAGCTGAATGACATAGAGACCGCTCTGCTGCCGGCTTTCAATGGTCAAAACAATTTCCCGCAGATCGTCGCCTTGCTGCGCAAGATCTTGCAAGCTGATGGCATGCCGACGCAAGACACGGAAAAGAATGCGGTCGATGCCAAAGCACGGCTTATGGCGACGCGTTTGGTGGATGTCTTGAAGCGGCAGGGCGCGCTTATGGGCGCAAGCGCTGCCTGGGTGGATTATTTCACGATGGCGCTGGAGGTGAATGCGGGGCAGGGATATAACGGCCTTGGCTATCTGGATCCGCTGATTCTATATGCCAGTCCACTTAAGCAAGGGGGGCTGAGTTCCGACAAATCCGGATTGTCGACCCAAATCCAGAAAGCGTCCGGGCGACGCGCCTTGCCGGCGGGGCAAAGCCCTGCCCAGGAAACCATACAACGCATTTCGCGTTTACAGCAGCAGGAGCTATTCCCGGAAGCGGAGTCCTTGGCACGGCAACTTACTGTCCAGTTTCCGCGGCATATGTTTGGCTGGCATGCGTTGAGCCAGGTGCTGAGCCAAACGGGACGGACCCAGGAGGGCCTGGAGCCCTTATTCAAGGCGATCGCCTTGCAGCCCATGGAGGCTGGCCTGTATTCGGATTTGTGCGCGGCTCTTCTTTCTTTGAAATTGGTGGTGGAAGCCGAGATAAGCGCCCGTAGGGCCCTGAGGCTGGACCCTCATGATGCGTCGGTATGGAACCATTTGGGCAATATTTTCCGCCAACAGAAGAGAATATCGGAGGCCGAGGCCTGCTATCGCCGTGCAATCAGGGAAAAGCCCGACTATTGGGCGGTATATAGCAATCTGGGCAATGCATGCGCCGAGCAGCTTCGCGTCGATGAGGCCATGATGTTGTATAGAAAGGTACTTGACGCCCAGCCTGATAATTTTCGGGTGTTCAGCAATTGGCTGTTCATCATGACGCACGACGAGTCAGCCGGCCCTATTGAGCTGTTCAAGGCGCATCGGTCTTTCGCGCTCAAGGCGGAAGAAAAAGCGGGCGCTGCGCCCATCACCATGCATGCCAATTCTCGCGATCCTGGGCGGCTGCTGCGTGTGGGCTTTGTCTCGGGCGACCTTCGAGCCCATGCTGTCGCGCACTTTCTGGAGCCGGTGTGGCGGTCTCTCGACAAGAAGCTATTTGAAATATATGCATACAGCACTTGCAGTGACCTGGAAGACGATACCAGCCTGAATTTGCGCCGCTATGCGAAAGAATGGACCCTGGCTGCCGGTTTGAGCGATGCCGCACTTGCACAGCAGATTCGGCGTGATGGCATCGATATTCTGTTCGACCTGTCGGGTCATACCGGCTACAACCGTTTGCCCATGTTCACGCTAAAGCCCGCGCCTGTTCAGGCCAGCTGGATTGGGTATCCCGCCACGACAGGCCTGGACGCCATGGATTATTACCTGGTGGACAAGCATTTTGCGCCCCCTGGCATGCTGGATGATCAGTTCACTGAAAAACTGGTGCGCCTGCCGCTGGCGGTTGCCTTCGAGCCGGTGGCCGGTAGCCCCGATGTCAATGAACTGCCCGTCTTGGGCGCGGGGAGATTCACATTTGGAAGCTTTAATCGCCTAAGCAAGGTCAGCGAGGGCGTGTTTGCGCTATGGGCCCGCGTGCTGGATGCGGTTCCCGGCTCGCAACTGCTATTGGGCAATATGCAGGGTGAAAGCATGTGCCGAGACATTGCGGCGCGCTTTGAAAAACATGGAATCGGCGCGGAACGCTTGGTATTCCGCGATCGAACTTCGATCCAGGAATACCTGCGTTTGCATCACGAGGTGGATCTGCTGCTGGACACGTTTCCTTATACAGGCGGAACGACGACCTATCATGGTTTGTGGATGGGTATTCCCACGCTGACTCTGGCCGGGCAAACCTTGCCCGGGCGCCAAGGGGTTGCCTTGATGAGTCAGTTTGGTTTGAACGATTTCGTTGCCGGGACTCAGGACGAATACGTGGACAAGGCGCTTGCCTGGAGCATGAAACGGCCTGAGCTTGCCGCACTTAGAACCGATATCCGGGGGCGGATTGAGCGCTCATCGTCAAGTGCCAAGGGGCTTGTAACGCAAGGATTGGAAGCCGCATTACGGCAGATGTGGCAATGCTGGTGCGATGGCAGGCCGCCTGAAAGTTTCGAGGTGCAAGAATGAGCCGCGACGATATTGCCAACATCTATGTAACGCAGCCTTATCTTCCGCCTTTGAAGGAATTCATTCCTTATCTGGAGAAAATCTGGGAAAGCAAAATACTGACCAATGGCGGCCCGTTTCACCAGCAATTGGAACGTGCGCTTTGCGAATACCTGGGTGTCGAGCACATTGCGTTGTTCACCAACGGCACCCTTGCGCTGGTCACCGCGCTGCAGGCCTTGCGCATCACGGGCGAGGTCATTACGACCCCTTATTCGTTTGTGGCGACCTCGCACTCCCTGTTATGGAATGGCATCAAACCGGTGTTTGTCGATATCGACCCGAAGACACTCAACCTCGATCCCGAAAAAATCGAAGCAGCGATAACGCCCCAGACCATGGCAATCATGCCTGTGCACTGCTATGGGCATCCCTGCGATGTGGACGCCATCCAGAAGATTGCCGATAACTACAATCTCAAGGTGATTTACGATGCGGCTCATGCCTTTGGCGTGCAGGACGGCGGAGGCAGCCTGCTCAGACATGGTGATTTATCGGTATTGAGTTTTCACGCGACCAAGGTGTTCAATACCTTTGAGGGAGGGGCAATCATTTGCCCCGACGCCAAGACCAAAATCCGTATCGACCAATTGAAGAATTTTGGCCATGTGGGCGAGGTTACCGTGGTGGCACCGGGAATCAACGGGAAAATGAGCGAATTCAATGCCGCTTTGGGGCTGCTGCAATTGAAGTACATCGATCAGGCGCTTGCCCGGCGTAAAGAAATCGACGCGGCCTATCGGGCCCTTCTGCAAGGGATAGAAGGTATTGAATGCCTGCCGGATGCCGGCGAGAAAGCCGCCAACTATGCTTATTTCCCAATTCTGGTGGATGCGGCCTACCCGATTGGCCGCGACGAACTGTACCAGACTCTGAAAGGCCATGGCATTCATCCACGCCGCTATTTCTATCCCCTGATTTCGGATTTTCCCATGTATCGGGGGCTGCCGTCGGCGCGCCGGGACGGCCTTCCGATGGCCGCTGCCGCGGCCCAAAAAGTATTATGCCTGCCGATTTATCCTGCGCTGCAGAACGGGCAAATTGAAGCCATTGCCCAACTGATCAGAGCGCCGCAAGGGTATTCCGCCGCAGTGATTGCCAGTAGGGCCGCGGCGTGAAGCTTGCCATCATGCAGCCGTATTTTCTTCCCTATATCGGCTATTTTCAGCTGATTGCCGCGGTCGATCTGTTCATCGTGTACGACAACATCAAATATACGAAAAAGGGCTGGATCAATCGCAATCGCATGTTGCAAAACGGCAAAGAGGCATTGTTTTCACTGCCGCTCAAGAGCGGCTCGGATTATCTGGATGTGCGCGACAGGGAGTTGTCGGCGGATTTCAACCGCGAAAAGCTGCTTAAACAGATTGCCGAAGCATATCGGCGCGCACCTTGCTTTTCACAGGCCTTTCCATTGATCGAACGCATCGTGAGGCATGAGGACAATAATTTATTCAAGTTCATTCATCATTCGATCACAAGGGTTTGCGACTATCTGGGAATCGCGACAACGATCAAGGTATCGTCCGAGATGGCCATCGACCATGGCCTGAAAAGCCAGGACAAGGTATTTGCCTTGTGCGCAGCGGCCGGTGCCGATTCCTACACGAATGCGATTGGCGGTGTGGATCTTTATTCGAAGGATGCGTTTCGGGCCCGGGGCTTCGAGCTGAATTTCATCAGGTCGAAGCCGTTTGATTATTCCCAATATGACAACGAATTTATTCCCTGGCTTTCCATTATGGATGTCATGATGTTCAACCGAGCCGAGGCTGTTCGTGAGTGCATCGAATCGAACTATGAGCTGATCTGAATAGATAGGGATACAGGCATATGTTCACATGGAAGAAATTAGGCAAGGTGTTCGCCCCGGAGCAGGTCGAAGGCCGCGGTTGGCTCAAGGAATTCGCACAAGCGCCTGCGACACTGTTATTCGACGACTGCGTGCGTGTCTATTTTTCGTGCCGGCCACCGGCCGACGCAAATGGCCAGTATGTAAGTTACTCCGCTTATGTCGATCTGGATCGTACTGATCTCTTTAAAGTGCTGCGCATCAGTGAGCAGCCTATATTGAGCCTGGGTGGCCTGGGCGAGTTCGACGAGTTCGGCACCTACCCTGTCTCCGTTATACGGGATGGAGAAGATGTCCGGGCCTATTATGCCGGCTGGACGCGTTGCGAGTCCGTTCCATTCAATGTTGCCATAGGGTGCGCAATCAGCAAAGACGGCGGCAAAACATTCAAAAAACTCGGCAACGGGCCGGTGCTTGGCTATTCGCTTGACGAGCCGTTCGTCCTGAGCGGGCCGAAAATACGTCGATTCAATGATCTCTGGTACCTATGGTATATCGCCGGGCGCAAGTGGAAGTGGGTCGACGGCCGAGCCGAGCCTGTTTACAAGATACGCATGGCGACTTCTCGCGATGGAATCCATTGGGCTAAATTGAACAAGGATCTCATCGACAGCCGCATCGAGGAAGACGAGGCGCAAGCCAGCCCGGATGTGTTCTACGCCAAGGGTAAATATCACATGTTCTTCAGCTACCGCTACAGCAGCCATTATCGAAGCAAGGAGAATGGCTATCGGATTGGTTATGCCTCCAGCCTGAATCTGATCGATTGGGTGCGGGACGATGCGAAGGCTGGTATCGGCATATCGGAGCATGGCTGGGATGCGCAGATGATCAGCTATCCCCATGTGTTCGAACTCGATGGCGCAATCTACATGGCTTATCTTGGCGACCAGGTGGGCAGATACGGCTTTGGCCTGGCCGTGCTGGATGGAACATTCGAATAAGGTGGCGGCGATGAAGTGGAAAAAACTGGGGCAGATATTCGATCCGACGCAATATGCTTTGCCCAACGGTTGCGCACAGTTTGCTCAGTCTCCGCAGGCGCTGGTGTTTGGTGAGTTCGTCAGAATCTATTTTTCCACCCGCGCGGTGGATCGGAACAATGGCAAATACCTGAGCCATATTGCCTATGTCGACATGCGCAAGAATTTGCGCGATGTCATTCGCGTGTCGGACAAGACAGTCATTCCTTTGGGCGGGCTCGGCTGTTTCGACGAGCATGGTATTTTCCCGATGAATGTGCTGCGCCACGACAACGTCGTCTATGGCTACACTTGCGGCTGGAACAGGCGGATTTCCGTCTCGGTCGATACCGCCATAGGCTTGGCCGTCAGCCATGACGAGGGACTTACCTTTGAGCGCATTGGCCAGGGGCCGGTTCTTGCCGCATCGATACACGAGCCCTGCCTGGTTGGCGACGGTTTTGTCAGGATCTTCGGCAATACGTTTCACATGTGGTACATCTTTGGCACGGGCTGGAAAAAGTATGCGCCCGATGCTCCGCCCGATCGCACGTACAAGATCGGGCATGCAGTTTCGGATGATGGCGTCAACTGGAGCAAAGAAGAAGCCCGGCAGATTATCGGCGATCGCCTGGGCCCGGATGAGAGCCAGGCTTTACCGACCGTGATAGAGATCGCCGGCCGCTATCATTTGTTCTTTTGCTATCGCCAGTCTTTCGACTTTAGAAACAACAAGGGTCGAGGCTATCGGATTGGCCATGCCTATTCGGACGACCTGGACAGCTGGACGCGCGACGATGAAAACCCCTTGCTCGATATCTCTCCCGGAGCGTGGGATAGCGACATGCAATGTTACCCGCATGTGTTCGAATGCGAGGGCCTGGTGTATCTGCTTTATAACGGCAATGAATTCGGCCGTTATGGTTTTGGGCTGGCGGTGCTGGAACCATGAACGAGTCTGTCTCGTTTCGCCTGAATAGAGCTTCCGAACGGGAACTTGCCGATCATTTGCGATATTGCGATACGAATTTTATGCCGCCTTTGAGCGGACGGGTAGAGATAGAGAACTATGCACGGAAGATCGCTGCCAACGCGATACGCTTTGAAGCATGGAAAGATGACGCGCTGCTTGGATTGCTGGCTGTGTATTGCAACGAATTCAAGTGCCGCACCGCCTACATCACGAGCGTCAGTGTATTGCCGGCGTGGGGTGGCCGTGGCATTGCCTCTCTTTTAGTGAGCCAGTGCATCGAGCATGTCACGGGCCTGGCGGCAGGCCGGATCGAACTCGATGTGCATTCTGAAAACACAAAGGCCATCAGGCTGTACGAAAAACATGGTTTCCTGGAAAAGAGCCTGCATGGCAAGACGATCACAATGTGCCTGAATCTTGTAAGGGATACGGAAAAGAATGAAACAGCAGCGTAACTACAATACGGAAATAAACGACACTGATACTCATCAGTATGCATATAGCTTTGATTTTGACGTTATGCATCCCTATATGATCAGGTCGTTTGAACCCTTTTTCAGAAAGGGCAGTCTGCTCGAATTGGGGAGTTTCAAGGGCGACTTCACCAAACGGCTTCTTGCCTATTCTGAAGACGTAACCTGCGTAGAGGCATCGGACCTTGCGATTGAAGAGGCAAAGCGGGTGTTGGGCAATCAAGTCGATTTTGTGAATTCCACGTTTGAGACAGCGGTTTTGCCCAAACGCTACGAAAACATCGTATTGACGCATGTACTGGAGCATCTGGATGATCCCGTACTGGTGCTGAAGCGAATCAATGACGAATGGCTGGCCGAAGGCGGCCGCTTTTTCCTGGTTTGCCCGAATGCCAATGCGCCATCTAGGCAGATTGCTGTCAAGATGGGCCTGATCACGCATAATGCGGCTGTTACGCCGGCCGAGGCCGAACATGGGCATCGATACACGTATTCCCTGGATACGCTGGAGCGGGATGCGGTGAAGGCCGGCCTGAAGGTGGTGCATCGTTCAGGGATATTTTTCAAGGCATTGGCGAACTTTCAATGGGATCGTTTGCTGCGCACGGATATTATTTCCAAAGAATACCTGGACGGGTGCTTCCAGTTGGGGCAGCAGTATCCCGATCTATGCTCCAGCATATTTCTGATGTGCGAGCGGGGGCCCACGCCGCAATGATTTTTTAGCGGTTCGTTATTCATTTTTCCGCGGGCTTGCCAGAGCCGATCGCATACACGAAAGCCAGCCCTGGGGCTGGCTTTCTCCGCCTTGATGAACGGGTTCATCGCAGCGGGGCGCTGTGCGGAAACCGGAGGTGAATCCGGCTTCGTTACCGGGCTTGAACGACTGCCGGATTATTTCAGCAGGGACAGCACGGACTGCGGAACCTGATTGGCTTGAGCCAGAACCGATGTACCGGCTTGTTGCAGGATCTGGGCACGGGTCATGTTAGACACTTCGACCGCGTAGTCGGCATCTTGAATGCGTGAACGGGCCGATGACAGATTGGTTACTGTGTTGTTAAGGTTGGCGATCGATGATTCGAAACGATTCTGGACCGCACCCAGCTGGCCGCGCATGGCATCGATTTGAGCCAATGCCGTGTCGAGCGCTTTCAATGGGCTGCTGGTGGCGGCGCCGCTCGGTGTGTATTCCGGGGCGGTCGCCAACGTGGCGGCGTTGGTGATGGCGGCATTGGTGAATGTCACGGATCCCGATGCGTTAACCGTGCCTTCGTACTGGGCGCCATTGGACAGGCGGATCACGTAATCGGTATAAGTGCCGCTTGCGTTTGCGGTGCCCACGCCATGAACCGTGAAGCCGCCGGTGCCGGCAATCGCATCCACTGCGCTTGTATCCAGGGTCTTGATAGTGGTCGTGCCTGATACCGAGGTATCGGTCAGTTGCGTAATGGGGCCGGTCACGCCTGAAACGCTGAAGGACTTCAGGTTCAGTGCGGACGTATCGATTTTCTGCAGATTGATGGAGATGGTTTCGCCATCGTTTGTGCCGACCTGGATTTTCAGGTTGGAATTGCTTGCCAGAACCTTGACGCCATTGAACTGGGTTTGTGCCGACACGCGATCGATTTCGCTCAGGCGCTGGTCGATTTCATCCTGGATCGATTTCAGATCGGACGCCGAGTTCGAACCGTTGGCGGCTTGCACCGTCAGTTCGCGCACGCGCTGCAGGTTGTTGTTCATTTCGTTCAGCGCGCCTTCGGTCGTTTGAGCGATCGAAATGCCGTCGTTGGCATTGCGCGTTGCTTGCGTCAAGCCGTTGATGTTGGCGGTGAAGCGGTTGGCGATGGCCTGGCCGGCGGCATCGTCTTTGGCGCTGTTGATGCGCAGGCCCGACGACAGGCGCTCGATGGCGCTGCCTAGGGCTGATTGTGATTTCTGCAAGTTGCCTTGGGCAATCAGGGAAAGCGTGTTGGTATTGATAACTGACATGAGAACTCCTGAGAGGAATAAATACGGCGAATCTGGTGCTCCGCCTGGTTGCCAAGAAGAAAGAAGCCTGTTTTGAGCACAAGGGCCTTAGTCCCGTACTTAAACCAAGCCCGCTTCTTCCTGTTCACAGACATTAACGGCGTGGGGAAGGGGAACTTTAGGGTAGGGTAGCGGTTTGTGTGGGCTGGGGCGGGTGTCTATCTATAAGACGCCGCAGGGGGGCGTGCCGGTCCTGACCCCAAGCCCCGATAGACGGCATCTTTAAATACCTAAACGTCGCATGCCGTAAACACCTATCGTCTTAAACCATATGCTTGCCCATATCGATGCTGCGCAAGATATTGGCGGTTGTCTCGGACAGTTCGGGGTTGGGGCTGTTGATAGGCATGGCCAGGACCAGGTTGTTCATGATGACCGGGTCTTTGATGGCTGAAAATGTCAATTCCCGGTGGCGCGCGGTGTCGTGGATGGCCGAGCGCGGAATAATCGTGAATACCTGATCGTAGGATATGGTTTCCACCGCGGTCTGCACGACGTCGACTTCGGCCACGATATTCAGGCTGACCTCGAAATCGTTGCAGATATTTTCCACCAGGGTGCGTATGGAGTTCGGCATGCTGGGCAAGACCAGGGGGTACTGGCCCAGTTGAACGGCTTTGATCAGGCGGGGCGGCCTGGGCTGGCAGGTTTTTGCGTAGGCCAGCACCATGTCTTCGCGATATATGGTTTCGTAGGCCAGCATGGCGGCGGGGGAAGGGTCGTACAGCAGCGCGAGATCGATGCGGTTCTTGATCAGCCAGCCGCGCATGTCCGAACTCAGCCCCTCGGCAATGCTGATGGAGGAGTTCGGCGCCTGCGCCCTGAATTCCTGGACGATCAGCGGGGTCAGGCGCCGGGCAACGCGGGGCGGCAGGCCCAGCCTGACTTTGCCCTGGGCGGATGAGCGAAAGGTTTGCAGATCCTGCTTTGCGTGGCCGGCCAGCTTGTGCAGTGCCCTGGCATGATTCAAAAACCGCAGGCCGGCTTCGGTGGGTTCCACGCCACGGCCGGTTCGGCGCAACAGGTGCTGTCGCAGTTCAGCTTCCAGCAACTGGATCTGCCGGCTGATCGAGGGCTGGGAGACATCCAGGATTTCAACGGCGCGGGAAAAGCTGCGCTGCTCGCACACGACGATGAAATAGTTGATTTGTTTCAAGTCCATAGCGGCATGATATACGTTTTTTGTATATCAGAAGTCACATATCGGCCATTGCTGCCCTGAGTTGGTCTGACGCATCATGGCGTTGATTCACTGATGAGAAAGCCATGTTCGATTACGCTCCGCCACTGGAACAGATTGCACCGGTCCGGCACCGATTTCCGGCCCATGCCTGCGACAGTCATTGCCATATATTCGGGCCGTCCGCTGTATTTCCATTTGCCGAAAAACGGCCTTATACCCCGCCGGATGCGCCTTTTGAAAAATTGCAGGCCATGCACGACAAGCTGGGCATCAGCCGTACCGTGCTGGTTCAGGCGGCGTGCCATGGCTACGATATGTCGGCGGTGCTCGATGCCATCGCCCGCAGCCGCGGCCAGTGCCGCGGCGTGGCGCTGCTGGCGCCCGATGTCAGCGCCGGCGAGATAAAAAGGTTGCACGAAGGCGGCATACGCGGTGCGCGCTTCCATTTCATGTCCCATCTGGCGGGCTCTACCCGGGAAGAGGTCGAACATATCGCCGGCTTGATTGCCCCGCATGGCTGGCATATTTGCGTACATGGCGATGAAGCCTCGGTGATCTCGGTATTGCCCTGGTTCACCAGCCTTAATGTTCCTTTCGTGATCGACCATATGGCCAGGGTCTCCGCGGACAAGGGCGTGGAGAATCCCAATTTCCAGGCCTTGCTGGATCTGAAGAGCCATCCCGGCGCGTGGGTGAAGATTTCCGGCATCGACCGGGTGTCCAGCAGCGGCAAACGGCCTTTTGCCGACGGCAGGCCGCTGATGCGCGCACTGATCGAGCATATGCCCAATCGCCTGTTGTGGGGCACCGATTGGCCGCATCCCCGGGTGCAGGGCGATATGCCCGACGACGGCGATTCGGCCAATACTCTGCTCGATTTGTGTCCGGACCCGGCGGTGCTGGAGCAGATATTGGTCGCCAATCCCCAGGTTTTGTACGGATTTGACGAAGAGGTTCAGGCATGACCCTATTGAATGCTTATATGGAACAGGTGCGCGTGGCAATATGAAAAATGGTTTGATCAAGTTTCCAGGCTTGCGGCTGAGCGCCGCCGAAGTTCGGCACGCCCTGACAGCCGTGTCGTCTGCCGAAGTGCTGTCCTCGCTCGACGTGCAGTGTGCCATCGAGCAGGCCGAGACCTATGTGTACCTGAAGCTGGCCGCCGCCGACACTGATGGCCAGTGCCAAAAGCTGCAGGCGGCATGCATGGGGCTGTGCCCTGGCGCCGCGGTCATTGCCCTGGAATGTACGCTGGATTTGCCTGGACATTCCTTTGGCAAGAAAGCCGCCTGGCACTATGTGGTGGAAACGGATGTGCGGCCCGAGGCCGAGGGCGATTTCAATGCGTGGTACCAGACTGAACACATGCCCGGCCTGGCGGCCGTGCCTGGAACGGTCCAGGCCTGGCGCTATACCGACGGCAGCGGGTCTCCCAGGTATTACGCCGCCTACGATCTGGAGACCCTGGAGACTTTCGGTTCGGAGCCCTGGGTGGCCGTGCGCGCGACCGACTGGAGCAGCCGGGTGCGGCCCAATTTCTTCAATACCAAAAGAACCATGTTCAAAAAAGACGGCGTCTCGCCGGGCCGGGGGTAGATCGCAATGCCCAGACTTTTGCCACCCGACCCCGAACGGATGAACGAGCACCAGCGGCGCGTCTACCAGGCGATCCAGTCGGGGCCCCGGGGGCGCGTGCGCGGACCCCTGGCCATATGGCTGCATCGTCCCGGACTGGCGGAACCCGCCCAGGCGCTGGGCCAGTACTGCCGCTACGACTCGAGCCTGCCGCCGCGCCTGTCCGAGCTGGCCATATTGACCATCGCCGCCTTGTGGCGTTCTGAATTCGAATGGTGGGCGCACAAACCCATTGCCATCGAAGCCGGCATATCGAGCGACATCGCCGAGGGCATACGCACGGGCTGTCCCCTCGAATTCCGGCAACAGGACGAACAGGTCGTTTACGAGTTCGTTAAAACCCTGGTCGAAACACGCCACATACCCGGGCTGCAATATCGGCGCGCAATCGAGGTGTTGGGCCAGGATCATGTGGTGGATCTGGTCGGTTTGGCGGGGTACTACACGCTGATCTCCATGACCTTGAATGTCTTCGAGGTCGCGCCTGCGGATGCCGCGGCGCCGAGCGCATTTGGCGCCGCCGGCTGAAATTCTCATTCAATGCACAGGAGGTCTTCGTGGCAGGACGTTTGCACAACAAGGTAGCCATTGTGACGGGCGCGGGCAGCGTAGGCCCCGGCTGGGGCAATGGCCGGGCGATTGCCTTTCGCTTTGCCGAAGAGGGCGCGCAGGTTTTTGCCGTCGATCTGAATGCCGGGGCGTTGCTTGAAACTGTCGCCCGGGTCCGGGAGATTGGCGGCGATATCACGACGCATATTGCGGATGTCACCTCGAGCGCCTCGGTCCGGGACATGGTCCAGGCCTGCGTCCAGGCTTATGGGCGGGTCGATGTCCTGGTCAATAACGTGGGCGGCTCCCGCAAGGGCGGTCCGGTCAATTTGTCGGAAGACGATTGGGACGCGCAGATCGACTACAACCTGAAAAGTGTGTTCCTGACGTGCAAGCATGTGTTGCCGCTGATGGAGCAGCACGGCGGCGGGGCGGTCGTCAATATCGCGTCGACCTCGGGCATACGCTGGACCGGGTCGGCCCAGGTGGGCTACGCCAGCGCCAAGGCGGGGGTAATCCAGTTTTCGCGTGTCGTCGCCATTGAGTATGCGGCAAAGAACATACGCTGCAATACGGTGATTCCCGGCCAGATGCACACGCCCATGGTCGAAGCCAGGCTGGCCGGCCAGAGGGCCGGGGGCGACGTGGAGCAATTGCTTGCACAGCGTCAGTCCCGGATTCCTTTGCCGTTCATGGGCGACGGCCGGGATACGGCCAACGCGGCTTTGTTCCTGGCTTCCGAAGAAGCTCGGTTTGTGACCGGAACCGAATTGCTGGTCGATGGCGGCATGAGCGCACGTTGCGGTTGATTTTTACATTCACACAGCCCCAAGGGTGATCAAGGGGCGCAAGGGAGACACTATGTTTACTGGAAAAATTTCATTCATATCCAAACTGGGGCTGGGCGCGGCATTGGCCTTGGCGGCACTGAGCACCTATGCGGCCCCGCCGACCACGGTCGTGGTGGCTTTCCCGCCCGGCGGGCCGGCCGATACCTTGGCCCGCGTGGTGGCCAAGCAATTGGAAAGCTCTCTGGGATCTTCGGTTATCGTTGAAAACAAGCCCGGCGGCAACGGGGCGATTGCCGCGAATTTTGTGAAACGCGCCGCGCCCGACGGGCATACGCTGTTCCTCAGTTCAGCGGGCGCCATTTCCATCAACCCCACGCTTTATCCGCATCTGACCTATAACCCTGAAAAAGACTTTGCGCCGATTTCCACGCTGGTGTCCACGCCGGAGGTCCTGGTGGTGCCGGCCACCAGCAAGGTGAAGTCGGTCAAGGAATTCCTCGATCTGGCCAAAAGCAAGAAGGAAGGGGTGACCTTGTCCTCCTCGGGGATCGGCAGCATGCCGCATATGGCCATTTCACTGCTGCGCATTGCCACCAAGGCTAATATTTTGCATGTGCCCTACAAGGGGGCGGCGCCGGCCATACGCGATACGGTGGCGGGGCAGGTAGGCGGGTTTTTCGGCGACATTTCCGGCCTGCTCCCTTTTATCCAGGATCACAAACTGACCGCGATCGGCATCGCCGATTCCAAGCGTTCGCCCAAGCTGCCGGACGTTCCTACGTTTGACGAATTGGGTTTCAAGAATGTGTATGCCAGCAACTGGTACGGTATTTTTGCGCCTGCGGGAACTCCCAAGCAGACTATCGATGCGCTGAACAAGGCCATGCAAGTGGCCATGGCGTCGGAGGATGCCAGGAAGTACGCAGAGACTTCAGGCGTGGAAGCCTCGGTTATTTCGCCCGATGCATTTGCCAAACTGATCCAGCAGGACACCAAGAAATGGGGGGCCTTGATCAAGGCCGAGCACATTACGGTCAATGAGTAGTCGTATGCCTAGGGGAGCGGGCGATCCAATGCGTTGCCGCGAGCCCCTAAATAGGCACCCCTGCAAATCCTGGTGTTTCGTTTAAAGCGATTCTCCTGGTTTGATCTGCGCCCCGAGGGCCGGACACTCGTTCCGGCCCTCGGGGCGCAACTTGTTTGGCCAAGCTTTTTAGCGTAAACCCTCATTCCAGAATGGAAGATTGTATGCAATTATAAAAAATAACACGCTTTGATCTAGGTATTTATTAGTAATTGTATGCAAAATGAAAATGCGTCCGCGCACTTGATGACGAAGTCGGTCAATACGGCTTACGAGTACATCACTCGCGAGATCGAGGCCGGCCGTCTTGCTCCGGGCGAATTCATCCGGGAAGAATCGATCGCCGACACTGTGAAAGTCAGCAGAACGCCCGTCAGGGAAGCGCTCAGGATCCTGGCGGCGGAAGGGTGGCTGGAAATCAAGAAAAATCAGGGTGTCAGGGTGAATGACTGGAACCTGAAGAATATCGAGGAAATATTCGATGCACGGGTGTTGATCGAGCCGTATCTGGCAAGACTGTGCGTAAACAATATGAGCCCTGACGACATTGAACAACTGGTGCAATTGGCGGAGGAAATGTCGCTCAATCAGGGCAATACGCCCGAGGCCATCAGCCAGCGGCAAGTTTCCAATGACCGGTTCCACAAGCTGATAACCGAACGCTCCAATAATCAGGTGCTGTGCACATCCCTGAATACGATCAAGAAGATCCCCCTGATCAAATGGACCTTCAAAGGTTATTCCGAGCACGAGCGCATCCGCAGCAACACCGAACACTTTGAAATGATCGATGCCATCCGGACGAAGAATGCCGAGCTGATGGAATCGATCATGAAAAGCCATATTCTGCATGGCAAGAATTCGTTTTTACTGAACCTTAAAAAGTAACGATTCAATAAAGGAGACATAGGTGGAGACAACCGAGAACATAGGGCCAAGACTTGATCGCCTGCCGATAGGCCCCTTCCACAAGAGAATCATATGGCTTATTGGCGGAGGGATGTTCTTCGATTCCTTTGACATCTATCTGGCCGCGGGCGTGCTGGGGGCGCTGGTCAAAAGCGGCTGGTCGACGATCGGCTCGAATGCCACGTTTCTATCCGTCACATTCATAGGAATGCTTATCGGTGCGTTCACGGCTGGTTATTTGGGCGACTTGAAAGGCAGGAAGTTCACCTACCAGTTCAATCTGGCCATTTTCGGCATAGCCTCGATTGCGGGCGCCTTCGCCCCGTCGATAGACTGGCTTATCGTGTGCCGGTTCTTCATGGGCCTGGGTCTTGGCGCCGAGATCGTGGTTGGCTACGGATGCCTGGGGGAGTTTGTTCCTCCCAAGGTCAGGGGCAAGTGGTCGGCTTATTTGTCGCTGATTACCAATTCGGCATTGTTCTTCTCGACACTGCTGGGCTTTATCGTTATTCCGAATCTGGGCTGGCGTTTCATGTTCGCGATTGCCGGCGTTGGGGCGCTGATCGTCTGGTTCCTGCGTAAAACAATGCCGGAATCGCCGCGGTGGCTGGAATCGAAGGGCCGGTATGCAGAGGCCGACAAGATAGTCAGCGATGTCGAGGCCGGCTACGACAAGTCGAAATTGCCGCCGCCCGCGCCGGTCAAGGCAACGATAGACAGCACTTTGAAAAGCATCGATTTGTTCAAGCCGCCCTATTTAAGAAGAACGATACTCGGTATTTGCATCCATGTCGTCTCAAACATCGTGATATACGGATTTATCGTTTGGGTGCCTACGTTCCTGGTCAAGCAGGGCATGGGGGTGACTTCGTCCCTGGGTTATGCAACGCTGATGTCTTTAGGCGGCCCCTTCGGCGCCTTGATCGGCGCACTTATTCTGGACAAGGTGGGCAGGAAATACAGTATTGCCCTGGTGTGCCTGCTGGCCGCCATTACGGGCTGGCTGTATCTGTCGTCTCCTTCCATATACGTGGCGACCTTATTGGGCTTTATCCTGTTTACCCTGATCTACCTGCTTGTTGCGTTGGGCATAGCGACTTATACGCCGGAACTGTTCCCCACAAAAATCAGGATGCGCGGAAACGGTATCGCCAACACAATGGGCCGCATAGCGGGAATTGCGACGCCGCAGATCATTGTGGCCATGTATGTGGTGGGCGGCGTCAATAGCGTAATGTCGCTCATTGTCGGCGCCCTATTGTTTTTAACAGTCGTGATGCTGGTGCTGGGCATCGAAACACGCAAAAAAACGCTGGAAGAAATTGATGTTTTGTAAATGGGAGCAGATTGCATGAGCAGCTTGAAGCAGAAACTCAACGGCGGCAAATTACTTGTCGCCCCTGGGGTATATGACCTGATATCGGTGAAGCTGGCCGATCAAATGGGTTTCGATTGCCTGTACATGACAGGCTTTGGCTCGGTGGCGTCGTACCTGGGCCTCCCCGACGCCGGGCTGGCGACGTATACCGACATGGTCAACCGCGTAGCGGCGTTTTGCGGCGCCAGCAAGACCCCCATCATTTGCGATGGCGACACCGGTTATGGCGGCCTGCTGAATGTGGCCAATACGGTCAAAGGCTACGAGAAAGCCGGGGCGGCCGGCATTCAGCTGGAGGATCAGGAGTTTCCAAAAAAGTGCGGGCATACCGCGGGCAGGAGGGTGACTTCCGCCGAAGATATGGTCAGGAAACTCCAAGTCGCATCCGACAGCAGGACAAGTTCCGAATTCCTTATTGTCGCGCGCACCGATGCCCGAACTTCGCTTGGCCTGGACGAAGCCTTGAGGCGGGCCGAGAAATATGCAAAAGCCGGGGCCGACATCCTGTTCATCGAATCGCCCGAATCGGAAAAAGAACTCGAAATCATCGGCAAGTCTTTTGACCTGCCGGTGCTGGTGAATATCGTCGAAGGCGGGCGCACCCCCCAGCTCAAGCCGCAAGACCTGGAGTCCCTGGGCTTTTCCCTGGCGATTTATCCGGGCACGGGCTTTCTGGCGGTTGCCAAGGCTTTGGAGAAGGTTTATTCAGAGATCAAGAGCGGCCAAGGTACCTTGAACGTCACCTCGGATTTGTATTCATTCGAAAAACTGTGCCTGTTGATGGGGTTCAAGGAAGTGTGGGATTTCGATGCGAAGTACAAGGAATAAGAGCTGAACGACAGGCGGGCTGTAGGGGCGGGCCCCGTGCCCGTTCGTTCGACCCGATGCGTTACCCGGGGGGCGGCAAAGGCCGCTTCTACGCTCATCGTCAACGAGGCCGATGCGTTATCCGGCCGCTGCACATTAGAAATGTTCCTGCAGCCAGGCGCCAATTTTCAGGGCGATGTCGTCGCTGTTGTTGTCCATCATCAGCATGTGCGAGTTGCCGTATATGCCCATCTTGGCCAGCTCCCACCATTCGGCGCCGATGCCCGCGTGAACCAGGGCATTCCTGAACGCGGCGCCTTTTTCCATGAGGTTTTCCCAGGTGGGAGTGGCGCCCAGATAGTCGCCATAGACAAACAGGCCGGCCCGCAGGCCCAGCGATGGAATCGCGTCGGCAGGGCAAAACCCGGAAGGCTCGACCGCGACCATGCCTTGCACCACGTCCGGGCAGCGGGCGGCAGCACGGAAAGCCACTTCGCCGCCGTGGCTGTGTGCCAGCAAAAGACAGGGGCCGATATGATTCAGGGCCGCGCACAAGGTTGTTACGGCCGTGTCGTTGTTGGACAGCCAGCGCGGCACGGCCCCACAGATGAACGCATCCAGATGTTCGACTGGAAATCGCTGGCCGGCAAAGGCCTGTCGAGCCGGAAAGTCGGGTGCCTTGCCGAATCGGAACAGGCTCCAGGCTTCTTCGGCGCTGCGGATGATAGGCGCATCGGGCCAGACGCCCGGAAAGGGAGCCCAGCCTGCGCGTCCACGTTCGACGTTGTCGACAATGTATACAGCGAAACCCTGTTCGACAAAGGCTTGCGCCCAGCCGGTGCGGCCATCGGGCGTGTGTTCCCACATGGCTCCGTTCATGCCGCCGCCATGCAGCAATACCAGCGGCAGCGCGCAACGCTGTTCGGCCGGAATGAAGTACTGCACATAGGCCTGTTCGATATGGAACAGGCCATTCGGATCGTACTCGTACGATGCCGTTTGAGTAAAGGCGATGGATCGAACCGGCTCGCCCTTGATGCGCAGTTGCCGGCCGCCCGCGTAAAAGCTTCCGAATCGGGCTATTCCTGTTTTTGACGCGGTCATGGGCGGCGGGTTTGCCTTGCTATGATTTCTTGTCGTTCTTGAGCAGTGGGCACTGGCTTTCGGCTAAAGGCCACACCAGGTTTTCACCGGGTATGGTGGCAATGATATTGTAGTAATCCCAGGGCTTCTTGGATTGCTCGGGGGTTTTGACCTGCGCCAAAAGCATATCGCGCACGACCAGGCCATCGGGGCGGATTTGAGCATGCTGGCTGAAAGGGTCGTCGATGGGCAACTGGCGCATTTTTGCCATGACGGCATCCGACTGATCGGTGCCGGCGGCTTTTACCGCCTTGAGGTAATGCCTGACCGAACCGTACACGCCTGCCTGCAAAAAGGTGGGCGGCTTGCCGACGCGGGCCTCGAATTTCTTGGTAAAGGCGCGCGTGCCGTCGTTGGCGTCCCAGTAAGAGGGCGTGGTCAGGTAGGTGCCTTGCGCCACTTTAAGCCCCAGGCTGTGCACGTCGGTGATCATGAGCAGCATGGCAGCCAGCTTCTGCTTGCCCGTGCCCAGGCCGAATTCGGCAGCCTGTTTGATGGCATTGATGGTGTCGCCGCCCGCGTTCGCCAGCGCAATGATCTGTGCGTTGGAGGATTGAGCCTGCAACAGAAAGGACGAAAAATCCGCCGTATTCAGAGGGTGGTAAACCGTGCCCAGCACGTGCCCGCCGTTGGCGGTAACGACCTCGCTGGTGTCCTTGGCCAGTTGTTTTCCGAAAGCGTAATCGGTGGCCAGTATGAACCAGTTTTTTTCGCCCGCCTTGACCACTGCGCTGGCGGTGCCTCGAGCCAGGGCATACGTGGTGTAGGTCCATTGCACGCCATAAGGCGAGCACTGGCCTTGGCTGAGAGCCGTGGTTCCGGCGCTGGAAAACATCACGATTTTCTTTTTCTCGCGAGCGATGTTCTGCACGGCCAGGGCGACGGAGGAATTGGGCAGATCGACGATGACATCGACTCCGTCGACATCGAACCATTTGCGGGCGATCGCGCTGCCTATATCGGGACGATGCTGGTGGTCGGCGGCAATGACTTCGATGGGGCGGTCCAGCACCTTGCCGCCTGCTTCTTCGACGGCGATGCGCGCCGCCTCCACGGATCCTTTGCCGGTCGCGTCGGCAACGACGCCGGATAGATCGGTCAGCACGCCGATTTTAATGGGTGCGGCTGGGCTCGACGGCGTTTGGGCATTTGAAGAGGCAGGCAGGACAAGCAGGGCGCTTGCCGACAGGGCAGCGGCTATCAGGGTGATTTTCACGGAGGCCTCCTCGGGCGGATTGGGGAATATTTTTTGTGCTGGTCGCTTGCGGCTTATTTAATATCCTTTTGGCCCTTCGGGCAAGCGGCAATCGGTAACACGCGCCGGGCTGTCAGCGCTGGAACAGCGTTCGGGCGCCTTCGTAGCGCTTGGCGAAGTAGGGGCTATTGAGCGCATCGATGCGCACATGGCCGCCGCTGGACGGCGCATTCACGAACTGCCCATCGCCAATATAGATGCCCATGTGGGAATAGGCGCTGTGGAGCGTATTGAAAAATACAAAATCGCCCACGCTTAAATCGCCGCGGGATACAGGCCGGCTGATCTGCGCGATTTCGGCCGTGTTGTGGGGAAGCTGCTCGCTGGTGGCGTCTTCAAACACGTATTGCACCAGGCCGCTGCAATCGAACCCGCTATCGGGGCTGGAGCCGCCATAGCGATAGCGCGTGCCGACCAAACCCATGGCTGTCAGCGCGACGTTGTTGCGCTTTGTTCCGTCGATAACGATGTGTCGATATGAACGCAGGCCTTGGGATGACTTGAGGCCCGACTCGCCGGCGCATCCGGCCAGCAGGATCGACAGCATGCTGATCAACAGCAGGGAATAAGGCCGGGCCTGACGCCCGCGTTCAGGTGTCTCCATGCCTGCATTATGGTTGGGTTCATCTGTGCAGACAATAGCGCAGGCGGCGAAATGGGCCCGAAAAGCCTTAAGATGTGCGCTTATGGCCACAAATCGAGTGTCTACAACATTGATTTCCCCCACGCTGTTGCGCGCCTATCGCGAAACGGACTATATCGTGAGCGGTGCCAGCGGCTTCACACTGCGAGTCGGAGTTGCGAACCCTGCCTTGTCGGCCCTGTTCGAGCGGCATGGCGTGCGGTGCGCGGCGTTCATCACGGCATTCAATCCGCTCAGCCGGATTACGCCCGAGCCAGAAAATCGCCGGCGCCAGCGCGAGCTGCAAGACTGGCTGGATCGAAGCGCGTATACCTGTATGCAAGGAGTCGGGCGGCATCCATCGAACTCATGGCCCGGCGAGCCGAGCTTTCTGGTTTTGGGCATTGATCGTGCGGATGCCCGGGCTTTGGGCGAAAAATTCCGCCAGAACGCCATAGTGTGGTGCGGCGGCGATGCCATGCCCCAGTTGTTGCTTCTTTAAAGTTATCAGATAACCTGATATTATTGCCGCTATGCAAATTTCACCGCAAACCCTGACCAGCCGCGTGGCCGATGCCCTGATCGAGCGTATCCAGCAGGGGGTTTATGCTGTCGGCGCCAAATTGCCGGCGGGGCGCCTGCTGGCGCAGGAGTTCAATGTCAGCGCCGCTGTCATACGCGAAGCGACCGAACGCTTGCGCACCAAAGGGCTGGTGGAAAGCCGCCAGGGGGCGGGGTGCCGCGTGCTGGCCAGTTCGGTCGATGAAGGCTTCCAGCTTATCGTACCCGCGGATGTAGACAAAACGGCGCTCAGGCATATTTACGAGTTACGCTGCGAAATCGAGGCGGGGGCGGCCAGCCTGGCCGCCTTGCATGCCGGCCCCGATGAAATTGCACTGATGGAAGATATTCTGCGCTCCCTGAAAAAAAGCCTGGGCGAGCCCGATCAGGCGCTGGAGTGGGATCTGGCTTTTCACAAGGCCATTGCAAAGGCCACGCATAATCCGCACTACATGCAATTGATGCAATACCTCAACGAGCAATGGCGCTATGGTGTGCGGGCGGCAAGGCTCAATACCCTGGCGCTCGATCGCGCCCGGAAATCCACGCCGTCCAAAGCCGGACTGGCATCCTATGTGCATGACGAGCATGTAGCCGTGCTGGCGGCGATCAAACAACACGACCCGGCGCTGGCCCGCAGCATGGCCAGAAAACATTTGCACAATGCCAGCCAGCGGCTGGGCCTCGATGTTTCTTTTTTGTAGATCTGAACTTTGAAAGCATGGATATCATGAACCGTTTCCAGGAAGAATTGAAAAACGCCCTGAGCCCGGACGTCGTGCAAACCGCAGCCGAGGAAATAGCGCCATGGCTAAGCGATTGGCGTGGTATCTACACAGGGCAGGCACAGGCGCTTGTGCGGCCGCGGTCCACGCAGCAAGTAGCCGAATGCCTGCGTCTGTGCCATGCCCACAAGGTGCCCGTGGTGCCGCGGGGCGGCAACACGGGTTTGTGCGGCGGGGCCACGCCCGACGCCAATCCGGCCAATGTCATTCTGTGTCTGGATCGCATGAACAGCATTCGTTCGCTCGACACCATTGCCAACACGCTGGTGGTCGACGCGGGCTGCATTCTGGGGAACCTGAGGCGTGCGGCAAACGAAGCTGGGCGCATGCTGCCGCTTAGTCTGGCGGCTGAAGACTCCGCGCAAATCGGCGGCAACCTGGCCACCAATGCGGGCGGCGTGAATGTCGTGCGGTATGGCATGACGCGCGAGCTGGTGCTGGGCGTCGAGGCAGTGCTGCCCGATGGCACGATTTTCAATGGGCTGCACACCCTGCGTAAGGACAATACCGGCTACGATCTGAAGCAGCTGTTCATAGGCTCCGAGGGCACGCTGGGTATTATTACAGGCGTGGCTTTGCGCTTATATGCTCAGACGCAAGTGCGCTCGGTGGTGCTGGTGGCCGTCGAGTCCGCGCAGCAATCGCTCGAGTTATTTCGCCTGCTGTTTGGCGCCTGCGGCGCGCGCCTGCAGGCGTTTGAATTTTTCACCGACGCTTGCCTGGACCTGGTGCTTGCGCATACCGAGGGCCTGCATGAACCTTTCGAGCAGCGCCATCCCGCCTATGTGCTGATCGAATTGGCCGACACCGCCGACGGTGAAGGCCTGAACCGTTTGCTGGAAGAGGTGATAGGCCAAGCGCTGGAGCAGGAACTGTGCCAGGACGCGGTCGTTTCGGCATCGCTGTCGCAACTGCATACCTTGTGGCGGCTGCGCGAAGAAATCTCGGAAGCGCAGCGCGCCGACGGCCCGCATCTGAAACACGATATTTCCCTGCCTATCGAGCGCATTCCCGATTTCATGCGCACCGCCGTGCAAGGCCTGCATGCGGTGGCGCCCGATTGCCGGCCTTATATATTCGGCCACTTCGGCGATGGCAATTTGCACTACAACATTTCCCGTCCCCCGGGCGCCGATAAAACCTGGGCTGCCGAACATGAAGAAGCGGTGGCCGATGCCGTGTTCGATGAAGTGGCGGTTTACGGAGGCAGCATCAGCGCCGAGCATGGCATAGGGCAGCTCAAGCGCCGTGCTTTCCACCATTACAAGGACCCGGTCGCTATTGCGCTGATGCAACAGATCAAGCAACTGTTCGATCCGCACAACATCATGAATCCGGGCAAGTTGTTGTAATGCCGCCAGGGGCGAAATGGAATTACCAGCGCGCGCCGAATGCCTGGCGCAGTTCTTCGATCTGATCGCTGCTCAGGGGCGTTGCGCTGTGCCGGCTGAGCATCCATAGTTTGGCGGTTTCTTCCAGCTCTTCCAGAATTGCCATGGCGCCGCCCGGGGTTTCGCTCCAGACATTGGGCCCGAGCCGGTCCAGCATGACAGCGCAAATGGGTGAGCCTTTTTTCCTTGCCTGCAGAATTTGCTGTTCCACCAGCACGCCTGTTTGCGGACTGCCGGGGCGATGATAGGGGATAAGCGGGACGTGCCCAACCTTCATGACGAAATAGGGTGTGATGGGTGGCAAGAGTTCCGGTTCGCCTGTTGTGCGCGTGAGCGTCAGCGCCACCAGGTGAGTGGAGTGGGTGTGTATGACGCAGGCGGCGCCTGGGTCGGCGGTATAAATGTGTTGGTGCAAAGCCAGGGTTTTGCTGGGCTTGTCGCCGGCAAGCCAGGAGCCGTGCGCATCGACCCGTGCAATGCGATCGGCATCCAGGAAGCCCAGGCAGGCGTCGGTGGGGGTGATCAGAAAGCCATTGTCGAGCCTGCAACTGATATTGCCGGCGGTGGCGTGCACGTAGCCGCGTTCAAAGAGGCTGCGCCCGACCCGTACGATTTCGTCTCGAAGCTGGGTTTCCGTCATGTGGCCGATCCGGCAAGCCGTTCCCGCCAGCCCAGGCCTTCGGTCGTGGCGCCAAGCGGCGCGTATTCGCAACCTATCCAGCCCTTGTAGCCCAGGCGCTCAATCTCGGCGAAAACAAAAGGGAAGTTGACCTCGCCCGTTCCGGGTTCGTGTCGCCCCGGCACATCCGCAATCTGGATATGGCCCGCAAACGGCATGCTGGCGCGCATCCGTTCAACCAGATTGCCTTCGCCGCGCTGCACATGATAAAGATCGAGCATGATCTGCAGATTGCCGCAGTTCAGTGCGCGGATGAGATCGATGGCCTGGGCTTGCCGGGTGAGAAGATAGCTGGGGCGGTCAAGCGCATTGAGCGGCTCTATCAGGACCTGGCGGCCGTAATCCTGTGCAAGGGCGCACGCCGCCTTGATGTTGCCGCCATAGACTTCCCATGCATCGGCAACGCTTAGCGAGGGCGGTGCAACGCCCGCCATGACATGCACCTTGGGGCAATCGATTGCCTGGGCATACACCATGGCCTGGCGCACGCTTGCCATGAATTCGTCGCGCCGGGCGGGGTCGGCGGCCAGCCCCCAGTCGCCCGCGGCCGCATTGCCGGACGGCGAGTTCATGCCTACGCAAACAAGGTGGTGTTTCCGCAGCTGCTCTTTCATTTCCGGCGCAGGGATATCGTAAGGGAACCAGATTTCTATCGCCCTGAAGCCGGCGTCCGCGGCGGCCTTCAGGCGTTCCAGTACGGGCAGTTCCTGGAACATAATGGAAATATTGGCTGAGAATTTCAACATGGTTTCTACCTGATACGCGTCTACGATGCGTGGCAATACTTTGCACCGCCAATTTTATAATCGAATACCCCGGCCATAACTGAAATGGCGACAGGCCTGCGAGCTAATGGTATTAGCTCGCGCGGGTTTGCGCCAGTCCCCATTCGCCATGCTTCAATAATTCTCCTCGCATGGCGTTTGCCCCGGAGGGCTTTCTGCAATTTACCGCAAAGCGGCCAGAACCTTTAAAATCGGCAATAAATCGAACCGGGAAGCGTTCCATGAATAAAAACCGCCTTGAAGCTTTCAGCGACGGCGTGCTCGCGATCATACTGACCATTATGGTGCTGGAAATGAAGGTGCCCCATGGGTCGGATTTCGCGGCGCTTGTGCCTGTGGTGCCGGTATTCCTGAGCTATGTCCTGAGTTTTATCTACCTGGGGATATATTGGAATAACCACCACCACATGCTGCATCTGGTCAATAAGGTAAATGGAACGATACTTTGGGCAAATCTGCATTTGCTGTTCTGGTTGTCGCTATTGCCGTTCACCACCGGCTGGATGGGGGAAAATCATTTTGCGCCGGCGGCGTTGTTTCTCTATGGCCTTAATCTGTTGTGCTGCGCAATCGCGTATGTCATTTTGCAGAACCTGATCGTCAGGTCGCAAGGGGCGGATTCCCCGCTTGCCCATGCTGTCGGCGCGGACAAAAAAGGCAAGATCTCGCCGGTGCTGTATCTGCTGGGCATTGGCAGTTCGTTCGTGTCGTCGTGGCTGGCCGGCGCTTTTTATATTGGGGCGGCCTGCATGTGGTTGATCCCGGATCGGCGCGTGGAGCGTGAAATCGTGGCGCGCGGCAAAGAGTAAGCTTATGGTTCGCGGAACGGCGACTTGGCCCGCAAGCAGGGGCGGGCAAGCCGTTGGACAGATAAAAATACGCAGAGGGGGCGAGATATGATTCCCGTATATTCTCCGAAGTCGGAGTCCGAGGCGGCTGTGATTGCATCGCTGATGCAGGCCTATGGCATTTCATTCTTTATGCGTGGCGGGGCATTCAGTTCGATGTACCCCGGGCCGATCTCGAACAGCCTCAACGCCCAAATGCTGATGGTCGAGGACGATCAGGCCGAACTGGCCAAGGAGTTGGTCCGGTCGTTCTTGTAAGGAAGCGGGGCGCCGGATGCCGGGTCTTGCGGCAGGGCGTTGGCGTTGCTGGTTTCGTCAGGCCGGTCAGGCTGATTTGAATTTCACTATCGCCCGCAATCCTGTGCCCTGCCGGCCGGTGTGCAGGCTGACATGGCCGCCGCAAGCGGCAGCGGCTTCCTGGACGATGGCCAGGCCCAGGCCCGTGCCTTCCTGGTCGGTGGCGTTGCCGCGATTGAAACGCTCGAACACACGCGTACGCAATTCCGGCGGGATGCCGGGGCCGGTATCTTCCACCTCCAGCACGACATGGCCTTCGGGCGTTGTTGCGACCGATACCGTGACGCTGCCGCCGGGCGGGGTGTAGCGGATGGCGTTGTCGGCCAGATTGAACAGCAGTGCATACAAGGCGGGGCGGTGGGCGTAGAGCCTGGCCTGCTCGGCTCCGGGGCCGATGCCCAGATCGATTTCGCGGTGTGCCGCCAAGGGGGCGAGTTCGACCAGCACTTCGTGCACCAGTGGGAGCATATCCAGCGGTACCCGCGCCGCGTGCCCGGCGCGCAGGCTTTCCGCCTGGGAGAGGCTCAACAGCTGATTCACCAGTTGGGTAATTTGCTGCCGGTTCTGGCTTAACGCGGCAAGAATTTTTTTCAATTCCGGTGTCGAGGCCAGGCCGGCCGCATAATGCAATTGAGTGCTGAGCAAGGCCATGGGGGTGCGCAACTGGTGCGCGGCGTCTTCAATAAAGCGTTTGCGCGAATCGATCTGCCTTTGTATGCGTGCGCCATATTGATTGATGGTTTCCACCACCGGGCGCAGTTCCAGAGGGAGGTCTTTCAGTTGTATGGGGCGCAGATCGGTGTGCTCGCGATTGAGCACCGCGCCCCGCAGAGCCGCCAGGGGTTTCAGCTCGTGACGCAGGCCAAGCAGCATCAGCACCAGCACCAGCACCAGCATGCCGCTTTCGCGCAGCATATTGGGCCACCACAGCTCCCGGGCGTCCGCGGCAAGCTGATTCTGGGTCTTTGCCACGGTTACCGTGACTTCCCGGGATTTGCCCGAATCGAAAAAATCGCGAACCATGCTGTAGCTGCGCAGTTGCTGGCCCTGGTAGATCATGTCCTGGTAGCTTTCGCGCTGAGTCGCGGTCGGCGTGAATTCTATGGGTAGATTGGGCCAGCCGGCCAATAGATGGCCGTTATCGGTAGAGGCCGAAAAAAAAACCTGGTCGTGGCTTGCCGACGCAAATACTTCCAGTGCCACGGGCGGCACGGACGACATCAGGTGGCCGTCGACCCACTGTATCTGCCCGGCAATAATCTGGGCCGAGGTCCAGAGCTGGTGATCTTGCTGCGCCTGTGCATCCTGCAGGCCATCCTGATAGGAAAACCAGATGCTGAACGACAGGGCGACCGACAAGGGCAGCAGCACCCACAGCGCCAGGCGAACGCGCAGGCTGTTCATGCGGAGTGGCGCGGGGTCAGCAGGTAGCCCAGCCCGCGCAGCGTGACGATGGTGGCTTGCGAAGCGTCGAGCTTGCGCCGCAGGCGATGAATATAAATTTCCAGGGCATCTTCACTGGCTTCGGCGCTCAGGCCAAAAACGCTCTGCATCAGGCTGGCCTTGCTCATGGTCTTGCCTTGATGCATGAGCAGGGCTTCGAGCAGACTGTGTTCGCGGGGAGGCAAAGTCAGGGCTTCGCCGCCGATCTGGAATTGCCGCGTATTGGTGTCGTAGTTCAGGTCGGCACAGGCCAGCAACGGGGTTGCGCTGCCGCTGTGGCGCCGGATCAGGGCCTTGATGCGGGCCACGAGTTCGCGGACTTCGAAGGGCTTTACCAGATAATCGTCGGCGCCGGTTTCCAGGCACTCGACCTTCAGGTCCAGCGAGTCGCTGGCCGTCAGCACCATGACGGGGGTCTGGTTCTGCTGGCGCCGCAAGCGGCGCAAGACGCTTTGCCCACTGGCGCTGGGGAGTTTCAGGTCGAGCAGCACCGCGTCGTAATGTTCGTCGTTGAGCAGGACATTCGCCGTTTCCGCGTCGTGCACGCAATCCACCCGAAAGGCGTCTTCCTGCAAAACAGTGGACAGCCACAGTGCCAGTTCCTGGTTGTCTTCGACGAGTAGCAGTCTCATGTTTTTGAATCTATGGGAGCGTTGGCGGGTGGATGGCTTTGTTCATACGGGCAGTATTGGGTGTCAGACTGACAAAGCCCTTAAAGAAATTGCCGTGCCTGGTGTGGATAAGCCTGGTTTCGGGCAAAACACGGGTTTCCCCCTATGTTTTCGCTTGCCTGGCGAAAGCTGGATGAAAGTCGGCGCCTCTAGCATTGCAATTGTGGCATTTCCAATGTCAGGTCGATAAAAATCGCTTTTCAATCAGGAGACCCTTATGTCCAGTATTGCTCGTATTCTTAAATATACCGCGGTTGCCTCCGCCTTGGCTGCCTGCGCAATGAGCACAGCTCAAGCGGCAGACAAGATCACCATTATGGTGGGAGGCATCAACAAGATCATTTATCTTCCGGCCAAGCTGGCCGACAACCTGGGCTATTTCAAAGCCGAAGGCCTGAACGTCGATTTGCTCTCCGAGCCCGCCGGCGTCAATGCCGAAAACGAAATGCTGGCCGGCGCCGTCCAGGGCGTAGTGGGTTTCTATGATCACTCGATTGATTTGCAGGCCAAAGGCAAGAACGTCGAATCGATAGTGCAGTTTTCGCAGGCGCCGGGCGAAGTGGAAGTCATTGCCGCCAAGCAGGCAGGCAAGATCAAAGGCCCGGCCGACTTCAAGGGCAAGACCCTGGGTGTGACGGGGCTGGGTTCCTCCACCGATTTCCTGACGCAGTACATGGCGTTCGTTGCCGGTTTGAAGCATGGCGATTACACGATTCTGCCGGTAGGCGCGGGCAATACCTTTATTGCTTCCATTCAGCAAAACCGCATCGATGCCGGCATGACCACCGATCCGACCGTCACTCAGCTTGTAGCCAGCGGACAGGGCAAGGTATTGGTCGACATGCGCACTCCCGCCGACACGGAAAAAGCCCTGGGTGGCTTGTATCCCGCCGCCAGCCTGTACATGCCCAATGCCTGGGTGGACAGCCACAAGGCCGAGGCCCAGAAACTGGCCAATGCCTTTGTGAAAACCATGAAGTACATCCATACGCATTCGGCTGAAGAAATCGCCGACAAAATGCCCAAGGATTACTACGCCGGCAACAAGGACTTGTACATCAAGGCGCTGAAGGCCTCCATGCCGATGTTCACCGCCGATGGCCGCATGCCTGAAAACGGACCTCCGACTGTCCTGAAGGTTCTGTCGACCTTCAAGCCGCAGGTGAAGGCGGCTCATATCGATTTGTCCAAGACGTACACCACGGCATTTGTGGACGCCGCCAATAAAAAATAGTCTGTTGACGGCCGCGTGGCCCGGCTTTGCGGTGGATGCGATGTGCGCAAACCTTGATTCCGGGCCGGGCAGAGGCTCTGTAGCCACGGCCTTCGGGTTCGCGCGGCCAGGCCGCTTGCGCGCTGTCCGAACGGGGCGACACCGTAAACCTAATGCTTTAACTACTGAGTAAACCATGCAAGATCAATCCACGACGTCTGCCATCGAAATGCAGAATATCACGTGCCGTTTCATCTCTCCCGACGGCAAAGCCACCATTGCCTTGCAAGATTTCAGCATGAGCGTCAAGCGCGGCGAGTTTTGTGCGATTGTGGGCCCGACGGGTTGCGGGAAATCGACCACGCTCAGCCTGATCACGGGTTTGCTGAAACCGACCACAGGCACGGTTACCGTCATGGGCCAGCCCGTCGACGGCATCGATCCGCGGATTGGTTTCGTATTCCAGAACGATGCGATCTTTCCGTGGCGCAGCGTGCTCGACAATGTGGCGGCCGGCCCGATGTTTCGCGGCCAGAAGCCGGCGCAGGCCAAGGAACTGGCCCAGGACTGGCTGCGGCGTGTGGGGCTGGAAAAATTCGGCCAGCACTATCCCCATCAATTGTCTGGTGGCATGCGCAAGCGGGTATCGCTGGCGCAGACATTCATCAACAGCCCGGAAATCCTGTTGATGGACGAGCCTTTCAGCGCCCTGGATATGCAAACCCGTACGGTAATGCAGGATGAATTGCTGCAGCTTTGGGCTGCCAGCGGCGGCTCTGTGGTGTTTGTGACCCACGATCTGGAAGAGGCCATAGCCCTGGCCGACAAAGTCATTGTGTTGACGAGCCGCCCGGCGACCGTCAAGCACATTTACGACATTGAATTGCCGCGTCCGCGCGTTATATCGGAAGTGCGCTACGAACAAACATTCATACGCTATGCACGTGAAATCTGGGACGATTTGCGTGCTGAAGTCAAAATCGGTTAAAGGAGTGCTCCACCATGACCAGTCATGCTGATACTTACACGACGGCCAGCGATCGCGCCAATGCCGTCAAAGATACCCTGCAGCAAGCAGAAACCGAAGCGCAGCGCATGGTGCGCCGTCGCGCCCAACTGATTATTTTCTGGCGGCTAGCCATTCTGGTCGGCGTTCTGGGGGGCTGGGAATTATTCGCCAGCCTGCACTGGATCGACCCTTTTTTCTATTCCAAACCTACGCTGATCGCCAAGCAGATTTACGATTGGACCATGGAAGGCACCTCGCAGGGGCCCTTGTGGCTGCAAGTGGTGGTCACACTGGAAGAGACCTTGATCGGGTTCCTGATCGGCGGCGTTGCGGGTGTCATTTGCGGCATTCTGCTTGGACGCAACCAGTTCCTGGCCGATATATTCAGTGTGTACATTAAAGTTGCCAACTCGATTCCACGTGTCGTGCTGGGCTCCATTTTTGTAATTGCGCTGGGCCTGGGCATGGCCTCCAAAGTGGCATTGGCTGTGGTGATGGTGTTCTTTGTGGTGTTCGGCAATGCATTCCAGGGAGTACGCGAAGCCGACCGCTACATGATTGCCAATGCGCAGATACTGGGCGCTTCGCCGCGCCAGGTAACCATGCAAGTGGTCATTCCGTCGGCCTTGAGCTGGATCCTGGCCAGCCTGCATGTCAGCTTCGGCTTCGCGCTGGTGGGTGCCGTGGTGGGCGAGTTCCTGGGCGCCCGTGAGGGCATAGGCTTGCTGATTTCCACGGCTCAGGGCGCCTTCAACGCCAGCGGTGTGTTTGCCGCCATGATAGTGCTGGCGGTGGTGGCCCTGATCGCCGAGTACATTCTGACTTACATCGAGGGCCGTCTGCTGAAGTGGCGCCCGGCGCAGTTCGAGAACGCTTGAAGTCCGGCTGCCGTCGTGCGCCTGGTGCGCAATCGCCGGGGTCGCCGGAAATCGAAGCGTGCCGATCGTTGCGGATCGGCGCGTTTTTTTGCGCAGGCGGCGAGGAATTCTTCTCTTATGGCTGGTGGGCGAGCAAGCTGAAATGACTGGACGGCGTAACAAAATACTACTACGATCCGTTTGCGATTTGTCCAGGCGGCGGGAGGAAAGCGTGGGTCCAGAATAGCGCCGCTTTCTAAAAGGGGTTCATCCATGATGTGCAAATTCATTCCGTGCCTGTTGCGTTCCAATGGGCTGTTTTATGTGGGTGTGGCGGCGCTGACGTTCATTTATTGGGCGAGCGGATTCACCAAGTTATGGGACTTCACCACCGCGCAGGCCGAGATGGCGCAGTTCGGCCTGAAGCCGCCGGCGCTTATTGCCGCACTGGTTATATTGGTGCAGTTGGCTGGCTCGGCATTGCTTATTTTCGGGCGGCGCTGGGCCTGGCTGGGCGCGGGCATGCTGGCCGTATTCACCTTGGCAACGATCCCGGTGGCGCATCAGTTCTGGAAGCTGCAAGGCTTGGCGAGTTTTCTGGACATGATGCTGGTGCTCGAACACTTCACCGTGATCGGCGGCCTGATCCTTGCCGCCATTTTGTCGGAACTCAAATTCGGCACCATAAGGCCCACTCCTACACCAGAGCAAGTTTGAGTCGGGGCGCGCCCGGCAATATATAGTCCAGATCCCTGGCTCCCAAGCCGTAAAGTGCCGCGATGGCCTCGGCGGCGACGCCGCGGTAATCGTTGTAGACGGGCAGGTCGCGCTGCTCGTTCAACATGCTGTTTGTGACAGGCTCCTGACGGCCGGCCAGGCGCCCGCCCCGTAGTCCTCCGCCCAGTACCCACATGACTGTTCCGTGGCCGTGGTCGGTGCCCTGGTTGCCGTTTTCCCTGAAAGTGCGGCCAAATTCGCTGATCACCAGCACCATGGTGTGGCGCCAGGCAGGGCCCATTTCCCTTGCATAAGCGGCCAGACCTTTGGACAGATTGCCAAGTTTGCCGGATAGCTGGCCTTTGCCGTTTCCTTCCCCCACATGGGTGTCCCAGCCGCCTACATCGACAAACCCCACGGAATAGGCCTGCTGGGTTCGCATCAGCCGGGCTATTGAATGCATTTGTTTCTCGAATGCCGAAGCGTCGGGCGCGCCGCGGCTGGCCGCGATCATTTCTTTTTGCAGCGTATCGGGGGCATCCAGCGTGGAGGCGACGGTCTGTCGAGTCGCGATACCTTCATCGAGCAGCTTTTCCAGGGAGCTGCCTCGGTAAAGCTGCTGCATTTCGGCGTCATGCCGAGGTTTGCTTCTGGCCACTGTGCCGCCGGACAGCGCAATATTGGGAACGGCGACATTGCCTTTCATGGAGAGCGCCAGGTTTTGCGTAAATGAAATGCCCGAGCCGCCGGAGTGGGCGACACCCAGGCGCTCGATCAGTCGTCCCATCCAGCCGCTGCGATGGTTGGGATGCGGATTGCCGGATGCCAGGCCAAGCTCCATTAAATCCTGGGCTTCAAAGTGGCTGCGTGGTGCGCCGGAGTTGCCTGAATAGGGCACCAGCAGCGCCTGGCCGGCTTGATAAAGCGGCAAAAAATGCTCTTTGACAGCGGGGTTCAGCCCCCAATGTTCATCCAGAGCAAGGGCAGCCTCCGGGTTGCGCGGGTCAGGGCGTGCAACGGCGATGCGGGGGCGCGCCGCGTAGTAATCTTCGGAACTGATGGGTACCAGGAAATTCGCCGCGTCGTAACCGCCGCGCATCATCACCGTCAACAGCCTGGCGCCCCGGGCCGAAGGAACGGCCCAGACCTTGGCCGATGAAGATAGCAGCGCGAGCGCGCTTGCGGCTTTCAAAAAATCGCGGCGCCCGTATGCAGCCTGGCCGGGGAGTTCGGGGGCGAGGAGTGAATAAGGAGGCGGGCGCATGATGGGATTCCTAATATTCCATGAAAGCCGGCGAGGAAATGATCAGCGCGGCTTTTTGTGCTGCCTGGGGCGCTTTGTTCAGCAGGGGCGGCAGGTTCGGGGACTCATAGATCGGCTTCAATGCCTGCAGCCTGGCATTGTCCAGGTAGCTGTGAGCGGAATTTTCCGATATGGATTCGAGATAAGCGGCACTGGCTGGATCAAGGGCGATATTGCTTTCCCGCGAGGCCAGCCCGGAATCGGCTGGAGTGAACAATTTGTTTCGAGGCGACGCCAGTTGGCCGGCATAGCCTAGTCGCTTGGCCAACTGGTCGGCGTTGGCCCAGTCGCCGCGGGTCATGCCATAGCCTTCCGGCGTCAGGTGCTCGTACGGGGCTTCGGCCAAGCCCTTGATCCAGCGCTGAATGGGCGCCGTATTCCGCACGACGCGATCGCCGTACAGCAGGCGGATCGATGAATAAATATATTGAACAGGGTCCTTGAACTTGGGCTTTACATTGGCATCGAACAGCTTCGACTCGAACAGTGTGCGCAGGACCGAGGCAATTTCCCCGTCGGTCTTCATATAGGTTTGCGCCATTTGATCCACGACGGCTTTGGGTGGATCGTCCGACAGAAAATAGGTGGCCAGTTTTCTGGATATGAAGCGCGCGGTGGCGGGTTGGTGTGCGAGTATTGCGGCGGCGCGTTCTATTTCGTCGAAGCCGGGCGAACCTTTGAATTGCTTGCCTAGAAAAATCCTGTCGCCCGCATCGTGCCTGGCCGGATCAAAGATAAAAGCGCCGTGCTCCAGGTAGTACGCCGAGAGGCGCCGCACCTGCTTGAGCGGCTTGTCCTTCACGTAGAATCGTGCGCCGCTCAGGATTGCGGCCAGTTCCTGCACGTCGTTTTGGGTATAGCCGCCATCGACTCCCATGGTGTGCAGTTCCATGATTTCACGGCCGTAATTCTCGTTGGGCTTGCCCTTGATATTGCGCGCATTGTCCAGGTATTCGAGCATGGCGGGGTGCGTCAGCGTGGCCATCAGCAGATCCTGGAACCTTCCCAGCACATGTGGGCGTATGGCCCACTCTTCGTAATCGGGTACGAAGATCGGCGTAATCCCCTTGTGGCCATAGATATTGAAATGGTTGTACCAGAACCAGACCAGTTTTTCCTGCAGTTGATTGCTGCAGTACAAGGCACGCAAGGTCCGGCGTTCGAAGGCCTGCGCCAGACTTTGCCGATCGTATTCCCGGCGCACTGCCATCCTGGCCTGCTGCGAACCCTGTTCCCGCGCTTCTTTAAGCGCCGCTTGTCGCGCACGCCAGACCGCGGCGGGGTTGTCATGCTCGATATCCAACTTCTCGATACGGTTGCGGATTTCGGCGGGCAGGCATTGATCGCCCACATAATGCAATTGGCTTTCCAGCCATTTATGCCGGCCTTCCCGGGAAAATGTTTGCAGTGTTTCGGCCGTAGGGCCGAACGTGACGCGCTGTATCAGGCGTAGATCCGCGGCGCTGATCGGTGTTGCAGCGCCAGCCGTGAACACACCGCATGCGGCAAGCAGGCCGGCGGCGCTCAGTATGGTTTTCAGCGGACTTGCCCACATGGGAAACACTCCGTGGCTTGGCCTGCCAATAGTGCGCTTCTTTGCCGGGGCTGTCTGTTTCAAAGGCTTGCTGCGGAGAAATTTTTATTTCAATGCGTTTCGCAACTGCGCGGATTGGGCACAAGGGCCGCCCCTGCGCTTTGCGCCGTCTCTACATCTTGCGCAGTTCCTTGCGGATGATTTTGCCGGTTGCCGTCATAGGCAGGGATTCGACGAAGCTGATCTTGCGTGGATACTCGTGAGCGGCAGCCTTCCGCTTGACATGATTCTGGATATCCCGGACCAGGGCCTCGCTGGCGCTATAGCCCTCGTTCAGGATAATAAAGGCCTTGACCACTTCAGTGCGCTCATCGTCGGGCACACCCACGACTGCCGCCATTTTCACGGCGGGATGGCCCAACAGGCAGTCTTCGATGGGGCCCGGGCCGATGCGGTAGCCGGCACTGGTGATGACGTCGTCATTGCGGCCCAGGAACCGGATGAAATCCTGGTCGTCGCGTATTCCTATATCGCCGGTTACCAGGTACTCGCCGGCAAATTTTTCCCGCGTGGCCTGGGGGTTCTGCCAGTAGTGCAGCATCATGACCGGATCGGGCGCCAGCACGCCGATATTGCCTTCCTTGCCGTTTGGAACGGCTTGGCCGGCATCGTCCACGATATCGATGACATGGCCGGGAACAGCCTTGCCCATGGTGCCGATCAAAGGCGGAAAAAGCGTTGAGCACGAGGAGACAATCATATTGCATTCGGTCTGTCCATAAAATTCATTAATGGTCAGGCCCAGGTTTTTCTTGCCCCATTCGATCAGTTCCAAGCCCAGCGATTCGCCGCCGCTGGCTACCGATACCAGTTTCAGCGGCCAGCGCGCGCGGGGGTTCTCGACTGTTCTAAGCATTTTCAAGGCGGTGGGCGGCAGGAATGTGTGCGTGACGCCGTGGTGCGACATCAAGTCGTAGGCGGCGGGAGCGTCGAATTTCGCGAAACGGCGGGCGAGCACCGGAACGCCGTGATGCCAGGCGGGCAGCAGGACATCGAGCAGTCCGCCTATCCAGGCCCAGTCGGCGGGGGTCCACATGAGCTCGGCATGCGAAGGGAAAAAATTATGCGATATTTCCACGCCGGGCAAATGCCCCAGCAGTACGCGATGGGCATGCAGCGCTCCCTTGGGCTTGCCTGTGGTGCCCGAGGTATAAATAATGACGGCCGGATCGTCGGCCAGGGTATCGACGGGGGTGAAGTCCGGCGACTGTTGTTCAAGCTCGTGCCAGAACGATAAACAATCGGCTTGTGACTTTGCCGCGTCGATATTGAACAGGGTTGCCAGATCGGGCAGGGCGCTGCGGATTTCAGCCAGTTTCTGCCGGCCTTCCTCGTGGGTGACGAGCGCCTTGGCGCCCGAATTGCTTAAGCGGAATTGCAGGGCCTCGGTGCCGAACAGGGTAAACAGCGGGACGGCGATCGCCCCGATCTTGTAGATGGCCAGATGCGCGACGGCGGTTTCCAGCGCCTGCGGCAGGAATATGCCAACGCGATCGCCTTTTTTCACTCCGTGGCGGATCAAGGCATGGGCAAACTGATTGGACAGTTTTTTCAGTTCGTCAAAGCTGTAGCGCGTTTGTTCTGTGGGGGATTTTTCGCTGATCAGGGCCAGGCGGCCCGATCCGTCGGCCCATTTGTCGCAGGCATCGACCCCGATGTTGTAGTGTTCGGGAATATTCCATGCAAAGGCCTGGCAGGTGGCCTGGTAGTTTTGCTGAGCTTTGAGCATTTTGTCTCCTTGGGTCTGTTTATTTTAGTAGCAGGAGTGCCCGACGTGGGCGGGCAGCCACAGGAGCCGCCCGCGATTCCATTCAATGTGTCGCCTCGGATGGAAATGCCTGGCCTTGCAACAGGCGAAGAAACAGCTTGCCGCCGTCCTGGAGCTTGAGTTCGTTGTAGTCGCGGCGCGGGATTTCTATTTGGATAGGGTCGGCGTTCGCGCCTTGCGCCATGCTCAATTCCAGTCGGACCACACTGCCCAAGGGAAGAATATGTTCGATTTGTACCGGCGGCAACCCTGCGTCCGCTTGCCGCGTAAGCTCCGCTTCATGGGGCCGCACAAAGGCCGAAATGCGGGCGGTGTCCGGATTGACCGGCCCGGTCAGGGGCAACTGCCAGTGCCCGAGATCGATGCGGCCGTCGCGGATGCGACCCTGGAACACATTGACGTTGCCGATGAAGCGCGAAACGAAAGGCGTAGCCGGCTGATCGTAGACGGCGGCGGGCGAACCGACCTGTTCGACACGGCCCTTGTTCATGACGACGATTTGGCTGGCCACTTCCATGGCCTCTTCCTGATCGTGAGTGACAAAGATGCTGGTGACCTTAAGATTCTGGTGCAGATTGCGCAGCCAGCGCCGCAGGTCCTTGCGTACGCTCGCGTCGAGCGCGCCGAACGGTTCGTCAAGCAGCAATACCTTGGGTTCCACGGCCAGGGCGCGAGCCAGGGCAATACGCTGGCGCTGTCCGCCGGATAGTTGGTCGGGATAGCGATCGCCCAGCCAGCCCAGTTGAACCAGATCGAGAAGTTCCACGACCTTGTTGCGTATAACGGTTTCGGGCGGTCGCTGGCGCCTGGGTTTGGCACGCAGGCCAAAAGCGATATTGTCGAATACCGTCATGTGCCGAAAGAGCGCGTAGTGCTGGAATACAAAACCGATGCCGCGGTTCTTGACATGCTGATCGGTCTTGTCCTGGCCGTGGATGGCAACGCTGCCGCTGTCGGCCTGTTCCAGGCCGGCGATGATGCGCAGCAAGGTCGTCTTGCCGCAGCCCGACGGCCCCAGCAGCGCGACCAGTTCACCCTCGGGTATGTCGAGGCTGACATTGTCCAGTGCGGTAAAGCCGCCGAATTGCTTGCGGATGTCCAGAAGTTCAATACTCATGATGCGGCCTGTTCGGAATATAAAATGGGGTCTTGCGGAGTCTTGACGGCGCGCTGCCTGGCTTGCTGCCATTCCAGTATCGACTTGGCCAGCAGGGTAACGATGGCCAGCAAGGCCAGCAGGGAAGCCACGGCAAAGGCGCCCACGAAGTCGTACTCGTTATAAAGCTGCTCCACCTGCAAGGGCAGCGTATTGGTTTCGCCGCGTATATGTCCCGATACCACCGATACCGCTCCGAACTCACCCATGGCGCGGGCGTTGCACAGAAGCACTCCGTACAGCAGCCCCCATTTGATGTTGGGCAAGGTGACTTTGATAAATGTGGTCCAGCCGCCGGCGCCCAGGCTTAGCGCGGCTTCCTCTTCTTCCTGGCCCTGCTCCTGCATGAGCGGGATCAATTCACGCGCCACAAATGGGAAGGTCACGAAGACCGTGGCCAGCACAATGCCCGGTACGGCAAACAGGACATGGATATTGTGGGCATCCAGCCAGGGGCCGAGCCAGCCTTGCGCGCCGAAGATCAGTACGTAGATCAATCCCGAGATCACGGGCGATATGGAGAAGGGCAGATCGATCAGTGTCATCAGCACACTGCGGCCGCGGAAGCGGAAGCGGGCGATGGCCCATGCCGCGGAGATGCCAAACAGTGTATTCAAGGGTACGGTAATGGCGGCGACCAGCAGCGTCAGGCGGATCGCGGACAGGGCGTCGGCTTGTGTCAGCGCGGTCGCATACGCATTCAGCCCTTGATGGAAAGCTTCCGTCAGCACCGCAATCAGGGGCAGCACCAGGAACAGCGCCAGTATGCCGAGGGCGGCGGCGGTCAGGACGCCGCGTATCCAGCGCGGCTCCCTTGCATTCAAGGCAGCGGGGCTAAGGGCGATAGCGGTCATTTCTTGGCGTCCTTGCCGGCATGGCGCCGAGTCCACAGTTGCAGCAGGTTGATGATCAACAGCAGCGTGAATGAAATCAGCAGCATGCCCAATGCTATTGCCGTGGCGCTGCTGTAGTCGAATTGCTGGAGCTGGGTCACGATGAGCAGGGGGACGATTTCCGACCGCATGGGCATATTGCCGGCGATGAAAATAACCGAGCCGTATTCACCTATGCCGCGGGCAAACGCCAGCGCAAAACCCGTAAGCAGCGCGGGCAGGATATTGGGAAAGATCACCTTGGCAAATGTGTGGCCATAGTGTGCGCCCAGGCTGGCCGCGGCTTCTTCCATGGCTGGATCGAGTTCCTGAAGGACAGGCTGTATCGTGCGCACGACAAAGGGCAGGCCGATGAAGATCATGGCCACGACAATACCCAAGGGGGTGAATGCAACCTTGATGCCCGCCAGGGCCAGCCCTTGCCCCAGCCACCCTTGGGGGGCATAGAGCGTGGTCAGGACAATGCCGGCTACCGCGGTGGGCAGGGCAAAGGGCAGGTCGACCAGCGCGTCGAACAGCCTTTTCCCGGGAAATGCATAACGGGCCAGGACCCAGGCCACTATCAGTCCCAGTACAGCGGTGATGATGGCCGCCGCGAGTGAGCACGCGAGGCTTACTCGAAATGCGGCGACCACGCGAGGCGAGGTGAGCAGCGCCCAGATTTGGTGGGGGCTCAACTGCAGGGTCTTGAGTACCAGGGCCGACAGGGGAATCAGCACGATCAGGCACAGGTAGGCCAGCGTATATCCCAATGTCGGACGCAGACCGGGCAAGATTGACGAAGAACGAAGCCGCCTTTTTTTCAGGCGAGTGGAGCTGCCAGGCGGCAGACGCACGCCTGGCAGGGTAGTCGATGAGATAGTTGCCATTAGTCTCTCTGGATGGAGTTGACCGCTTGTGGAAATTCTATTTCAGATAGATCTGGTCGAATACGCCGCCATCGCTGAAGTGCGTTTTCTGTACTTGCTGCCATGTGCCGAATACGTCCTGGAGCTTGAATAGAGCCACTTTGGGCAGCAGGGCCAGATCTTTGGCGTCGGCAAATTCGGGATGCTGGGGACGGTAATAATTGGCAGCCGCGAGTTTCTGTCCTGCGGGGGAATACAGGTAATCCAGATACGCCTTGGCGACTTTGCCAGCGCCATGCTTGTCGGCGTTGCCGTCGACCACAGCCACCGGCGGCTCGGCCAGGATGCTGATCGAGGGTATGACAATATCGAAATCGCCCTTCAGTTTGTACTTCGACAGCAGCGCTTCATTTTCCCAGGCCAGCAGCACATCGCCGATGCCGCGTTTGACGAACGTATTGGTCGCTCCGCGGGCGCCCGAGTCCAGCACGGGGGTGTTTTTATAAATCTTTGCGACGAACTCCTTGGCCTTTTCCTGGGCGGCGGCTATTTTGTCTTTGGCGGCAGGGTCCTTGAGCACGGTCAGGTCGCCAAGCTGCTGCTTCAGTTCATAGCCCCAGGCAGCCAGGTAATTCCAGCGCGCGCCTCCCGATGTCTTGGGGTTGGGCGTGATGATCTGCACATCTTTGCGTATCAGGTCATTCCAGTCGCGGATATGCTTGGGATTGCCTTTGCGCACCAGGAACACGATGGTCGAGGTGTAGGGCGCGCTGTTGTCGGGCAGGCGGCTTTGCCAGTTGGACGGAATCTTGCCGGTTTTATCGGCGATGGCCTCGATGTCATACGCCAGCGCCAGAGTGACGACATCGGCCCCCAATCCATCGATGACAGCGCGCGCCTGCGATCCCGAGCCGCCATTGGACGTTTTGATCGTCACTGTCTCGCCGGTGGTTTTCTTCCAGTGCTCGGCAAAGATGGGGTTGTAGGCAGCGTACAGTTCCCGGGTCGGGTCATAGGATACGTTCAGCAGGGTAGTGTCTGCGTGAGCGTTGCCCAGGCCCAGCAGGCCCAGGCTCAGGCCGAGCAGCAGGCGTTTGGCTTGAGCGCGGTTTGCGGCGAGGGATCGGAAATGACGGAATTGCAAAAACATGGAACCTCCAGAATGAAAATGGGATTTTCAGCTTCCGGTGGTCCAGTCAGCAGATAAACGGATTGTTGGTTTGGGGAAAGCGTATGCGGCGGTTTGGAATCAGGCGCGGGCCTTGCCATCGGCAAGCCGCAGTTTTTCCTTTTTCTCCACTTGCACCAGCTTGCCTTGATGGAACGTCAATTCCACCGTGCCATAGTGCAGCGGCCCGACAAGCTGCTGGATCTGTTCCAACAGCTTGTCGAACTGCGCTGGGTCGAAAGTGTCGTGGGTCATGAGCGTGTTCTTCAATACGGTGTTGCCGGATGGCGACTGCCTTGGGGCAAGCCATATTGAAGATTCTAAGTCCCGCGAGATAGAACTTATAGGAATATTTAGCGATTTCAATATGCAGTATGGATCTATTGCCTATCCAGATCTTTTCGCACCAGATGAATCAACGCCGGCATGGCGGTTGTGAAACGAGAGCTTTGCGATACTATGTGCCGGCCATGTTCGCGCCGAGGCTGGAGGTTCAGCGGTGCGACAGTTGCAGGGATTATAGTAATGGTTCTCATTAATGTTCAGGAAATTGCCGCCATGTCGATCGAACATCCCTTGTGCAAACTCGTTGCTTATGCCACGCCGCTGGCATTGGCCCTGATATCGCAACCGGCCTTTGCCCATGCTCATCTTAAATCGGAAGTCCCCGCCGCCAAGTCAGTCGTCAGCGCTGCGCCCAGTGTGATTAAACTGAAGTTCTCCGAAGGCGTCGAACCGAAATTCAGCGGTGTTTCCATTAGCGGGCCGAAAAATGTGCCGGTGAAACTGAGCCAGCCCACAGTGGACCCGCAGGACAACTCCCGTTTGCTTATCTCCGTTCAAGGCCCAATGCCCGCGGGGCAATATCGGGTGAACTGGCATGCCGTGTCGGTCGATGGGCACAAGACCAAGGGCGACTACAGCTTCAGCCTCAAGTAGCCTTCATGAGTCTCGACGGAGTCTATATAGTCACGCGCTGGATACATTTTTCCGCGCTTTACCTGATGTTTGGCATAAGCATCTACGTAGAGTGCCTGACGCCAGGCGCGTTCAGGCCCGCGTCCAGATCCCGTACCCGGCTCATGCTGCATGGATGCACCATTGTCGCGTGTGTTTGCGCCGGGGTGTTGCTGTGTTTGCAGGCGGGGCAGATGGGCAATGGCTGGCCGGATGCCTTTGATCCCTCTACCTGGCTGGCGGTGCTGGGTACTTCGTTCGGTCGAGTGTGGCGCTGGCAACTGGGGCTTTCCGGCCTGGCGCTTTTGTGCGTGCTGACGGGGCTTGGCCGGCAGCGGCATGGGATATTGCCCGTTCTTTCGACCTTGATGTTGCTATGCATGGCCTTTGTCGGACATGCGGCGAGCCACAAGGGTTATGTGAACGCGATCGCGGGCGTCAATCAGGCCGTGCATCTTTTCTCGGGCGCGTACTGGCTGGGGTGCCTGATCCCCTTGCTCTGGACCATGGCCTATTTGAAAACAGCGCATCGCCAGGACGTCATCCGCACTCACATTCGCTTTTCAAGCATCGGTCATTTTGCCGTTATTGCCGTTGTTGTCAGCGGCCTGGTCAATATAGGGCTGGTGTTGGGCGCATGGCCTTTGCAATGGTCGTCGATCTACCAGCGCCTGCTGCTTGTAAAAATAATGCTGGTCGGCCTGATGACGTTGTTGGCGCTGGTCAACCGCTATGTGCTGGTGCCAAGGATGAACAGCGATTCGACTAATGCCGTAAACATGTTCGCCCGTCTTGTTGGCGTGGAAATTGCATTGGGCTTAGGAGTGCTGGGCCTGGTGAGCTGGTTCGCGACGCTGGAACCGGTGTAGCAGGCCGGGAAATTGTTGTAATGGGAAGATAATTGAGTGAGGCTCGAAAAATGCCAGGTTTATTTGATTTGACCGGTTCCACCGCACTGATTACGGGCTCATCCAGGGGGCTTGGCTTCGCCTTTGCCGAGGCTTTGGCGGCTCATGGCGCCACCATTGTTCTGAACGGCACGAGTGCCGAAAGGCTGGACAGCGCGGTCAAGTCTTTACATGCGAAGGGCTATGCGGCGGAAAAAGCGCTGTTCGATGTCAGCGATCAAACAGCGGTTGTCGAGGCCTTCAAGACGCTGGATGCCAAAGGGCTGATCATCGACATTCTGATCAACAATGCCGGGATTCAGCTCCGGAAGCCTCTGGTGGATCTCGAGTTAAGCGAATGGCAACGCGTGATCGACACGAATCTGACCAGCGCTTTCCTGGTGGGAAAAGAAGCCGCTAAAAGGATGATTGCCAGGAAACAAGGTGGAAAAATAATAAACATTGGGTCTTTGATGAGCGAATGTGCACGGGCGACAGTCGCTCCGTACACCACGGCAAAAGGCGGAATCAAGATGCTGACTCGCGCAATGACTGCCGAATGGGCGCAATACAATATCCAGATCAATGCCATTGGCCCTGGCTATATGGCAACGGACATGAATGCCGCGTTGATCAGCAACCCGCAATTCGATAGCTGGGTAAAGGGCCGAACTCCTTCCGGCCGGTGGGGCCTGCCCGACGAACTGGCCGGTACGGCGGTTTATCTGGCATCCAGGGCATCCAATTATGTCAATGGCCAGATCATCTATGTGGATGGCGGGATGCTGGCTGTTCTTTAAAAAGGTTTCAAGATATAAGCCTGAAAATCAAGAATTTGTCCGTGTTCGGCGTTTTCATGGCTTTGCAATCGGGCTACTTCAAAAAACTGCTGGCTACGGTGCATATTCAGAAATAGAAGTTCGGTTTTAATAAAGCCTGGCTGCGTTGAGGCGTTTTTGGTTCGAGTTGTTTGCAGCATTCGACGTTTTGGCAGCTTTGGTATTTAAAGACGCCGTCTATCGGGGCTTGGGGTCAGGCCCGGCACGGCGTGCTTCATCCGGATTTAGCACGTCAAGGCGGGCGTCGGGCGAACTCGCGTCGCCCCGCAGAGCGGGGCGACGCTCAGACAGCGCCCGCCGACTACCCCCGCCTTGCCGAGCTAAATCCGGCGCACGCCTTACGCCGGTCCTGACCCCAAGCCCCGATAGACGGCTCGCGTAATGGCATGCCTGGAATCAACGTGCTTGCACCGATAGTTAACGGGCCTGCACCCATAGAACCGTTAACGTGCCTGCACTCATGCCTCCATCACGTCGCCACATCTACCTCGATTGACGACTGGATGTACTAAAAGCACCCACCGCCTCAATGTCGCCTGTGATTGGCTCAACGCGGCTTCCCCAACGTATCCCTCGCTGCATTGCCTCAACGCAAGCCGCAGGGTGGGCGGTGCTGTGTAGTCCGGCGGTAGTCCAGCGCCGGGTGCTGACGAAGGGAAGGCGGGGGCTTTCGGCGGGCCCTGTCTGAGCAGTGCCTCGCATGCGAGGCACTGCGAGTTGGCCCGACGCCCGCCTGGACGAGGCAGACCCGGGCAGTCGGGGTGCGTAGCACCACGACCGCTGGACGTGCCGGACTACACAGCACCGCCCACCCTGCGGCGTCTTTATAGAATTAACCGCCGCCTACACAGCAACGCTCAGTCCAAAACCATCGCTCCAACCAGTACAGGCAGCTCAAAACAAAAGTCACGGAAACTCGTCCACCCCCGTAAACATCTGAACCAAAACACCTGAACCAAAAATGCGTTAGCCAGGCTTTATTTTTAAGTGCCCTTCGCAAGAACCACAACCCCGTCCGCCGCCAGCACTCCCTCGCCTTGGTCTTTCACAAAAATCGGATTGATCTCGGCCTCCAGCAAGCGCGGCCCCAGGCAATGAACCATTTCCGAGAAACCGACAATGGCCGAAACCAGGGCTTCGGTATCCCGCAGCGGTTTTCCTCGGTAGCCGTTCAGCAGCGGCCATGACTTCAGCGTTCGTATCATGGAATCCGCCTCCACCCTGGTAAGGGCCCGGTCTGGGGGTTGCATTACAAGCACCGTGTCGTTGAACAGCTCGGCAGCTGTGCCTCCCGTGCCCAGCAGTATGGCGCAGCCCAGGGGATCGCGGGCCAGCCCCAGAATCAGCTCCTCGCCGTTTCCAGCCATTTCCTGCACCAGAAACGATTGCGGTGTATCGCCTGTCTTGTCGCGCACCGTGTCTTGCATCTTGAGCAGGCCTTCAGCGATAGTGTCCGCCCGAAGATTGAGCATCACACCGCCTACATCGCTTTTATGCGTGAGTTGATCGGAAAGCATCTTCAGGGCAACCGGCCCGGCGAAAATTTTTGCGGCGTGTTCGGCCTCCTGTGGATTGGCGACAGTGATTTCACGGGTAACGGGAATGCCGAATCGTGCAAACAGTTGCTTGGATTGTGTTTCATTCAAAGGGCCGGACGGAATGTTTTCCTGCTGGCGGGTAGCGGAGGGCGTCGGTTCATATTCAGGCGCCGTCTGGCTGGCGGCCAGCATGGCCTTGAAGACCGATGCGCATGTTTCGGGCGCCGTAAATGCCGGGATGCCTAGCCGGTTCAATTGGGCTGCGATATGCGGCGCATGGGGGCTGATATAAGTGAACACCGGTTTGCCGTTCAGGCTCAGGCAGTCCTCGATCGCGCTTGAAACCAAGGTAGGCATGGCCAGGGCCGAAGATCCCACGATCGCTACGATGGCATCGTACGAGTCGCTGAGCATGAGGGTGCTGATGGCGCCGCGCAGCAGCTTCGGATCCAGCCCGGCCAGCGTCACGTCGATAGGGTTGCGGTCCAGTGCCGCTTGCTGGCCGTTCTGGATGCTTCTCAGTTTTTCCGCCGTGGCCTCGTCGGGCACCGGAGTGTCGAAACCGGCCAGGCCCAGGCTATCGGCGACAAGCGTGCCCGCTCCACCGGTGGATGTCAGTATGGCAATCCGGTTGCCCTTGAGCGGGCGCCCAATCGATAAGCCCAGCGGTACGCTCAGCAGATCGGCGAATTCCTGGACGCGTATGACGCCGGCTTCTTTGAATAGCGCGTCGTACATCCTGTCGGAGCCTGCCATGGCGCCGGTATGCGAGACGGCGGAGCGCGCTCCGGATTCGGATCTTCCTACCTTGAAGACGACGATGGGTTTTCCGGCACTGCGGGCCCTTTTTGCTATTTTGCGGAATTTATTCGGATTGCGCAGGCTTTCCATGTACAGGGCGATAACCGTTGTGGCTTCGTCGTCGATCAGGGCATCGGTGAAGTCGGCCAGATCAAGATCGGCTTCATTGCTGGTGGAGACCAGTTTCGAAAACCCTATGCCCTGCGTCGCGGCGCGCGACAGCAGCGAGCCCAGGATGCCGCCGCTCTGGGACACGAGTGCAATATTTCCCTTGGGCAAAGAGTCGACCTCCAGCGCGCCGCTGGCGGATAGTGGAATGTTATCGGTCAGATTGACCAGCCCGATGGTATTGGGTCCGAGCAGTCGCATGGAGCCGGCCGCTTTTTTCAGCTCTTCCTGCCGTCTCGCGCCTTCTTCGCCAAGCTCGGCATAGCCGCTGGCCAGTACGATAGCCGTTGCGGTGCCGATGGCGGCCAGGGCGCGTACGGCGGGTATGGCTTTTTCGGCGCTCAGCATGACGATAGCCACATCGGGCGCTTCGGGAAGCGAGGCGATATCCGGGTAGCAAGGCAAGCCCGCAATCTCGCGCGCGCTTGGATTCACAGGGTAAATCTGGCCCTTGAAATCATGTTTCTTCAGATAGGCCAGGGGTTTTCCGGATGTTTTCGTCACGTCCGACGAGGCACCTATCACCGCAATGCTGCGCGGCTTCCATAAACGATTGATGGCTTCCATGGCTAGCGGCCCCGCTGGGTTTTGTTCAGAAAAGCAGCGATTGACTGCTGATGTTCGCCGGTGGTGTAGCAGATGGCCTGGGCCTGGCTACCCTGAGCGAAAATCGTTTCGGCGTCGAGTTCGAAGCTCTTGTTCAATATTGATTTGCCCAGCGCGATGGCGGCGGAGGAGCCACCGGTGAATTCGCGCGCCAGGTTCCTGGCCTCGGCCAGCAGGGTTCCCGCCGGCGCCAGCAGGTCGGCGACGCCGATTCGTTCGGCTTCTTGTGCGGTAATGGTCTTGCCCGAAAAAATAAGCTGTTTAGCTTTACTCAGGCCGACCCGCCGAGGAAGGAAATACATGCCGCCGCCATCGGGTATCAAACCTCTGAGCACATAGCTCCAGGCAAAAGTGGCCTCGTCGCTGGCCACGATAAAGTCGCAGCTCAGGGCCAGGTCCGCTCCCAGTCCGGTGGCTGCCCCATTGACGGCCGCAATGACCGGCTTGGGGAATGCATGGAGGAATGCAATGGCCTGATGGGTTTTCTGCTGCCGGCTCCAGCCATTGAACGCGATTTCTCCCGCGGGCGCCCCGGCTCGTTCCTGCATGGCGGAGATATCGCCCCCAGCGCAAAACGCCTGGCCGCTCCCTGTAATGATCAAGGCTTTGACGGACGTGTCGTAAGCGGCCTGGCGCAGCGCCGCCAACAGGTCTTCCCGCATGCTGTCGTTGAGCGCGTTGCGTTTTTCCGGTCGGGCCAGTGTTATGACCGCGATATCGTTTTCAATGTCCAGCCGGATAGTGTGTGGAGTAGTCATGTAATGGGTTTACGAGGTAGTAAGTGTGTTAGTCGAGAGTAATGTGTGCGTCTTGCACAACTTTGTGCCAGAGCTTTTCTTCTCTTGAAATATATGCCTGCAGGTCCTGAGGCTGTCCAGTATGGGCATTCAGGCCTTCTTGTTCGATCCGTTGCTGAAAGGCTTTCGATTTGATGGCCTGTTGGGTCGCCGCATTCAGTTTCTGTATGACCTCGGGAGGCGTTCCGGCTGGAGCCAGCAGGCCGTACCAGCTTTCCGCTTCGTAGCCTGGCAGGCCTGATTCGGCAATGGTGGGCACCTTGGGGAAGGCGAAAGAACGTTTTTTCGATGTGACGGCTATGGCTCTCAATTGCCCGCTGTTGACGTACTGCGCCACACTGGCCGCGGTGCTGAACACCATATTGATCTGCCCGCTGAGCAGATCTGTAATGGCGGGGCTGCTGCCTTTGTAGGGCACATGCGTCATCTTGATTTTGGCGAGGTTCTCGAACAGGGCTGCCGCCAGATGGGCGGAGGTGCCTGTGCCGTAGGAACCGAAGGTCAGCTTGCCAGGATTGGCCTTGGCATAGTCGATGATGTCCTTGACGTTCTTGTAAGGGCTGTGGCTGTTGACCACCAGTACATTGGGCGAGGTGCCGATCAGGGCTACGGGGGTGAAGTCCTTGTCGGTCGAGTAGGGGATGTTTTTATACAGACTGGGGTTCACCGCATGGGCGAACGTGGCCATGACCAGGGTGTAGCCATCGGGTTTGCTTTTTGCAACGAACCCGGTCCCTATGATGGTGCCGGCGCCGGGTTTGTTCAGGACCAAAACGGTTTGGTGCAATGACTTGGACATGCCATCGGCGATGGTGCGGGATATCTGGTCGGTACCTCCACCTGGCGAGAAGGGCACCACGATGTCGATCGGCCGGTCGGGAAATGCCGCGTTCGCGGGGCTGACGGACAAGGCGGCCAGGCACAGGGCGCTGGCCAGGAACAGGGTTTTGCAATGCATTGAAGTCTCCTTGGTTTTCAAACCAGATTGGTGGCGTTGCCAGCGGCAAAATTATTGATATTGTCGAAAGCGGTGCCGAAGTAGTTCTCGTAGTTGTCACGTTCAACATAGCCCAGATGCGGCGTGCACAAGGCATTGGGCAACTGGACCAAGGGGTGGCCGGGGCCGGCCAAGGGTTCGTCGTCATAGACATCGACGGCGGCAAACCCGGGTGTGCCGATTTTCAGCGCCGCTTCGAGCGCTCCGGTTTCAATCAGCTCGGCGCGGCTGGTGTTGGCCACCAGCGCGGAGGGTTTCATCTTTTTCAGGTCCGACAGCGTGACGATGCCACGGGTTTGTTCCGAAAGCCTTATGTGCAGGCTGAGCACATCGCTTTCGGCAAAAAATGCATCGCGCGACCCGGCGACATCGATGCCGTCTCTCCGGGCTCTCGCCGTCGATTCCGGACCACCCCAGACCCATACATTCATCCCGAATGCCTTGCCATACTGGGCAATCTGTTTGCCGATTCGGCCATAGCTCCATATGCCGAGCCGCTGTCCGCCCAACTGTTGCCCCAGGCTCGCCTGCCACAGCCCCTGCTTGACCTGATTGGCTTCCGCCACCAGATTGCGGCGGCTGGCAAGTATCAGCGCCCAGGTGAGTTCGGCTGTCGCCGACCCTGAACCGGAGCCCTGCGCGACGGCAATGCCCAGTCGGCGGCAGGCGTCGAGGTCGATGTGCTGGGCAACCTTCCCGATCTGGCTGATCAGTTTCAAGCTGGGCAGGCGTTCCAGGAGCCTGGCCGGCAGCGCTGTGCGTTCGCGTGTCAGCACGATTGCTTCGGCATCCTGAAAACGTTCGGCCAGGACGTCGATATCTTTGTTCGAGTCGTTGAATATCGTCACCCGGTGCTGTGCGAGTTTGGCAAAGCAGTCGAGCGTGCGTACGCAGTCCTGGTAGTCGTCGGGAATAACTATGTGCATGACGGGCGCCTATTCGATTTTCAGATTCAGCTTTTTAACGATGCCTTTCCATGCGACCAGGTCTTCCTTGATGAGCTGGTTGAACTCGGCGGGCGTATTTCCGCCTGGTTCGATTCCCAGGGAATGGAAAGTTTTTACGACGTTGGGGTCTTGCAAGGATTTTTTCGTACTGCGATAGATTTTCTGGATGATGGATTGCGGAGTTCCCGCACGCGCCAGAAGGCCATACCAGGCGTGGATGTCGAAACCCGGATAGCCCTGTTCCGCGATCGTGGGCACGTCCGGCAAGACAGACACGCGTTTGGCGGGCGCGATGGCCAGCGCCCTGAGTTTCTTCGATTGCAGCAAGGGTATGGCCGTGGTCGTATCCAGGAACATGATCTGGATCTGCCCCGCCAGCATGTCCTGCACGGCAGGCCCCGAGCCGCGGTAGGGGACGTGTGTCACTGTTATGCCGGCGCGGTCCTTGAACATTTCCATCGCCAGATTGCCGGAAGAACCGTTGCCCGACGAACCGTATGAATAGGCCTCGGGCTTGGCCTTTGCCATGGCGACGAATTCCTTGAGAGTCTTGGCGGGGAAATCGGCCTTGACTACCAGTATGTGCGCGATGTAACCCACCACAGTGACGCCGGTGAAATCATGCTCCATATCGAAGGGGAAGTCGGATCGCAGCGCTGGGTTGGTGACCGCCTGGATGGAAGGGAAGGCCAGCGTATAGCCATCGGCCGCGGCGTTGCGGACTTCGCCCAGCGCGATTGCGCCGCCGCCGCCCGGCTTGTTGTAGACGATCACGGCTTGCTTCAGATCTTCGCTCAGCGGCTTGCCTATGGTTCTGGCCATGAGGTCGGTCGGCCCCCCGGGCGAGAACGGCACGATTATTTTTACAGGCCGGTCGGGAAAATTATCAGATGCTGCCTTTGCCATGCCTGGCAAAAGCGGAGCGGTCATCACGGCCGCGGCTCCAAGCAGGAGCTGGCGTCGCTGGAAATCGGTTTGCTTCATTGTGCTGTCTCTCCATGTAGAGTCGATCAGTGTACGCAGCCTGGTGAGCACAGGCACTAGGCTATTTCCATCAAGTGGAAATATATAATCTGTAATCCATCGGCCTATTCCGCAGGTTTATCGCAAGGCATATGACTGGAAAATCGACATCGAATCGCTCTCTGACGAGCCTTTTGACAAGGCCATCGCCAGCTTGAACGAGCCGCTATTGTCGCTGGCGTCGGAGATTGGCCGGCTGGCCGAATCGCAAAGAATGGCGCAGGATTGAGGCAGGGCGGGCATTGCGGTTCGCTTATTGCTGCCGGCGCGCCGATCGCCATTCGACCATGCCGATGGTGATGCCGCTGGCGCAAATGATGGCGATGCCAAGCCAGCTCAGCGCGTCGGGAAACTGGCCCCAGATCAGCCAGCCCAAAGCGCTGGCACTGGCAATCTGGAAATAGAGGAACGGCGCCAGCATTGAAGCCGGTGCCTGCCGATAGGCCTGGATCTGCAGCAAATGCCCGAGGCAACCCCAGGCTCCGGTCGAGATCAGTATTGCCCATTGCAAGGGGCCAAGCGATGCGAGCATGGGCATCGCCGACGGCAGGATGAAGGGCAGGGCGATGGTCAGGCAGACACTGCCTACGGCGCCGCTCCAGATCAGTGTGGTGAATGGATCGTCGTTTGCCAGGCGGCGCGTCACGATATATTGCGCCGCAAAGACGCATGCCGTGATCAGCCCGAATACCGTTCCGACGGGGTCCAGGCCGGCGCCGGGCCGGATAACGATCAGGACTCCGGCAAAGCCGACCCCCGCCGCGACCCAGCGGGACAGGCGCGCGGGCTCGTGCAGAATCCACGGGGCAAGCGCAAGAATAATGAGCGGCGCCAGGAAATTGATGGCGGTGGCTTCCGCCTGCGGCAGGTGCCGCAAGGTCATGAAAGAAGACAAGGTCGCCGCCAGCATGATTGCGCCGCGCAGGGCCTGGTCGCGCATGCGCTTGCTGCGCAGCGCCCGCGCGCCCCGCGAGGGCAGCACGAGTGCCAGCACCAGAGCCAGGTGGACGACATACCGCACCCAGCACAGTACAAGCAGCGGCACTCCTGCGCCCATCACCCATTTTCCGCTGGCATCGAGGCCCGACAGAGCCCAGGTGGACAGTATCAACACCAGGATTCCGGCGATGGGGCGGGAGCCCGGGAATTGCGCCAAGGGCCGCGCGGCCGCGCGTGCGCCATGGGCCGTGTCGGAAGAAGCAGTCGGCGCAGCAAACAGGCCGGAATCCGCTCGAGACATCAGTAACCCCCCCGGACAGCCTGGGTGAGGACCTGGCTGGATGAATTATTTGAAATAAGGCTGGTAATCATACGCTGGATGGCTCGGGCTTATCTTAGATGTAAATTGGCAGCTGGCAAACCTGGAAAGAGGCTTTCTTCCAGGCGGGAAGATCCTGTATATTCAATTTTTATACCCCGTTACTTTCCCTGTTCCCGGAACCAGTTGCAGGACCTGACTCATCGGATCCGGTCGAGAATCGTCTGAAAGGGCGCTGACACGACGCCTTGATGGAGCGAGCCGGGTTTCAGACCGGTCCTATGTTCCATATTCGGTGTTGTGACGGTAATGGCAGCCGGCATGGCCTGGCGGCGATATTGCCCGACGTCGAGGAATAGGCCGATTGCTCGATCAATGCATCACGCAAGGAGTCACAGTATGAGCAGCAAAATTGCAGTTGTAACCGGCGGCAGCCGCGGCCTGGGCAAGAATACCGCCCTGAAACTGGCTGCCCAGGGCGTCGACGTCATTCTTACCTATCACAGCAATCTGGCCGAAGCGCAAGCCCTTGTCGCGGAAATCACGCAGGCCGGGCGGCGTGCGGCGGCGCTGCAACTGGATGTCGGCCTCAGTGCCACCTTTGACGCCTTTGCCGCGCAGGTCCGGCATGAGCTAAGCCGGCAGTGGCAGCGCGAGAATTTCGACTTTCTGGTGAATAACGCCGGAATCGGCATTCATGCGGCGTTTGCCGATACGACGGAAGAGCAGTTCGATCAACTGATGAATATTCAGTTGAAGGGGCCGTACTTCCTGACGCAAAAGCTATTGCCGCTGATGGCCGACCATGGCCGGATTGTGAATGTGTCGTCGGGGCTGACGCGGTTTAGCCTGCCGGGATACTCCGCTTACGCCGCCATGAAGGGCGGCATCGAGGTGCTTACCCGCTACATGGCCAAGGAACTGGGCTCGCGCGGCATCGCTGTCAATGTTGTCGCGCCGGGCGCGATCGCCACTGATTTTGGCGGCGGAGCGGTGCGGGACAATGCGGAGCTCAACCGCTTCGTCGCGTCCAACACAGCGCTGGGTCGTGCCGGCCAGGCGGACGATATTGGCGGCGCCATTGCCGCCTTGTTCCTCGACAGCAACCGCTGGGTCAACGCCCAGCGTATCGAGATTTCGGGCGGAATGTTTCTGTAATGCGCCGGCTCAGTGATCGTGGTGCAGGTACGCGGCCTGTCGCGGCAAGCGCAGGCTGACCAGGAAGGCCAGCACCATCATTGCCGTCACGTACCAATAGAAGCTGGTCTCATGCCCCAGGGCCTTGAGGCCAAGCGCTACATATTCGGCGGAGCCGCCAAAAATGGCATTGGCGACCGCGTAGGCGAATCCGACCCCCAATGCGCGCACCTCGGGCGGAAACATTTCAGCTTTCACAATCCCGCTGATGGACGTGTAGAAGCTGACGACCGCCAGTGCGAGTACGATCAGCACGAAAGCCATGACCGGATTCGTGACGCTGTGCAGCGCCAGCATGATGGGCACGGTGCACAGGGCGCCGAGCCCGCCAAACAGCAGCATATTGTTGCGGCGTCCGATACGATCGGACAGCATGCCGAACAGAGGCTGCAGGCACATATACACAAAAAGGCAGGCGGTCATCACGTAGCTGGCGGTCTTGATGGACATGCCGGCTGAGTTGACCAGGTACTTTTGCATATAGGTGGTGAAGGTATAGAAAATCAGCGAGCCGCCGGCGGTGAAGCCCAGGACGGTAAAGAAGGCAGCTTTGTGGTGCCGAAATAGACCGCCCAGGGTGCCCGCTTCCTTGTTGCCGCGTGTATCGGCCGTGGATGTTTCGTGCAGGCCGCGCCGCAGCAGCAGGGCGACAACGGCCGTAACGGCGCCGACCACAAATGGAATGCGCCAGCCCCAGTCTTTCAATTCCTGCTCGCTGAGCAATTGCTGCAGAATGACGATGACCAGTACCGCCAGCAGTTGTCCCCCGATCAAGGTCACATATTGGAACGATGAGAAAAAGCCGCGCTGGCCCCGCAACGCCACCTCGCTCATATAGGTGGCCGTGGTGCCGTATTCGCCGCCGACCGAAAGTCCCTGGAACAGGCGCGCCACCAGCAGCAGGGCGGGGGCCCATGCGCCTATGCTTGCATAGGTGGGCAGGCAGGCGATGACGAGCGAGCCCGCGCACATCATCGTGACCGAAATCACCATCGAATTCTTGCGTCCGGCCCTGTCCGCGATCCGGCCGAACAGCCAGCCACCGATTGGGCGCATCAGAAATCCTGCCGCAAAGACACCGGCCGTGTTGAGCAGTTGGACGGTGGGGTTCGCCTGCGGGAAGAACGAGTGGGCGAAATAAATGGCGCAGAATGCATACACATAAAAGTCGAACCACTCGACCAGATTGCCCGACGAGGCGGCAACGATGGCAAAGATGCGCTTGCGCTTTTCTTCGGCGGTGTAGTGCGGAATGGGCGACGCCGCCACGATCGCGGCGGCGGAATTTGCGGGGTTATTGGCGGTCATACGTAAATGTTTGAATGTTTAAGGTGTCAAGGCAGCCGACGGGCCCGACGACATCTGCTGGACAGACCTGGCCTGCTTACTTGCGTTCGCAAGAGGGGCTCAGGACTGTCTGTGAAGTAGGGCAATGGAGTTTTTCCCTTTCGTTCATGCCAGATGACAACAAATGGCGTTCCGGGTACCTGGGCTGAATAAGGAAAGATGCCTGCCGCGGGAGGGGCGAACTGCGGCAAAAGTATACTTTTTTTTATTATTGGAAGTCTAATTGCGGGTCGGGGATCCGCTGGCGAGGCGAAAACCCGGGTATGGCGGTCCGGCCGCGGGAGTCAATAAGTTCCTGGATAGGCGCCGCCGTCCACGAGAATATTCTGGCCTGTCAAATATTCCGCGTGCACGCTGCAAAGGAATGCGCAAATTTCGCCGAACTCGGCCGCGGTACCGAAGCGATGCGCCGGAATGCTTTTTTTACGCGCCTCGCGCACGGTGGCCAGACCTTGCCCCAACTTCCCCGCGACAGCTTCCATCCCGCTTTTGAGACGATCCGTATCGAAGGAACCGGGCAAAAGGTTGTTGAGCGTCACGCCTTTGGCGGCGATCGCGCTGCGCGCCACGCCGGAGACAAAGCCTGTGAGTCCGCTGCGTGCTCCGTTGGATAACCCCAGAATATCGATCGGCGCCTTTACCGAACTTGAGGTGATATTGACGATGCGCCCAAAGCCGCGGGCCGCCATGCCATCGATCGTCGCCTTGATCAATTCGATGGGGGTGAGCATATTGGCATCGAGCGCCTTTATCCAGGCATCGCGGTCCCAGTCGCGGAAGTCGCCAGGAGGCGGCCCGCCGGCATTGGTGACGACAATATCGAATTCTTTCTGAACGTTGAAGACCAGAGCCCGGCCCTGGGCCGTCGTGATGTCCGCCGCGATGTGCCTGACAGAGGGCGGCGTCGGGCCGACGGTATCGGCGGCTGCTTGCAATGCCTGGGCTGTGGCCTCTAGCGCCTCGGCGCCGCGTGCGACAATCACTACATTGACGCCTTCGCGTACCAGCGCCTGCGCGCAGCCTCGACCCAGTCCCTTGCTGGCTCCGCATACCAGGGCAGTTCTGCCCGCAATCCCGAGATCCATTTGATTTCCTCTTTGCCTATGTTGATCGATGCAGTTACGCATACCGTATCGTAATCGGTGCCGGCCTTATCATCCTCGTTTTTTTCATGGGCTATCCAATAGCCTGGGCGGTGCGATTCGATTTCGGCGGGCATTGAGAGGGACATAGGAAGGCAGGGAATTACCTATTCTGAAGAACCGCCTGGCCGGCACCGAGCTTTCCTGCACGTGCGGGGAGTCGCCAGCGAGACTTGGACGTCTGCCCGCATCGACTCGTGGCGGCATTCTACATTCTATACATAGCATGGGCCTTCAATCAGCGGGTGTTTTTTGATGAACTCCAGGTCCACTTCCAGCCCTATTCCTTGTCCTTCCAGCGGGCTGACACAGCCATTTTCATCGAGCTCATAGGGCAGTGCGGAGCACAGTTTGTCCCGGAACGGATTGAGAGTGGTTACATCGGCTTCGAAATAGCCGCTGTTATCCAGCGCGCATAGATAATGGATGGAGTTGGCCATATTGACAGCGGTGGCCGAGGTATGCGGATTGACGGAGATTTTCTTGGCGCTGGCCATGGCTGCTATGCGCATGGCTTCGGTCAGGCCGCCCGTCTTGGATAAATCCGGTTGCGCGTATCCCACTGTTCTGGAATTGAGCAAGGCTTCGAATTCATATCTTGTGTAGTGGTTTTCACCGGCGGCCAGCGGAATGGTCGCGAAGCGGCTGGCCATTTCATAGCAATAATAGTCCTGGGCTGGAAACGGCTCCTCCAGCCAGCCGACATTCAGCTCGCGATAGGCCGGCATGGTCTGGCGGACGGCTTCCAGGCTGTAGGCGGTATTGGCATCGACCAGTATGTCGATCGAATCACCCACGGCCTTGCGGACGGAAGCGACACGCTCGATATCCCTTTGGGGGGTATCCCCGACCCTCAGCTTGAGCGCTTTGTAGCCTTTATCCAGATGCCCCAGGGCTTCGGCCGCCAAGCTGACGGGATCTTGCCAGCCCAGCGAAATACCCCCGGCGTATGCCTTGATAGGCCTGGACGAGCCGCCCAGTAGCCGGTACAGGGGCTGGCCGGTAGCTTGACAGCGTATGTCCCACAAGGCCAGATCCAGGCCGCTCAAGGCCAGTGCTGCTGCGGCGCCCATACCATGGCTGGCTATTTGCATTCTGTAGATCTTGCTGCCCACCGAGACGACGTCCATCGGATCGAGCCCCACCGCCAGCTCCTTGATGGTAGTTTCCAGTAATTTGGCAATGGCTCCGGGGCAGCGGCCATGATGGGATTCGCCCCAGCCTACCAGGCCCTGGTCGGTTTCAACCCGGACAAGGACTGCGTCTCTTTTGACGCTACGGCCTATTCCCAGGGTGACGGAATGTTCGGGAGGGACCGGGAACGAGATAGGTACTGCAAGGATGTTTTGGATTTTCATGATAGGGCATTCAAGTGTTGAAGACTTCTGGATTCACCAAGAACTGGGAGGTACGGTGATTGAGCAATGACAGCAGTTCGTGCACCGCGGCCATGCTCATGCGCCGCAAGCTTGGTATGGTGGTGCCGGCGATATGCGGCGTAAGAATCAGGCGGGGACAGGCCAGCAACGGGTCGTCGCCTGGCAGCGGCTGTTGATCGTAGACATCGAGTACGGCACTGCCCAGTTCATTATTGTTCAAGGCATTGATCAGCGCATGTTTGTCGACCACCGGGCCGCGCGCCACGTTGATGAGCATGGCGTCTTTTTTCATCATGGCCAGCGCGGCAGCGTCGACAAGGCCGCGTGTTTCGTTGTTCAAGGGACAGCACAGCACCACGACATCCGCTCTCGAAAACAAAGCCGGCTTGTCGGCGGCCTGTATAGAGGCAGGCAAAGAGTCGGGCCTCCTGGTCAGTCCCAGTACCGTCATACCCAAGGCCGCCGCAAGCTGGCCCAGGTTTTTGCCGATTGCACCGGCCCCGACTACGCCCAAAGTGGCACCGTTCAGTTCACCGCAAGCGGTGCCTACGTGTTTACCCGCGTCCCATCCTCGCTGGCGGAACAGGGAGTCTATTTTTTTCAGCGGACGGTACCTGCCGAGGATGGCGGACAGGCAATACTCCACCACCGCGGCGGTATTGGCGCCGGGTACGTTGGCCACGGGTATCCCCTTCAGTGTGGCCTGCCGCACGGGTATCATGTCCAGACCCACGCCATGGCGGACCACGGCGCGCAGCCGGTTCGCGAAGTCGAATATATCTTCCGGCAGTTGTGTCCGGACGATGAGCCCGTCGATATTGCGAACCAGTTCCGGCAAGAGGGCTGGATTCTCGTTCGACGGGATGATGACGTCGGCGTGCTGCTCGAGATAGCTCAGGCCATCGGGATGAATGGCGTTGGTCAGCAAGACTGTGGGTTTCATGTATTTGATCGCTTATGGACGCGGTTGGATAATTGACCGATGTGTTCGATATTGATTACAACTTCATCGCCGTCTTTTAGCCACTTTCCCGGCTGATACGATGCCGCTACACCCGCGGGAGTGCCCGTGGCGACGATATCTCCGACATCCAGCGGCATTTTGCTGGATATATACGAAATCAATTCCGGTATCCTGAACAGCATCTTTGATGTTGACGATTTCTGCAGCACTTCGCCATTCAGGGTCAGGGAAATATTCAGTTGATGAGGGTCCGCGATGCCGTCCCGGTCTACGATGATGGAGCCCAGCGGCCCGCTAGTCTGCTGGTTCTTGCCCCTGACGAAATTCTTGTCGGCCCTGACGAATTCGCTGACGCTGACATCATTGAAAATGGCATAGCCGAATACATGGTCCATGACTTGAGCAGGCGCAATGTTCAGCGCCTGCCTGCCTATGACCACCGCCAACTCCGCTTCATAGGTGGTCTGCGTGGCGTTGTCGGGCAGCACTATGGGCTCTCCATCTCCAATAATGGTGGAGGCCGATTTGATGAATATGACCGGCTCCGATGGATATTCCTGCTGTTTCTCATCCAGCGCATCTTTATAGTTGAAAGCCGCTCCGACTATCTTTCGAGGATTCGGAAGAGCTGCGATGGTTTGTACATGGGCCAGATCGATGAGGGCCCGTTCCTTGTCGGTTACGGCCTCGATGGCCTGCAGGAGGTCTGGGGTATGCAAGGCAATGAAGTCCAGCATCGAGTGGCCGGCATTGCCCAGTAAAGAAGCAAAGGCCGGATGAGACAAATCCAGGGCCAATGTCGCTGCGCCGGAACCCTGCACGATACCGACGGCTACCGTGCCGTTATTTTTGATGAGTGAAATAAGGCGCATGAGTTGTCACTGAACCCGGTATTTTTCAAGGATGGCTCTATCGATTTCGATACCCAGGCCGGGGCCTTCCGGCACATCGACGATGCCTTTGTGCTGTGTGATGGGCGTCTTGGCGAGATAGTCCCTGAAGGGATTCTCGCATTGTTCGAATTCGAAGATGGGGGGCATGGGGCGGAAGCTGGGAGGTTGGTCGGGCAGGGCGGCAATAAAATGCAGTGTGGCCGCCACGCCGATGACGGAACCCCAGGCATGAGGCACGCATTCGACGCCATGGGCGCTGGCCAGGGCTGCTATTTTGCGGCATTCGCTGATGCCGCCAGCGGCGCAGACATCGGGTTGGATGATGTCCATTGCCTTGCGGGCCACGATGTCGCGGAACCCCCAGCGCGTGAATTCGTTTTCGCCGCCGGCGACCGCCATGTCCAGGGCCCGGGTGACCTCCACATAGCCGTCCAGGTCTTCGGGTGAAATTGGCTCTTCGAACCACTCGACATTGAGCTGCTCCAGTTCGCGTCCCATCCTGATCGCGGTAGGCACGGTCAGGCAGTGATTGGCGTCGACCATCAGGCGCGTGTCATCGCCGATGGCTTTCCTGACGGCGGCCACCCGTTCGATATCGGCCTTGATGGAACCCAGGCCGATCTTCATCTTGATGGCGGTGAAACCTTCATGTACATATTCCACGGCTTCCTCGACGGCTTCCTCGACCAGCCTCTCGGTGTCGATGAAATACAGGCCGGTAGCATACGCTGTGACGCTTTTCCTATGCGCGCCGCCGATCAGTTTATGCACTGGTCGATTGCATTTTTTCCCTATGATGTCCCACAGCGCGATATCTATGCCGCTCAGCGCCGCGATGGACATGCCCTTATTGCCATAGTCCTTGATGCGGTTGTATAGATCTTCCCAGATCACTTCCACATCGAAGGCATCCCTGCCTATGATCCTGGGCGCATATTGCGTATCGATATACGCTTTGGCGACATGGGAAGGCCCATAGCATTCGCCCCAGCCGACTACGCCGTCGGCCGTTTCAATTTCGACGATGCATGAGCCGCGGGTTTTGTAGATCCAGCCCCGGGACGACGTGAAGGGCCGCTCTATGGGTGCGCTGACGAGATGACATACCACTTTCTTGATCTGATCCATACATTCTCACTTGATATTGAATACTTTGCTGCCGACGGTATCCAGGGTGGTTTGCACCGCTAGTACTTCTTTCTGCAAGTCGTCACCCACCAGTCTGTCCACCACGAAGCCATTCTTGTCGGCGAAGGCCTTGTATTCCTGGCTGTCTATGGCTTTGGAGAAAATCGAAATCAGCTTTTGGCGCACTGGTTCACTGATGCCTTTCGGCCCTACGATATAGGCCATCTGCAACAGGGGGCCGTAGGGATACACGTTGTATCCAAGCTCTTTGAACGTAGGCAGGTCCGGAAACACCTGCAGCCGCGTATCGGAAAATGTGGCCACGGGCTTTACCAGGCCGGCATTGATCTGCCCCAGACTTTCGGAAGGTTTGAGCACTGCCGCATCGATCTGCTTGCCGGCCAGGGCGGCCATGACTTGCGAGCCGCCGGTATAGGGCACATTGATGTAGCCCACTCCCGCGGATCTTGCGGTCATTTCGGCAAATATATGATTGATGTTGTGCGTGCCGGGAGTACCGATGGACACTTTGCCCGGATTCTTTTTCATGTAGCCGAGAAACTCATTCAGGGTCTTGTAGGGCTTGCCGTTGGGAATGAGAAGAATGAGAGGGTCGGTAGATACGCGCACAATCGAGGTGAACTGGTCGTTTTTTAGATTGGTCAGCTTCATGGCGATCTGGGCCAGGGTCGAACTGGTGCCCATGCCTAGCGTATAGCCGTCCGGATCGGACCTGGCCACCCGCCCGAGGCCGATGGCACCCGTCGCGCCCGGGGCGTTTTCCACGATTACATTTACTCCTTGGGGGGCTACCATTTTCTGTAAGGCCCGGGCGGCTATGTCGTTCGATCCTCCTGCATTCCAGGGAACGATCAGGCGTATCGGATGATCGGGAAATGAGGTATCGGCGGCATGGGCAGCCATCGGGAGCGCAAGGAAAATGAACAGTGTGGAAACCAATCTGGCTTTTAAGGAATGCTGGAACATCGATGTCTCCGGTTGAGGTTTTGTGAGGTCGGATGAAATATTATCATTCGTTATAACAAACAACAATATCTTTGATGTTAAATTAGCAACATTGTTTTGAGCGTCGCTTCTTCATCATTTCAGGAAAAAATTTGGATATTTCGGCTACAGCGCTCAAGCCCGCCCAGCGGTCCACCTTATGGGATCATGCCTACAGCGAGCTCAAAAAGGCCTTGCTGGTGGGGCGCTTCAGGCCCGGGCAACGCTTGTTGCTGCGCGATATCGCCATAGAACTGAATATCAGTCCGACTCCTGTGCGCGACGCGATCAACAGGCTGGTGGCTGAGCGCGTGCTGGAACGGGGAATAGGCGGACAGAAGGGCGGTGCAACGGTTCCCATGATCAAACGGCAGGAGTTCGCCCAGTTCATTGTCATGAGGAGCCTTCTCGAGTCTCGCCTGGCATTCGATGCGGCCGCTTATTGTGGCGACCGTGATATCCAGGAGCTGCAGTCATCGCTCAAACAGATGAAGCGCCTGGCTCTGGAACACCGGTCGGATCTGTATCTCGAGGAGCATCGCAAGTTCCATTTTTCTATTTATTCGCTGTCCACCATGGGTGTACTGTACGATACGGTCGAGAATCTATGGCTGCGTTGCGGGCCGATGCTGAATATGATTTTTCCGGAGTACCTGCACCAGGTAAAAAAGACGGACTTCCATGCGCAGGCGCTGGCTGCGCTCAAACGCAAAGACGCCGAAGGCGTCGCGCAAGCCGTCAAAGAGGATATCGAACAGGCCGGCCACTACATTTGCGACATTCTGGAGCGTCAATAAGGCTGGCTGTCCGGGCCGTAAAGACGCCGTACGAGCTTCCTCCATGACCCATGCCCTGAATCTGAATGCTTATCTGGCCCGCATCGGCTATTCAGGGACTCTCGAGGCAAGCTTGCCGGTTCTGCGTACACTGGCTCTTCATCATGCGCAGATCATCCCATTCGAGAATCTCAGCCCATTCCTGGGCTTGCCGGTAAGCCTGGACCTGGCCGACGTGGAGCGGAAACTCGTGCACGAGGGCCGCGGCGGCTATTGCTTTGAACAGAATCTGCTGTTTGGGCAAGCCTTGCGCGGCATCGGCTTCGATGTCACCGATCTGGCTGCGCGCGTGTTATGGACTCAGCCCGACGATGCAAAAACCGCGCGCACGCACATGCTGCTGGCCGTCGATCTGGGTGGTGAGCCTTATCTGGTGGACGTGGGCTTTGGCGGCCAGACTCTCACAGGCGTGCTGCGTTTGCAGGCCGATATACCGCAGGCCACGCCGCATGGCGATTTCCGCCTGTTGCGTGACGACGGCCAGTGGCGCATGCAGAGCCGCATTCAGGGCGAGTGGCGATCTTTGTACCGTTTTGATTTGTCGCCTCAATATGCGGTCGATTACGAGATCACCAACTATTATCTGTCCACGCACCCGCGCTCGCACTTTACGCAGAACCTGATCGCGGCCAGGCCTACGCCGCTCGCGCGGCTGGCATTGCAAAATCGCGATTATGCGGTGCATGCCATCGGCGGCGAGAGCACTCGTCGCCGGCTGGAGTCGACCCGGGAAATCCTGCAGGTGCTGGCCGACGATTTCGGCATTGTCCTGCCCGATACCCCGACCCTGATTGCCCGCCTGGACGCCTTACTTTGACTGAGTGTCCAGAAGCAGATTGAACGCCTTGTCGAGCTTGATGTCGGCATCTTTCAGGTTCTGGCGTGTTTTCTGCATCCAGGCTTTATCGGCGGACAGGGTGGTTTGCGCCTCGGCCAGCATACGTTCGACTTCCGCGGGCTGCGGGCCGCCGATACCTACCCGGGTCTTGACCATGAACTCCGGCGACAGCACTTGCCGGAATTCAGCCTCGGAAATCGGAAGCTTGGCGGGATCGGGCAATTTGAACTTGGCTATGGCCTGGGCATACAGTTCCACGGCCTTGTCATAAGGGAAGGTCTTGGGCTTGAATCCGTTGGCGCGGGCATAGGTTACGATCGACGAGGCGAAACTGTGGCCGACGCGGAAAGGAATCTGATGCTCTTTTTGCAGCGTTTCAGCCAGTTCCATGGACGTGGTCCAGTCGTCTTCCAGCTCTTCCAGGGAGCGTTTGGGGTTGATCGTCAGGGCATCCATGACGGTATTCATGCCCTTGATCATTGTGATGGCTTGGGGGAAGAAGCCGATTTGCGCCCAGGGATCTTTGTAGTCTGTCATGCCGGTCGTGACATTGTGGGCCCTGAATATAACCGTTTGCGCCAGGCCGACGACATTGGAGGCCGCTTCCCGCGCACGCATGATGACGCCTGGATTGCGTTTTTGCGGCATGGCGCTGCTGGTGTAGGTTGAGCCTTCGCTCAGCAATAGCCAGGGGCGGGTCTGGTGATATTGGGTATGGATGTCGCCCAGGATCGCGCCCAGGCGTATGGCCGTGGAGGAAACGATGCCGGTGGCTTCCAAGGAAATATCGGAAGGAGCGACCTGGCTGGAATCCAGCGAGTTTTCTATGGGGCCGTCGAAACCCAGCAGTTCCGCCAGTCTTTTCCGATTCAGCGGCCAGCTCGAGTTGGCCAGCACGGCGGTTCCCATGGCGCTGCGGTTCAGGCGTTTATACAACTCGTGGATACGCTGCGCATCGCGGTCGAATGAGGCCTCGTAGGCCAAAAGATAATGGGCATAGGTGATAGGCATGGCCTGCACGCCGTTGGTGTAGGCCGGGATGATGGTATTGATGTTTTTGGCGGCGGTCGCCAGCATGCGTTCGCGCAAGGTATTCAGGGCATCGGAATAGTCCAGCAATTCGGTGCGCAGCTTCGCCATCCGGAATGTGGCGTACATATCCTGCCGGCTGCGGCCGGTATGAACCAGCGAGGCATCGGGCCCGATGGCTTCGGTGATAATGTGTTCGATCTGCAGCACATCCTTGGGGCGCCTGCCGTCGGGCTGTTTGGCCTGATCGATGACATGCTCGACGCCTTTGGCGATCTTGCGGCCCATTTCGGGCGTGATGATTTTTTCTTCGGTCAGCATCACCGTCGATGCTTTATTGATCTTGTTCAGCCAGAAGAACTGGTCCTGGGCCTGATCGGTCTTGCTGGTGGTGTTGCTGTCCTTGAGGAGCGATGAGGCCGTCGTGGCGCCGGCCTTTGCTGCCTGCTGATTGCATTCAACGGTGGTGCGGCAAGGCATCTGCCCGGTATCCGCGGCGGATGCCAGGACAGGGCAGGCCAATAAAGAAGAAATGACGAATGCGATTCGGGTGTTCATGATTGTGTCTCCCCAGGGCCGGTTTAATAATTTGTATGGCGCGGGTTAACTTAACATGAAATCGCGGTGCTGAGCAGGCCGGGGTGGAACGCCTGCTCATGCCATCAAGAAAAATATAGGTCCAGCGCATTCGCGCCATACACCTGGCGGCGCGCGGATTCGTCTGGAATCGCTTGGGCGAGCCAGTCTATGGCACGACGGTAGTCGGTGTCTTTTTCGCCACCCACGAAGGGACAGTCGCTGGCCCATACCATTTTGTCGTAGCCGACCCGGCGGCACAGTTCGCGCGCGCAGTCCAGGGCATTGGCGCCCAGCCGGTACGCGCCCGACAGCTTGACCCAGGTGCGCCCCTTCTCGACCGACTGCACCATGGCGCGAAAGCCGTCGCTGTCGATGCCTTTGACGTGATCGGGCCTGCCGATGTGATCGATGACGATTTTCACCCCCGAGCGTTCCAGATAGGGCAGGACCAGGGGCAGGCGCGGCCCGTCGATGTGCACGTGCACGTGCCAGTCCAGATCCGCCAGGCGGCGCAGGAACTTGCGGTAATTCCAGCTGTCCAGATCGGGCAACTGCGGCATGCTGATAAAGGGCAGACGTACGCCGACGATGCCGTCGCGGTCCATCTGATCGAGCACCGCGCGCTCGATGGATGGCTCGGCGATGATGGTTCCGCGCAGACGCGGGTTGCCGCGCACCGAATCGATGACGTAATCGTTGTAGTCGCCCCATGGGCTGGCGGCAGCGATGACGGCATAGCGCACGCCGTGTTGGTCCATCACCTGAGTCAACTGCTCCACCGTAAAGCTGTAGGTCGGGCTATGCCGCGGATTTGGAATCAATGGCATGTCTTGCTTGAAGACATGCACATGGGTGTCGACCAGCAACCCTTCCTTGGGATGCATAGTTGTAGTCGTCATGCAAAACTCCTGTGCTGTGTGATTCATTGACGTTTGATGCCTGCCTGCTTGATGACGGCGGCCCATTTGTCGGTATCGCTCTGCAGCCGGGTGGCCATCTCCGCAGGCGTGCTGCCCGCCGCTTCGGTACCCAGTTCCTGAAAGCGCCGTTTGACATCCGGCATCTGCAGTACTTCGTTCAGTTGGTGGTTCAGTAACTTCACCACTTCGGGCGGCACGCCGACCGGCGCGAATATGGCATTCCAGCCCGTCACTTCGTAAGGTATGCCGCTTTCGCGTACGGTGGGCACCTTGGGCAGCCAGGATGAGCGTTGCCCACCTGTCGCGGCGATCGGGAGGATCCGGCCGGCATCGATGAAACCCTTGACGGCGGCATAGGACTCGAACGCCACGTCCACGTCGCCGCGTATCAATGCCGAAATGACATCCGAAGTGGTCTTGAAGGGCACAATGGTGGCATTGAGCTTGGTGGTGGACTTGAACAACTCCGCCGACAGATTCTGGGTGCTGCCGGGGTTGATCGTTCCAAACACAAGCGGGCGTTTTTTGGCCTGCGCCAGGACATCCGCCAGGGAGTGCAAGGGTCCTTTCGCACTGGTCACCAGGATCAGATCGAAATAGGCCATGGTGGAGACCGGCGTGAAGTCTTTGGCGGGATCGTAGGGCAGCTTGAACAGCGATCTGCTGATTGCGGTGCCATTGGCGAACACGATCAGCGTGTAGCCGTCGCGGGGTGCCTTGAGTGCGGCCACCGCGGCCAGAATGCCCCCGGCGCCAGGACGGTTTTCGATGATGACCTTGTCGCCGAAGCGGTCTCCCAGTTTCTGCCCCACCAGGCGCATGGAGATGTCAGCCAGGCCGCCGGGGCCGAACGGGACGATGACGTGGATGGGCTGGTCGGGATAGCCGGCCGCCTGGGCGGCGGGGGCCATTGCGAGCACTGCGGCCAGCGCAAGCAGCCAATGGCCTGCTTTCCGGATACCATACGGCAATGTTCGCATCATGGCACGAATCATGTCAGTCTCCTTGTTGTTATGTATTGCGGCGCATACCGGCGGACATTCGCCTGGCGGACAAGACCAATACAGTCTAGGCATACCCGCGCCGCGGCACAAATGAATTGTTTGGCGCGATTTATTCGTGTCGTTCATCCCGGCGGCTTCGGCTATGATGCAGACAACGCCACCTGGTGGCCGTCCCGCCGTCCGCTTGCATGAACGAAACGCTCCTCACTGCCGTGCAATGGCATAAACTACGCGCATTTTCCGCCGTTGCCGAACACGGCAGCGTGCACTGCGCGGCGCGCGCCATCCATTTATCCCAGCCCGCGGTCTCGCGAGCGGTGCAGCAGACAGAGGTCGCGCTGGGTGCGGCGCTGTTCGATCGCACCACCAAGGGTATGGTGCTGACGACCGCGGGGCGCTATGTGCAGTTTCGCGTGGGACGAGCCTTGAACGAATTGCGTGTTGCCGTATCGGCCATCGCCGTTCGTATACCGGATGCGTGCGGCGTGCAGCAGCGGCGCCGCGGGCTGGTGGAGGTAGTGAATGAACGCATGCTGGCATCGCTGGTCGCCGTCTGGCGCGGCGGCAACGAGCGTGTTGCCGCGGATTTCGCCGGCTTGTCGGTGCCGGCGCTGCAGCGCAATTTGCGGCAATTGGAACAACTGGCCTGTGCGCCTCTTGTGACCCGCTCCGGTGGCGCCGCCCGCTTGACCGACGCGGGTGAAATTCTGTTGCGGCATGCTCAACTTGCCTTGGCGGAAATCCGCGTGGCGCGGGAAGAGCTGGCGTCGATGCAAGGGCGTCTGGCGGGGCGGTTGGTCGTGGGCGCTTTGCCCTTGTCCAGTGGGCATCTGGTGCCCGGGGCGGTGGATCGTACGCTGCGCGCCCATCCGGACTTGCATATCAGCATCATCGATGGCACTTACGAGACGCTCAGTCATGGGCTGCGCTGCGCCGAGGTCAACGTCATCGTGGGTGCGCTGCGCGCTGCCGAGAACGAGCCGTATGTGACCCACGAGACGCTGTTCACGGATTCACTGAACGTGGTGGCGCGTGTCGGACATCCGGTGTTCCGCCGTGGCGCGCTGCGGGGACTGCGCGATCTGACTGGCGAGACATGGCTGATGCCGCTTTCGGGCACGCCGTCGCATGCCGCGTTCGAACGCGCTTTTCGCGCCGATGGCGTAGAGCCGCCCGCCGCCAGGCTGCAAGGCAATAGCCCGGCAATCGTACGCAGCCTGCTGTTGTCCAGCGACCGGCTGGCTCTGCTGTCCGTACGCCAGGTACAGCACGAACTGCAGCAAGGCATCCTGAAGGTGGTGCCCGTCGATGTCCGGCATACCGAGCGCCGTATCGGCCTGGCAACGCTGCGCGACAGTGTGCCATCGCCGGGCATGACTGTCTTGCTGGGCGCCCTGCGCGACCTGTCGGGCACGGCGCGGGGCGAGGCCGATCAATATTGCAACGCAACATCATAAAACGCATCACTTTCCCTTTGAAACGCATTTGCCATGCACGCGTGTTGGCGGGATGCTAGAAAGGATGTTCCTCTGGCCATCCCATGGCCTACATTTCCGGAGTTCCAATGGTCAATTTCCCGTCTTCCGCCGGCAAGAGTGCTGGCCTGGTCGTCAGCGCTCATTCCGCCGATTTCGTCTGGCGTGCCGCGGGCAGCATCGCCTTGCACGTCAAGCAGGGCTTGCGCATGAAGATCGTCTGCCTGTCGTTTGGCGAGCGCGGCGAGTCCGCCAAGCTCTGGCGCAAAGGCGGCATGACCATCGAGAAGGTCAAGGCCGGCCGCCGTGACGAGGCGCAACAGGCGGCCGATATTCTCGGCGCGGAAATTGAGTTCTTCGACCTGGGCGACTACCCGCTGCGCGTGCCCGACGAGGCTCTGTTCCGGCTGGCCGATGTCTATCGCGAATTGCAGCCCGCGTTCGTGCTGAGTCATTCGGTGCGCGACCCCTACAATTTTGACCACCCGCTGGCCATGCACGTAGCGCAGGAAGCGCGCATCATCGCCCAGGCCGAGGGTTACAATCCGGGCGAAAAAATCATTGGCGCACCTTCCGTCTATGCTTTCGAGCCGCATCAGACCGAGCAATGCGGCTGGGTACCCGATACTTTCCTGGACATCACTGAAGTATGGGATGTGAAGCGGCGCGCCATCGAAGCCATGGCGGGGCAGGAGCATCTCTGGGAGTACTACACGCGGGTCGCGCAGCAGCGCGGCGTGCAGGCCAAGCGCAATATCGGCATCGCGGCGGCCCGTAATATCCAGTATGCCGAGGCCTATATGAAACTGACTCCTACTGTTCTGGAATCGATGGCATGACGGCCATACCCTGCATCCTGATGCGTGGCGGTACGTCCAAAGGGGCTTATTTTCTGCGCGGCGACTTGCCTCGGGATCCCGCCGTGCGTGACCAAGTGCTGCTGCGCGTCATGGGTTCGCCCGATTCACGGCAGATCGATGGCCTGGGCGGTGCCGATCCGCTGACCAGCAAGGTAGCGATCGTCAACGTATCCGAGCGTGCCGATGCTGATGTCGACTATCTTTTCGCACAAGTCCTGGTTGACGAGGCGAGGGTGGATTACGGACAGAATTGCGGCAATATCCTTGCCGGAGTCGGCCCCTTCGCTATCGAGCGCGGGCTAGTGCCGGTGACGGGTGAGCGGACTCGCGTGGCGATCCATATGGTGAATACGGGGCAGATCGCCGTCGCCGAGGTCAGCACCCCGGGCGGAGAAGTGTGCTACGACGGCGACGCGCGCATCGATGGCGTGCCCGGTGCCGCCGCCGCGGTGCCGATCGAATTTCGCGATACCGCCGGTTCCACGTGCGGTGCACTGCTGCCCACGGGCAGGGTGCTGGACGAAGTCGACGGCGTGGCGCTCACCTGCATCGACAACGGCATGCCGCTGGTCCTGATGCGGGCGGAGGATTTCGGCATTTCGGGCTACGAGAGCCGCGAAGCGTTGGAGGCCGACGTTGCGCTGGCCGCGCGCATTGAGGCCATTCGCCTGAAAGCCGGGCCCATGATGAACCTGGGCGACGTCAGCCGGCGCACCGTGCCCAAAATGTGCCTGATTGCGCCGCCGCGTAACGGCGGCGCGGTCTGCACGCGTACCTGGATACCACACCGTGTGCATGCCTCGATCGGTGTGTTGGGCGCAGTCAGCGTCGCCAGCGCCGTGGTGCTGCCGGGGTCGGTTGCGCAAGGCGTTGCGCTTATCCCGGGCGGACTCAGGCGCCGCCTCGCCATCGAGCATCCCACCGGCGAATTCAGCGTCGAATTGTCCAAGGAGCGCGAAGACGAGCCGGAAGAATCCGCCCGCGCCGCGCTGCTGCGCACCGCCCGCTTGCTCATGGATGGCCGGGCGCATGTCCCGGCCTCGGTCTGGGCTCCCTGACCTGGGCTTGCCGCCGCGGAAAGGACGCCCAAGGCCCGGCGTCTTGCAAACGCCGGTTTATTGCGGTGTGTCCGCGGGCAGGCCCGCGCGCAGTTCCTGCACCAGCAGTTCGCGCAGGGCCTGGGCCTGCCCGGACAGCACGACGCCTTTGCGTGTCAGCACAGCCAGCTTGCGGGTGACATAAGGCTGCAGCAATGGTCGGGTCACCACGCCGTCGATGGCCGCCGCGGCAAGGCAGGGAACCACTGTCAAGCCTAGGCCTTCCCGCACGAAATTCAGTGCCACTGCCGTATGCTGGGTCTCGTAGGCCCAGCGCAGTCGCAAGCGCCGTTCGCCCAGCGCATCGTCGATGGTGGAGCTGTTGCCCGCGGGCAAGCTGATGCGCACCAGCACCTCGCCCATCAACTGGTCCCAACGCACGCTCTGCAAGCGCGCCAATGGGTGCCCGGCCGGGCATGCCAGCACGAAGGGCTCGTCGGCGAATGGCTCCACCGCCAGGCCGTAGCGGTTGGGTGCCGCGAGGGAAATACCGAAGGCCGTGGTCTCGGTCTGGATCAGCTCGGCGATTTCCTGGATGGAATTGTCGAACACGCGCACGGCAATATTCGGATGCAGTTGGCCGAAGCGCCGCAGCGCCGGCGCGATGCGATATGCGGCCAGAGTGGGCAGACAGCCGAATGCCAGCCATTGCGGCGCGTTGCGGCTGTGCTGGCGCAGTACATCATAGGACAGTTCGAACTCGCGCATCGCCCCGCGTACGCACGGCAGCAGCGCGCGGCCGGCATCCGTCAATGTGACCTCCCGGGTCGTGCGCGCCAGCAGCGCCACGCCCAGGCTGGTTTCCAATTTGCGAATCCGGTGGCTGACGGCGGTTTGGGACAAGTTCAGATGGGAGGCTGCCTGCTGGAAGCCGCCGTGTTCCACAATTGCCAGGAAGGCTTGCATGCCTAGAAAGTCGATTTGCATGCGACATTCTAGGCCGTACCCGCGCCGGCTAGCAACCGGTCGCGGCCACGGTGCCGACCGTAGGCCGAAGCAGAAAACCCGGGCTTGGTCAAGGGTGCCGATCGGTTGAAAAAAACATTATTCGACCAGAACTTTGCCCTTGGTCTCGGGCAGGAAAAGCGTCGACAGCAGAACGACGACGTAAGCGCCTCCGCCGAACAGGCCGATGGCAAGCGCCAGGCCGGTAGATTGGCTCAGGTAGCCGACAAGACTGGGAAACAAAGCCCCGATGCCGCGCCCGAAATTGTAGGCGAAGCCTTGCCCATTGGCCCGGATGCGTGACGGGAAAAGCTCCGTCAGATAGGCGCCGATGCCACTGAAAATGCCCGAGGCGGCAAAGCCTAGCGGAAAGCCCAGGAACAGCATTTGTTCATCGCTTAACGGCAATACGGTATACAGATAGATGCTCAGGCACGACAGCAATGAAAAGAAAACCAGATTGGCTTTGCGGCCGAACCTGTCGGTGAAATAGGCACCCGCGATATAGCCGCAGAACGAACCCAGAATAATGACCAGCAGGTATCCGCCGGTGTTCATGACCGACAAATGGCGTTCTACCTTGAGGTAGGTGGGCAACCACGTGGTGACCGCGTAATAGCCACCCTGGGCGCCTGTGCACAGGATGGCGGCGGGAATGGTTGTCTTGATGATGTCCGGAGAAAAAATCGCCCAGGGGCTGACTTTGTCGGTGTTGCTTTCAAGTTTCTTTTTGAAGATTTCCGGTTCGGGCACGTGTTTGCGAATATACAGAACAAGCAGCGCCGGCAGGGCGCCCACCCAGAAGAGCGTGCGCCAGGCCCATTCGATCGGCAATATCGAAAATGCCACGGTATATAGCAGTGCCGCGATACCCCACCCGATAGCCCAACCGCTCTGGACGGTGCCGACGGCCTTTCCGCGGTGCTCGGCGCGAATGATTTCGCCCATCAGCACCGAGCCCACGGCCCATTCTCCGCCGAACCCCAGGCCTTGCAGCGCGCGGAGCACAAAAAACTGTTCGAAGTTTTGGGAAAATCCGGTAAGAACTGTGCAGATCGAGAACCAGAGAATGGTAATTTGCAGGATTTTCACACGGCCGTATCGATCGGCGAGAATGCCGGCTCCCCAGCCTCCGATGGCGGAAAAGAGCAGCGTAACGGTTCCGAGCAGGCCCGCCTCGCCTTTGTTGATACCCCAAAGCTGCATGATCGCCGCAATGACGAACGTGAAAATCATGAAATCGAGCGCGTCGATCGCCCATCCTCCGAAGGCGGCGACAAAAGTCTTTTTCTCTTTCTGATTCAGTTCTTTGTACCAGCGCATGACATGACTCCTTGTTTGTTTGGGGGCTATTCGAAATCGTAGAGCTTTGCCGGGTTGTCGACCAGGATGCGGTTTCTCTCTTTGCTATCGGGCGCCCAAAGGGCGAGCTGGTTGCGCAGGCGTCCTGTGTTGGGCATTCTGGGTATGGCGACATGGGGCCAATCGCTGCCCCACACCATTTGATCCGGCGCGGTTTTTATCAGTTCGCGAGCCCATGGCACGACATCTTTATAGTCCTGGAAGTCGTCGCTGATCCGATAGGCTCCGGACAGCTTCACCCACCAGCCGCGATCGCGGACCAGGCTTTGCAATGCTTCAAAACCTGGGTGCAATGTGCCCAGCGATACCGGCATGTGGCCCATGTGATCGACTACGCCAATCACCGGCAGCTTTTTCATTTTCGGCATCAAGTCCGGTAATTGACGGGCATCCATCAGGAACTGGATATGCCAGCCCATGTCGGCAATCCGGTGCGCCAGGCCTTCCATCGCGTCAAAGCCGGTGCCTCCTCCGAACAGGACGTTGATGCGCAAGCCCCGCACTCCCGCTTCGTGCATGTCGCGCAATTCTTTGTCGGTGACATCGGCGCGGACGACCGCCACGCCTCTTAGCCGTTTCGGATTGCGTTTCAGGACATCGAGCATGTATCGGTTGTCCGAGCCGTACACGCTGATTTGCACCAATACGCCTCGATCCATTCCTGTCGCATCGAGCATGGCCAGGTATTTTTCTTCGGGCGCCGCCGGCGGGGTATAGCTCCGGTTCGAAACCATGGGGTATGCGTCGCTGGCCGATATCACATGCGCGTGTGTATCGCAGGCTCCGGCGGGAATATCGAATGTCGATTCATCGACCTCGGGGAGCGGGCCAAGGCAATAGTCGCTATTGGGTTTTACCGGCGCGAGGCTCATATGCTTTCTTTCTCCTGTTAAGTCAAGACAAATACTCCACCCCGGCGCCCTGAAAATCAAGGCCGGGTTGCTGATTGTTTCAAGTAGCGGGCCGGCGCGCGGCCTGTGAAGGCCACGCGAATCTGGCTTTTCGCATCAGGAATTGCCTTCCAGCAGGCACGCCGCGTCTTTGTCGGTCAGCTTGTTTTTCTGCAGCCAGGCTTTGGTTTCGGCGGCCCCGGAATCCTTGAGTGCCTGATTGATCGAGGCCGACGGCTGCGTGTTCAAGGTCATCTTGTGCTCGCTCATGCGGCTATAGTTTGCCTGGATGCGTTTTTCAACCCCGGCCCAGGATGCGTCGGCAACTTCTTGAGCCGCCTTGTCCAGCACGGATTGCTGCTCTTTGCTCAAGCTGTTCCATGTGGCGTTGTTGATAATCGTATAGCTGAGCGGAATTGAATAGTTCACCGCGGTGAAGTAGGGCAGAAGATCCCATAGTTTTCGGCCGGCGCCGCCATCGCCCGAAGTAAGAACCGCGTTCAGATCGCCCGCTTTGAGTTTCTCCGCCAGCGCGGAGTACGGAAGATTCACGCTTTGCGCGCCCAGACGCTCAAACACCGACTTGCTGGTTTCATCGTAGGTGCGGATCTTCAGCGCCTGTAAATCTGTTTTGGTGGCCAGCGGTTTGGTGGACCAGATGCCCGATGGCGGCCATGGCGTCACATAGAGCAATTTGGCATCGAGTTTCTTCAGCCTGTCTTCCAGTACCGGTTTTGCACAGGTAAACAAGGATTTGGCCTGCTGGAAATCCTTGGCGGCAAAAGGCAACGACGAAAGTAAAAACAGGGAGTCTCGCGCTCCCAGGATGCCGCCGAACAGTGTGCCCATTTGTACTTTGTTCTGGCTGACCGCATCCACCTGGCCGGCGCCTTTATAGGGATCGTTCTTTTCCTGCAGTGTCTCTACCTTGATTTTTCCATTCGACAGTTTGTCGACCGAGGCGGCGAAATCCAGATCGGCCGCGGCAGTGATGGAGGTTGCCGGATATTCATTGATGAGTTTCAGTGTGGTGGTCTGTGCATATCCCTGCGGACAAAAGGCGATCAAAGAAAATGCCGAACCGATGATCAGATACCTGGATTTAATGACCCTCATTTCCGTCTCCTTGGATGCTCCCTGGGATTTTCCTTTTAACATGGGCGACATAAACTGCGGCGACTTATTTTGCCGCAAAATTGCGGCGCTACGTTACTATTTGCTTCAAGGGCTAATGGATATACAGGAGATCGACATGGACCCCTTCATGCTTGCCGCGATCAACGAGGCGCAGCAGGGCCTGGCCGAGGGCGGCATTCCGATCGGCTCGGTGATTGTGCATCGGGGCCGCATCATAGGCCGTGGCCACAACCGGCGGGTGCAGCAGGGCAGCGCCATTTTGCATGGCGAGATGGACGCCTTCGAGAATGCGGGGCGTCAGCCTGCCAGTGTGTACCGGGAATCGGTGCTCTATACCACGCTTTCGCCTTGCGCGATGTGCAGCGGCGCCATCCTGCTTTACAAGATTCCTAAAGTGATCGTAGGCGAAAATCGTAGCTTCATGGGCGAAGAGGCCATGCTGCGTTCACGCGCCGTGCAGGTGGATGTGCTGCAGGACGAAACCTGCATTGCGTTGATGCGCGATTTCATTGCGGCCAAGCCTTCTTTGTGGAACGAAGACATTGGCACCTGAGCGACACAGTGTGTGGGCGCCGCGCACTGCGCCTTGCATTTATGGCGTGGCTTCCGCCGCCGATGCCGCCGGTGGACGGGACTGTTCAAGCGCGTCTGGCGGTGTGGGGAAATGGATGCCCGCGCGCTGCGCGGCCCGCACAATATGACGCTCCATCGCCAGCCCGGCTGCCTGGCCGTTGCGCCGCCGCAGGCCTTCCAGAATTTCCAGGTGCTCGATATACGTGGAGTGCGCCAGCTCGCGCTGGTAGAAGGGCAGGCGCTGGCTTTCCATCACAATTTCCGTACTGCCGCGCAGGATGTCTGCAATGGCGCCGTTGCCTGCCATGCTGACTATATGCAAATGGAAAGCGAAATCGAGTTGCGCCGCTTCATCGAAATCGCCATTGAGCAGAGCTGCGTGCATGGCTTCGACGTTATCGGATAGCCAGTCGATTTCATCCTGGCTCGATGCCAAGGCCGCGAGGCGGGTTGAAAACCCTTCAAGCGCGTAGCGCAATTGATAGGTATCGGCCAGCGAAATCTGATCGGCAAAGCGCCACGCAACGCCAACCCGCTGAGGCGCATCGGATACATAAACGCCTTTGCCCGGACGGATCACCACCAGGCCCAGCGCCTCGAGCGTCGACAAGGCTTCGCGCAGCGACGCCCGGCTGATGCTCAGTTCCTCCGCCAACTGGCGTTGCGACGGCAGCATCGCCCCGGCCGGATACACCTGCCGTTCGATCCGCTCGCGGATGGTCGTAATCGTTGTGTTGGTTACGGTATGCGGCATGTTTTTCATGTTGATCACCTGTTGGCCGGTTCCGGTCCCATTGTACGACGGCTTTCAAGCCCTGGTCTGACCAGTGTATGCCTATAGAGGCCAGCCAATCCTAGGGATATCCCGAGTAGAAAACCTCTTGACCGATACATACTCAATTCTTTATATTCTGTATAACACATCTGGTCTGACCGGTATGATGTGTATAAATACATTCAGGAGACACGCTATGCCTCGGTTCTTAAATTCGCTATTCGGACGTGTTGTGATTGGGCTGCTTATCGGCATTGTCGTCGGTGTGCTTTTCCCTCATTTCGGTGAAAGCCTGCGTCCGTTCGGCGACGGTTTTCTCAAATTGATCAAGATGATCATTGCCCCCATCGTATTTTGTGTGGTGGTCAGCGGCATGGCCAGCGCCGGCGACTTGAAGAAAGTCGGCCGCGTTGGTGTCAAGGCGATTATCTACTTTGAAGTCATTACCACGTTTGCCTTGCTGATCGGCGCCGCGCTGGCCTATCTGATTCATCCGGGCACCGGCATGAATATCGACATCCACACGCTGGATGCATCGGCCATGACCGCCTACACCGAGCATGCCAAGAGCCTGAAGGACACGGCCGGGTTCCTCCTCAAGATCATCCCCGACACGGTGTTCGATGCATTCGCCCGAGGCGATATCCTGCAGGTACTGGTGTTTGCCGTGCTGTTCGGTGCGGCCCTGTCGATGATGGGCGAAAAGGGCAAGCCTGTTGCCCGGCTCGTCGATGGTCTGGCGCAAGTGTTTTTCTCCATCATGGGCTTTATTATCAAGCTGGCCCCGCTGGGAGTCCTGGGCGCCGTGGCGTTTACCACGGGCAAGTACGGTGCGGCCTCGCTCCAGCAACTCGGCTTGCTGGTGCTGGTGTTTTATGCGTCATGCATCGTGTTCGTGGTGGTCGTGATGGGCATCGTCATGCGGCTCGCGGGCTTCAATATTTTCAAGTTCATCAAGTATTTCCGCGAAGAGCTGTCCATCGTGCTGGGCACGGCTTCGTCCGACGCGGTGCTGCCGCAAATCATGCGCAAGCTCGAGTGGATGGGCGTCAAGGATTCCACTGTGGGCCTGGTGATTCCCACCGGCTATTCGTTCAATCTCGACGGTTTTTCGATTTACCTGACGCTGGCGGTCATATTCATTGCCCAGGCGACCAATACGCCTTTGTCGATTCATGACCTGGCTTTGATCATACTGGTGTCGCTGCTTACCTCGAAAGGCGCCCACGGCATCCCGGGTTCGGCCATCGTGATCCTTGCCGCAACCCTGACGGCGATCCCCGCCATTCCGCTGCTTGGGCTGGTGCTGATCCTGCCGGTCGATTGGTTCATTGGAATTGCCCGTGCATTGACCAATATGATCGGCAACTGCGTGGCGACCGTGGTCGTGGCTTCCTGGGAAAAGGATATCGACTGCGCCCGTGCGCATCGCGTGCTCAACGGCGAACAGCCGTTCGAGCCCGCCGTGGCGCCTGACCCGACCGGCGCAATCGACCATGGCATTACGCACTTGGCCCCTAAAACCGCTTAACCCCTGCTTAACGGAAGAATTGGCATGTCACTCGTATCTGTAGATCCCAACGCGCCGGACTTTGTGCGGCAGTACGCGAACCTGGCCGATCCCCGGCTGGGGGCCCAGGCCCTGTTTGCCACCGATGAGTTCTTTGCGCCGGCCGAGCGTATGCTCAACCCCGATCCGGCGGTGTTCATTGTCGGCAAATACGACGATCACGGCAAATGGATGGATGGCTGGGAAACCCGCCGCAAGCGCGTCAGCGGCTACGACTATTGCATCGTCAAGCTGGCTCGCCCGGGAGTAATCCGCGGGGTGGACCTGGATACAAGCCACTTCACCGGCAATTTTCCGCCGGCGGCCTCGCTCGATGCCTGCCACAGCCCCGAAGGCGATCCAGGCGAACTCACCGTGTGGCGCAATGTCCTGCCTGCGACCAGCCTCCAGGGCAACAGCCATCACTATCATGCGATCGAGGCGGAACAAGCGTTTACTCATGTGCGAGTCAATCTGTACCCGGATGGCGGGCTGGCGCGATTGCGTGTCTACGGGTCGCCGCAGTGCGACTGGGAGCAGCGCGGCGCCCAGGAGCAGATCGACCTGATTGCCATGGAAAACGGCGGTTGTGTCATAGGCGCCAACAACCAGCACTTCGGTGCGGCTTCAAACATGTTGATGCCGGGGCGGGGGGTGAACATGGGCGATGGCTGGGAGACCCGCCGGCGGCGGGAACCGGGCAACGACTGGTGCATTATCGCGCTGGCGCATCCCGGCGAGATCGACAAGATCGAGGTCGACACGGCTTTTTTCAAAGGCAATTATCCTGACCGTTGTTCCGTGCAGGCAGCCTATGTGACGGAGGGTACGGCCGAGTCGCTGGTGACGCAATCGATGTTCTGGCCGGTGTTGTTGCCTGAGCAGAAGTTGGCGATGGACCAGCAGCATTATTTTGCGGAGCAGATCGCGCGGTTGGGGCCAATCAGCCACATTCGCTTCAATATTATTCCGGATGGCGGCGTGTCGCGCCTGCGCGTGTGGGGACGGCTGGCAAAATAGGGGCATCCATGAAAAGAATAGCCTGCGGCGCCGCAAGCGTAGAATCACTGTACCTTGTTTCGCGAACGTTTCTATCAGTTTAAGGAAAATACCATGCGCACTCTGATTATCGAGAAGCTTACGCGCGAATCGTTCGAACCGTTCGGCGATGTCGTGCAAACGGAAGGCGCAAAGCACTTCATGATCAATGACGGCACCACCGAACGCTTCCACGATCTGGCCAGGGTCGAGACGGATGGCGGGCGCACGCTGATCAATCTGTTTCGCAGCCAGCCGCGGCAACTGCCATTTACAGTCACCATGCTGGAGCGTCATCCGCTGGGCAGCCAGGCCTTCATTCCATTGACCGGCACTCCGTATCTGATAGTGGCCGCGCCTGCCGGAAAGCTGGATCCGAGCCGGGTACGGGCGTTTGTGTCGGACGGCTGGCAAGGGGTGAATTATGCTCCGGGCGTATGGCATCATCCACTGATGGCGCTGGAACGCGTGAGCGAATTCATTGTGGTCGATCGCGGCGGCGATGGGCACAATTGCGACGAGCAGGTTTTGGCCGAGCCGCTTTGGCTTATGCAGGAAGCGCTTGAAGAAGCCAGGGCGGAAGCCCGCGTCTGATTCGAGGCGAAGCTGTTCAGCCAATCGCCAATGGGCAGGCCCAGGCCTTTTTTACCAAGCTTCAGGCGGCCGCTGGCTTGCGGGTTGTACGGACGGCTCGTTTACGTGCCGGTTTAGCCGGGGCTTCCTGGGGCGCGCCGGTAACGGGCGCCTGAACGGCAGCCCGCCCTTCGCCTGCTTTCTGCCTGCCGCGTCGGCGTGTTTCCGGCTTATCGACGACAGCACTGCGGTAAACATAAGCGCCTGATTTTTCGTCGCGGCCCACCTCGAACAGGCCGTGCGCCTGCGCCTCTTCTAGCAGATTGCCAAAGGCGCGAAAACCGTAGTACGACTCGTTGAAATCGGGCTTGCGGCGCTTGATTGCCTGTTTAAGCGTCGATGCCCATATCTTGCCGCTGTCTCCGCGTTCGGACAGCAGGGCATCGAAGGTATCGACCGCTATTTTGATTGCCGTATTTTTCAGGCCCTGCGATTCGTCCTTGCCGAGCTTTTCGCCGTCTATCGAGGGCTTGGACCCATGTTGGGTTTCTTCGGTTTCGCGCCCTTTGACCGTACCTCGATTTGCGCGTACCAGGTCATCGTAAAAGATGAATTCGTCGCAGTTGGCAACCAATAGATCGGACGTCGATTGCTTGACACCCACACCGATTACTTGTTTGGCGTTTTCACGCAGCTTGGAGACCAGCGGCGAAAAATCGGAGTCGCCGCTGATGATGACAAAGGTATTGACGTGTGCTTTTGTATAGCAAAGGTCCAGGGCGTCGACCACCATGCGGATATCGGCCGAATTCTTCCCGGACTGGCGGACATGAGGAATTTCAATCAGTTCGAAATTGGCTTCATGCATTGTTGCCTTGAAATTCTTGTAACGGTCCCAATCGCAGTAGGCTTTCTTGACGACGATGCTGCCTTTCAAAAGCAGGCGCTCCAGCACCGGCTTGATGTCGAACTGCTCGTGGCTGGCGTCGCGCACGCCAAGCGCCACGTTTTCAAAGTCGCAGAACAGCGCCATGCTAATGTTTTCAGGATTGTGAGCCATATTGTTCGCCTGCGCAATGAGGGGTTGGAGGAAGTCAGGTGCAGCCGGTACTGGAATAATCAGTGAGTTTCGTATTCGCTAAAGGGCGCCAAACGCTCGACCAGCGCCGCACAGGCGAGGTCCACCGTGTGATCGATGCCGATGGACCTTCCCGTATTCGGGTCGCGTCCACTCAACCAGCTTTTATAGGTGGCAAGCGACGTACCCAGGGCCTTCGCCGCCTGGGCCTGGGTAAAGTCCATATGTGCCTGCCAGCGGCGCAAGTCGTCAGGTGTCATATCCATGCCATGATTTGCTGTAATTGATTCGAAATGGGTGCGCGGGCTATCGCCTCCCGAAAGTTAAGCGATTGCCGCGCCAAAACCAGTGCTTGTGTCATGTTTCGTTGACCTTATGATAAAGGCGATTGTGGTTTCACTCCACTTTTACTGATTTTTGTGATTTCTTACAGCCAAAGGCTTTGACGCAAGCTAAATTCATGGCGTAGCGATGTGTCGCGCATCTTGTGCAACTGTTTTGTATTTTCTCCTGGAGAAAATAATGTTCAAGCGCAAGGTGGTAATGGTGATCGGCGTCCTTTTGGCTAGTCCGAGCCTGGCTACCTTTGCTGGCGGCGGTGTTGGCGCCGCAGACAGAGCAAGTACGTCAGGACTGCCACATCAGTAAATCGCGGCGCTCTGCAGGTTAAGATAATTTTCAATATCTTGCTCTTGTGATTGCGGCCAAGATAATTAGTAACTGTCCACACCATGTGTGTCATGCCGAAAAGGGAGTCCGTTTTGTAGTTAATGAACCCATAGGGTTCTGAAGTGACGTTGAGTCGTTTCGTTTACAATGCTGACTCCATATCGGTTCCTGTTATATTTAATTCTCGACTATGTTGATCCAGCAGGGAGCTGCGCGCAGCAGCTACAAAGATCGGCGCCTGGCCTGCACTCTGGCGGCCGTTGCTGGGGCATTGAACACTGCGGCCTTTCAGGCCGTCGGTTTTTTTTCCGCCAATATGACCGGCAATGTGTCGGCTCTGTCCGATCGTGCAGCGCTCGGTCAGTGGCGGACAGGCGTGTTCTATCTGGTTATCGTGCTTGCCTTCATTTTAGGTTCTTCGGTGTCGACCGTGCTGATCAATGCGGGCAGGCGGCGGCAGATAAATGGCATTTACGCGTTCAGTATTCTCACCGAAGCCATTCTGATGGCGCTGTTGGGCTACACGGATTTGCGGCTGGCAGCCGACTATAGCGGGCCGACGCTGATTCTTGGCTTGAGCTTCCTTATGGGCCTGCAGAATGCCGTAGTCACGCGTATCTCGAACGCCCGCGTCCGCACGACGCACGTATCAGGCATGTCCACGGACATCGGGATTGAACTGGGCATGTTGTTCGACATTATGCGTGGGCGTGAATCTCCTGCGCAGGCCGCCCGATACAAGACAAAACTTAGGCTGCATGCGGAAACTGTGGCCTCGTTTCTTGGGGGCGGCGTGGTGGGGGTCCTGGTGTATAAGACGATAGGTGGTTGGCTCCTGCTTGGGATAGCGGCGTGGTTGTTGGCGATAGCGCTTGCCGGCCTTTTGCAGGTGCGTAAGCTGCATAGTAATGAATTGTTGTCGCCAGGATCCAGCCCTGTGCCCCTGTCCGAATAATGCCGGCCCAAGGAACCTCTGAAATCAACGATATCAACTCATCGATGTCGGATTGATATTTTTAGAAAGGGGTTGTCATGTTGAAAACGAAAACCTGTCTAGTTGTCGCTTCTGTTGCTGTCATGTCATGTTTTGCGCTTGACACGCAGGCGCGTGGCGGCGGCATGATGCCGCGGTTCAGTGCTTCAATAATGGGTAAATGATCAAGCCGATGACCGCTGCCGCCGCGACGATGGCCGGCTCTTGGAGTTTCTTGATTTTCCATAGTAGCGCAATCGTGAGAAGGGCGAGCAATGCGGTTGGAATATCGACGATCGAGCGTTTGGCGATCACGATCACAGATCCGGCGATGGCACCGATCGCGGCGGCCGTGATGCCGTCCACGAATGCGATGACGCCTGGCACTTTGCCGTATTTCTTGAAGTATGGCGCAGGGATTACCGTGAACAGGTAGCACGGCAGAAAGGTTGCGAGCGCTGCGACCGAGGCGCCAGGCAGCCCTGCCACGAGATAACCGATGAAGCCAACGGTGATGACGACGGGCCCCGGCGTAATCATCGCTACCGCCACCGCATCAACGAACTGCTTGTCGGTCAGCCAGTGATGCTGCGCCACCACACCGCCATACAGGAAAGGCACAATCGCCAGACCGGAGCCGAATACGAAGGCGCCCGCTTCGGCGAAGAAGATTCCGATTTGTACCAATAGCGGAATATCCAGGGTGCTCAACATACTGCCGGCGATCGGCAACTGCGCCAACACACCTGCGTTCAAACCTCCTTTGTGCAAGCACCGCGGTGGCGCGCGCCGGAACCAAACCAATACACCTGCGGCGATGAAAAGCCACGCGATTTCGGATTCGGTAGCGATCGTAACGACGGCCAGCAATAGATAAATCGCCCATAGCAGCCTATCTTTACCCACGGTTTTTTTAGTGAGCTTTTTGGCACTCATCGCAATGATGCCGATCACCGCGGCGCCGACCCCGTAAAACACCGCCTGCATCCACGGCAAGCCGCCAAAGCGCAAATAGGCCCAGCCCAGCGCGACCACCATCAGAAAAGAAGGGATGACGAAGGCAATGCCCGCGAGTGTCGCGCCGAGCAGCCGGAAATGCACGAAGCCGAGATAAATACCCAATTGCGCCGCCAGCGGACCCGGCGCGAGCTGGGCCAGCGCCAGCCCTTCCTTGTAATCTTCTTGAGAAATCCACTGACGATCATCGACCAAGTCGCGGTGCATGTAGTCCACCAGGGCCACTGGGCCGCCGAACCCCCATGCGCCAAGCTTCAGAAAGTAGGCAATGAGCTGCCACAGGGTGTAGGTTGGCTTTGGTACGATGCGTTCGGCGAGATTCATTTGTTGGACCTAGCGTTTTGTTTCCGGGGTTTGCGGGTCATCGGAAAAATGCGCGTACAGCGAATCGAGCACGACTTCGAGTTCGGCCAGCAACTGGTCGTCGTCCGTGGCGCGTTGGCGCGCGCCGGACAGCACGGCCTCGAAGCCATTGGCCTCCGGCACGTAACCGTTGCCGACGTCGAGTGCGTGCACCATTGCGCCGAGCCTCGCCAGGCCAAGGTCCGAATCGAGTCCGAAGCTTGCCAGCAGCACCTCGAACGTCACACGGTCGCCGATGTGGGTGAAGGCGGCGCCATCAAAATCGAAACCCAGCGCCTTGGCGGGACAGTCGCCCGGAGAATCCAGCCACAGAAAGCGCGCTTTGCGATCGATGAAGCGCCGGATCAGCCATGCACTGGCGACCCGATCGACCCAGAGATGGCGGCGTGTTGCCCAGATGCGTCCCTGATAACGGTTCGGGTCGAGTTGTGGGATGGAAGTGTCGATTGCATGCGGCTCGTTCGGCGACAGGATCAGTTCGGCGGCATTGACAAAATCGATCCATGCCGCTTCCGTCTGCAGGCTAATCTCATTGGGAAAATAATCGATGGCACAGAGCGCCTCGTAGTCTCTCCGCAGCTTGCGCAAAACGCGGTTGATTTCCTGTGGTGCCAGCGCGGCCAGCGTTTCGCGTGCGGCGGAGAATGCTTGCAGCAATTCAGCATAGTCATTGCTGCGGTCAAATAGCGCGCGGTAGGCATCGATCTCCGTTTCAGCTTGCGCATGAACCGTCAATAGCCACGCGCTACCGCCTTCACGTAGGGTTTCGTCGGATAAATCGGTGAGTTGCCGTTGGTGCGAAGCGTTATCGGGCAAAAGATAGACACCGTCGCGCAAAGCCCCGCAGCCTAGCGCTTTCAGTGCGCGCCAGATGCGCATGCGCGCCGTCGCGCTGTTGGTCGGCAGGCTGATAATAAGAAGCAGCCACTTCATATTTATAGTATCCATGTTTTAATATTAGAATAAAGTAGGATTTACTACAAATATTGTGGTATTTATTACATAAAATATATAAAGCTAAGGAAAAACTTGCTCAGTTTTTCGACGTACGGGTGGGGTTTGTGACCCGTGGCACTGCTGCTGTTGATATCTTTGGCGCGTTCGACCTGTTTTAAAAACAACAAATGACACCGATGTCGCAGAAGCTATGCGACCCATGCGTGGCCGATCTACTCGACGGCGTACCGATCCGGTTCAACCAATGCATCCTGTTCAAAACGGCCATAGCGCAGCGCAAGTATGGGCAGCACGATCAGGTTCAGCAGCGTAGAGGTGGCAAGCCCGCCAAGAATCACAATGGCCATAGGCCCTTCGATTTCATTGCCGGCCGCACCGCTCGTAAGCGCCAGCGGCAGCAGCGCGAATGCGGTCACGAGCGCTGTCATCAAAATGGGTATCAGGCGTTCGGCCGCGCCTTGCACGGCCGTCTGCATACACCAGGGCATCCGGTCGACGTGTACGAGGTGTTCATAGTGGCTAATCAGCATGATCGAGTTTCGCAGGGAAATACCGAACAGCGTTACGAAGCCCACCATGGCCCCCAGAGAAAGATCGCCACCGGTCAGCGCTACGCTCAACACCCCGCCCACCAGTGCAAACGGCAGGTTCGCCATCACCAGCGCAACGCTGCGACGGTTTTTCAACGCAAGAAAGAGCAGCAGCACGATGCCGACGCCGGCCATGACGCCGTAGACCAGTAAATCGTGCAGCGATTGGCTGCGTGCTTCGCTTTGCCCCGCAAACACCGCATACGTTCCCTTGGGCATGGCGATTTCGTGGTTCACGCGCGCCTGCGCTTCGCGAACGAAATCGCTCACGGCGCGCCCGCCAACGCTGACCGATACCGTCTGCATACGTCGGCCTCCATCGTGCGTGATCTGGTAGCGGCCCGATACTTGGCGCAGGTTTGCGAGGTTTCGCAATGGCACGGCGAGGCCGTCGGGATTGCGCAGCATGAGCGAGCCAACCTGGCCGATGTCTGTGCGGGCCGCCGGCGACAGGACTACGGCGACATCGTAGCTGCGATTGCCTTCATAAGCTTGTGCGACGGTCGTTCCCTGATAGGCATCCTGAATCGTGTTGAGAACATCGATGGGCCTGAAGCCCCAGCGGCTTAATTGACCCGGTTTGAGCCTGACGGCCAGTTCCGGAATACCGGGAGGTGATTCGACGCGTACATTGATGGCCCCATCGATCTTGCCCATCAACTGAGCAATTTCCAGCGCCTTGCGATCAATGACATCGAGGTTGTCGCCAAATACATTGACTACAACGGGTGCGGTCGAGCCGGAAATCGTCTCGTCGATGCGTTCAACGAGGAAGGTATTGACCGAGGTGGAGGCACCCGGGAAGCTCGCAAGTGCATCACGGATGCGTTGCAAAGTGGTATTTTGCTCGCTGGCGCTCATCGGCTTTAGATCGACTTCGAACTCACTGAGCTGTACGCCTGCGGGATCGACCACTTCGTCGGCGCGGCCTGCGCGCTGCGCTACCAGGCGCACGCCCGGGATCTGCATCAGTGTGCGGGAGATCCGGGCGCCGGTGCGCATTGACTCGGCCAGGGATGAGCCGGGCGCAAGACCCATATGAACAATGTAGTGTCCTTCCCGAAGTTCCGGGATGAAGTTGCCGCGCAAAAATGGCAATATCGACAACGTCGCAAGACATAGAATAGCGACAAGAATCATGATGGTCCGAGCATGCCGCTCCACTTTTATCAATAGAGTGCTGTAGTGTGTTTTCAGCCACGCCAACAACCGCGGCTCGTGAGGCGGGAGTGGCGTCTTGGCCAGTAGTGCGAGCGCCATCGCAGGGGTGAGAGTCAGCGCCACCGAGAGGGACGCCAGTACTGCGAGAATATAAGCAATGCCCAGCGGTGCGAAGAGTTTGCCGGCCACACCCGAGAGCGATAAGACCGGCAAAAAGATCAGGATGACAACGAATGTCGCAAACACAACTGCGCTGCGCACTTCCAGCGACGCGTGCAACACGACCCGAAAAGCGGCAAGCGGTTCGGGCAATTTACGGTTTTCCCGCAGTCGTCGATAAATGTTTTCGACATCGATAATGGCATCGTCAACCACTTCACCCAAGGCGATCGCCAGGCCGCCAAGGGTCATTGTATTGAGCGTAACGCCAAAGGCATTGAGAACAATCACGGCAACCAGCAGCGAGAGTGGAATGACAAGGGCGGAAATGACCGCGGTCCTGACATTGAGCAGGAAAAGAAACAGGATTGCTATAACGAGTACGCCGCCAATCAACAGGGCCGTGCGTAAATGGTTGGTTGCTTCCACGATGAAGTTCGCCGGGCGAAAAACGTCCGGCTCCAGGTCGACGCCTTGCCGGGCGAGCACGGGCTTGAGCGTGGCGAGCGTTTGCTCCAGCCCGTTCGTGACGGTCAGCGTATTGGTTCCATACTGGCTTTCCAGCACCACCATGACACCGGGTTTGCCCATGACGGATGCGGCGCCTACCGCGGGCGCGGGCGCGTACGCCACCGTAGCGACGTCGCCCATCCGGATGCCTGTACCGTGGCTCCAGCTCAGTACGACTTCAGCCAGCGCCTTGGGCGTCGTGATCTGGCCGTCGGTGCTGATCGTGATGCGCTGGTTCGCGTTTTCGATAAAGCCCGCGCCGCGTACACCGGTCGAAGTTCTCGCCGCAGCGATGACCTCCTGGATTGAGAGGCCATAGCGCGCCAATTTATCCGGATCGACCTGAATCTGCAGTTGCCGTGTATTGCCGCCGAATACGATCGCATCGGCGACGCCCGGCACGCTCAATAATTGTGGCTTCACCATCCATTGGGCAATATCATGCAGCTCCATCAAGGACTTTGTCTTCGATGTCAAGCCGATGGTCAGGACAGTGCTCGTCGCGGTCGTGAGCGGCAGCAGCTTGGGCGGCAGCACACCGGCCGGCAAAGCGGCGGCCACAGCGTTCATGCGCTCGGACACCAGCTGCCGGGCTTGCAAGACGTTCGAATGGTCGCCAAACACCATGGTAATGGCGGATAAACCCTGCAGGGACTTGGATCTCATGGACTGTACGTCGACCGTCCCGCTCAATGCAGCTTCTATCGGGCGAGTCACCAGCGTCTCGACCTGTTCGCTCGATAGGCCCGGCGCCTCTGTCTGGATCACCGCCATAGGCGGGGCGAATTCGGGGAAGACATCCAGCTTCACATGTGTCAGGGTATACAGGCCATAAGCGCTCGCCAGGACGGCGAGAGCATAAATGACGCCGCGAAACCGCAGCGAAAATCGGATGATGGTGTTTAGCATGAGAAGTTATGGTGCTTGTGGATGAATGACCCTGGTCAACCATCGCATTCCGGTGGATCTTTGCACTGGGTTGTAATGCCTTGGGGGAGCAGTTCTTCGGAAAGCAACAGCTGGGCGCCGCGGACCACTACTTCATCGCCGGCACGAAAGCCGCTCGTCACAACGAATCCACTATCAACTGCCGGCGCCAATGGCATATAGCGTCGGGTAAATCGATCGACAGCCGTCTTCACATAGACCCATTGTTGTCCGCCGTACCATACGACCGCGTCTTCGGGGATCAGCAGGCCTTGTGCGCTCTTGCTTTCCAGAGGTATGTGGGCGGTTGTGCGCGTCCCGACAGGTAGGATACCGTCCGCTGCATAGAAATAAGGACTGCCTTGAATCGACGGATCGCTTTGCGGCGAAGCCGAGAGTTTGTGGGCGGCAATGAGCTGGCCGCTGAGGCCATCGACCGATATCTGAGCAGGTGCCGAGGCGCTGTCTTTCGCCGGCAGCGTGACACGCAACACCTCGGTGCGGCCGCTCATTAATTGTTGAAGGAGATGGGATGTCGGCGATGTGGCTGCGCTGGCCAGCACAGTCCCGAATTGCTGCCTCAATGTTGCATCAAGAACGTTTTGCGTGGCCTCGGCCGCCTGCCATTTGAACTGATCCGTAAGCATAATGGCTCTGGCGTCCTGCAGGCTCTTTTGCGAAACGTTGCGATTATCCTTGAACAGCACGTAGTCGCGCTCGTACTGGGCGCGTGACGCGTCGGCTTGTGCGCGCGCGCTTTGGCGGTTGGAGCGCACCGCCGCCGCGCGGTTGTGCAAATCGAAGAGCGGCTGCAAATTGATCACTGACGTGTAAGCGGTGGTTTCCGGCTGAACCGTCGAAGTCATAAGGGAAGCCACGTCGATGTGGCTTGCGCGCTGTTCGTCGATGGAGACCAACACCACTGTTTCGCCGTTGACCGTTTGCACGCGTGGCGTCTGGGTTGCGGCGGTCGATATGACGGTCGGCGCGACGCTCACCGTGTAATAGATGTACCCACCGCCGGCCGCCGCCAGTACCGCCGAAGTGATTAGCAAGAGGGCCATTTTGTGTTTCATCGCAGGATCCTTTTTTGCGTCGTAGTCCAGTTCGGCGTGCTCGGCGACAGAGGTCGCTGCATGGCGTCCTCTAGTGCGCCCGCGGCCTGCTGCGCCGCTACGACATCGTTCAGGCGGGCGATAGCGCTGGTTTGGTAGTTTGCTTTCGCCTGGGCGAGTGCCGGGCGATCGATAGCGCCGGCGTCGAAGCTCGTGGCTTGGCTCCTTAATTGCTTTTGCTCGGTGGACAGGCGCACAGCGGACAAACGCAACACATTGAGGCTTGTCCGGTAATGTTCGAGCGCGTGATCGAGATCATTAATGATCTTGTCCTGCAGTGCGGCAGTATTTGCGGCTGCCTCGGCTCTTTTCGCTTCCGCTTGGGCGATTCCGCCTTCGTTTCGATCAAAGATCGGCAGTGTGATCCCCGCCAAGCCAAACCCGATCTTATTGGTTCCTGTATCGTAGGTGTAGCCCAGGCCGATATGGATATCCGGGTATTGCTTGGCGATTTCCAGTTGCAGTGCGCCTTCGGCCGCTTCGTACCTGGCCAGCGAACCGAGCAGATCGGCACGATTGAAGATTGCGGCGCGGCGTGCCTCGGCAGGTGGTGGGGCTGCACCTGGCCGTTCGAACTCGTCGAGATCGAACTGAGCCGATTCGAGCGCAACGACAGGAAGGCCCATGGCGTTTGCAAGCCGGGCGAGTGCATCTTGCGATGCACTTCCCGAGGCGACGAGATCAGTCTGCGCTTGCTTCAGGAAGAGTACGGCCAGGTTTATGTCTGGCTCCGCAGTTTCTCCCACTGCCTCCCGCTTTTTCATCATGTCGAGAATGTGTTGCTGCGTCGCCACTTTTTGCGTCAGAAGCGCAGTCCGTTTCCGTGCCGCAAAGAGGCTGAGCAATGCCTCTCGAACCTGGCTGTGTGTCTTCCACGCCTCGTTACGAATATTCAGGCGCGCCGCCTCGGACAGGTGCGATGCCTGATCGATGCGGTAACCGCGTTTGTGCGCGGTCTCGATCGGGATATCAAGACCCAGGCCCGTGGTGTAGGGGCGGCCCGGCCCTGGATTGACCGTGGAATACTGGAAGGGCAGTTGCAGCACGGGATTCGGGATGGCGCCCGCAACCTCGATGCCCGCCTTGGACGCGTCCCACTGCGCCCGCGCAATATCCAGCGCCGGGCTGTAATAGTAGGCGGCGAGCGTGAGCATTTCGCGGTTCCAGCGCGGCAGTGGCCAGGGCTTGATGGGATGTCCGACCTCTCGTGCAAGATAGGCCCGCAAAGCGCCATTGGTAAGCGTGCGTTGTTCAAAGTTTCTGGCAAGTTGCGCTGGCGTAATGGGCTTTGGCTGATAACTTGCACATCCTGTCAGGACGGCACACGTAAGCATCAACGATCGGAACAGATAGGCATTCATTCGTGTCTGGGCGCCTTGCTCGGGCGTATTTTTCTCATCGCGTCGAATTGACGCGATGGCAGACATCGATACTAATCGGATGTCCGTGAAGCCTGTGTCAAGAAAATGTCAATTTTTTGTGAAGCCTGAGTTATTGAGTCTTTTGCTCGACTTCTTGTTGTACAAATGCCCATCTTTTGTTTTTATCAAGATCGTGTGCTCGAATCCAGGTGGAAAATTATAAATAGTTGCAAATGTCACGTGGCAGTTTCACCGTTTAGTGTTGTCAATCGGTAGACTCCCGCCAATGTCAGCGACATCCTCTCACCCGATGTCGGTTTGATATTCTCAGAAAGGAGTTGCCATGTTGAAAACGAAATTCTGTTTAATTGTTGCTTCTGTGGCCGTCATGTCATGTTTTGCGCTTGGCGCGCAGGCGCGTGGAGGCGGTGTTGGCGGTGGTCATGGCGGCATGGGTAGTGAAGCCGGGGGTGTGTCCGATTCACACATGAGCAGCCACGGAATAGCCAATACCAACGGCGTCCATGCCCTTGACAGAGATAAGGGTTTGCAACGCGCCGGAGACCGTAGCCACCAGCATGCTAAAGCTTCGCGTTCCGCTATGCATTCCGGCAAGCATAAGGCTCTTGGCCATACGAAATAGCCCGCGGGATACGGGTTGTCCCCAGTCATCCCGCCACTTCAAAGCCCACCATAATATGAAACCAGCGCTCCTCGCATTGCTTGTAACCGTTGTAGCCCTCCTGACAGGATGCGTCGCTGTGCCATATGGCGGCAATGGCTACAGTGACGGGTATTCCTATAATCCTTATGTTGTGGTTACCCCCCAGGGGCATTGGCAAGAGGATGATGACGACGATTAATTGGATGCTGGCGGCAGGAGCAGGGCCGCGCAAGTGCCTTTGCCCGGCGCGCTTTCGAGTTCAATGGACCATTTGTAGCGGTCGCTGATCTTCTTCACAATGGCAAGGCCGATGCCGAATGTACGGCCAGCTTCCTGTGCGGGCCTTGCCTGGTAGAAGCGCTCGAACACATGCGCCAGGTCGTGCTGGGGTATGCCGCGGCCCGTGTCCGCGATCCGCAACCAGCCGTTCATATAGCTGAAGCTGATGCTGCCCCGTTCGGTGTGTCTGACCGCATTATCAATGAGATTGGACAATGCGATAGCAAGCGCCGAACGGTTAGCTTTGATGCGCGGGGCGTTTTCTATGTCGATCACGACCGCGATACCCTTGGTGGCCAAAACGTCCGCGAAAGGGTTCAGGGCATCCTCGATCGCGCCAATCAGGCTTATCGGCCCGACATTTGCCGACGATTCTTCTCGCGCAAGCAGAAGCATGACGTTGATCAGTTCGATCATGTTGTCGACCGCGCGATCAATCTGCCGCAGACGCGCCGCGGATTTTGCATCCATGGCCGCATTCTGAGCGAGGAGCTCGCAACTGGTCTTGATCGCGGTAAGCGGCGTGCGGAATTCGTGGCTGACGTTGCTGGTGAATTCCTTCTCTCGTTCGATCATTTGACTCATTCGATGGTGATAGTCATTGAATGCCGCAACCAAGTCGGCCACCTCTGCTTCATCGTATTTGCCAGGGTTCAATGGGGTCGATGTGCCCAGCCTGGCTGTCTTTACCTGGCGGGCAAGTCCTGCGACTTGACGTACCAGGACACCTGACAATCCAAACGCCAGCCAGATGGTCAATAGTGCGAATAAGCCTGTTCCGGCCATTAATGCATTAATCGTTTTCTTGAAATGCTGCTCATAGGCGCTGAAGTCGTAGACCCGATACACTCGCGTCTGATCGAAAGAGGCGATGGCCACATGGATTTCCTGGCCGCTCAGCCTTATTTCATGTATCCCATTTTGCAGCTCTTTGACTGATGCAGGCAAAGTAATATGCGTTCGGCCTTCTTGCGATACATGCCCGTCGAGTTGTGGATCAAGCGGAGGTACGAGCGTCGGATCCGTACGGTAGCTTTGGATCAGGCTTGCCATATCATCGGCAATCAAGGCGGTGATGAACTTTTCTTCCTGCACTTCGGCGAGTGTCTTCACGCCTAGCGCTTGAGACACAAGTAATAGAATCGTCAATGCGGAAAAGACGAGCGCTACCTTGAAGCGCAGGCTATGGTAGGGCAGCACTGCTCGTCACAAATCGGTAGCCCAGGCCGTGTACGGTTTCGATAAGATTATCTTCGCCATTGATGGCCAGGGCGTGGCGCAACGTATAAATATGCGAACGCAGAGTGTCGCTGTCGCGCAGATGCTCTCCCCATATCTCGGTTTCGAGCTCCGCGCGGCCAAACACCCGATTGGGCGATTGCATCAAGACGCGTAGAAGGTGCAAGCATTTTGGCGGCAGCCTGATGGGGCGGCCGGCTCGCTCAACACTTAGTGCGGCCAAATCGAAGCGCACATCGGCGCAACACAAGGCGGCTTGTACCACCTTGCCTTTATAGCGTTTGATGAGCGCGCCAAGCCGTGCCCCCACCTCCTTGAGTGAAAACGGTTTGACCAGATAGTCATCGGCTCCTTGTAGAAATCCCTCAAGTTTGTCGTCCAAAGTGTCTTTCGCGGTCAACATCAAGATAGGTGTGTCTTGATGCGCTTCTTTTCGGAGCTTGCCGCAGATTGTCAAACCGTCCATGCCCGGCAATGACAAGTCCAGCAGAATTGCGTCCCAGTGTTGGGTGGTGGCAAGGTGCAGGCCCATTACGCCATTGGATGCCGTGTCGACCTCATAGCCCGCGCCTTCCAGATAGTCGTAGAGATTGGTTGCTATATCCGAGTCATCTTCAATAATCAATACTTTCATTGAACGATTCTCCAGTTGAGCCGATGCGAATAATGCAGCGGAGATGCCAATTTTGCACGACGAATGGAAAAAGATGGAGTGGCGCAAACCATGTTAAGAATATCCGGTTCTTTGCACGATTGATTTTCGGACAATAGCCTCGTGTGGCTGGGGAGTTTCAAGAGCCATCGAATTAATTATAGTGAAATCGCTTCCGGTGGTCATGACATGAAATCCATGCCGGGCCACGATATGTCCAGTATGAAGAAAGGTGATTCAGCGGACGGACTGAAGGAATGTGCTGGGATGATGCGTAAAATACCCGGAATGAAGCATGCCGAATCCACTATGGCCATGCTCAATCCCAGTCCAAAGGGCGGTAGAGTCTGGCAGTTCCCTCAAACGGGAACGGTGGATTTTGCCTGCCTGACCCCAGGGCATTTGGAAGCAGGCATGGTTGGAAAATCAAGGTTGGATAAGACATAGGGTATTGAATCGATGCTCGCCACAAAACGACGGAAGCAAACGGGCATAGCCGCAGTGATCACCGCGGTGTTGCTGGGCGTTTTGGTATTTGCCTACTATAGGTTCAGTACGAGTACGGGGTATATCGATCCTGCCGACCATACGCTCGTTCTGCGTGGGCAAAAGGTCTATACCAATGACTGCGCCGCATGTCATGGCGCAAACTTGCAGGGCCAAGCCAATTGGCGCGAGCGCAAGCCCAATGGCCGCCTGCCGGCGCCGCCGCACGATGTCAGCGGGCATACCTGGCATCATCCGGATGCCGTCCTGCTGGACCTTATCAAGAATGGGCTTGTTCCCGGCGTCACGGCTCCCCAGGGCTATGAAAGCGATATGCCTGCCTTTAAAACTAAGCTTTCCGACCAGGATATCGTCGCTGTCATTGCCTATATAAAAAGCTTTTGGTCACCCAACGCACTGGCGGCCCAGAAAGAGGTGACCCAGGAGCATCCCACACCGCGATGAGGGGAGGATTTCGCATAGTCATTTGAACTTGAAATGGCTTACGATGAAATAAATGGCCTGTATCGATAAGGCTTATACTAAATCCATGAAATCCTGGGCCAAATTGATTTCCAGTGTTTTGATTGCGTGCCTGCCCTTGCTTGGCATTCCCGCACAGGCAGCCGTTTGTCCGGGAATGTCATCGACTATCGTGCAGCCGAATAGCCTGGCTTCTTCGATGCCGGGCATGACCGCCAGTACACACGACATGAAGGCCAGGACAACAGCATGCCACGCTTGCAGTGGCCTATCCTGCGGCATGCCGGCTCTTTTCGGTTCGCAGCCTATGGTTATCACCGCTTCGTTTTCACCCGTCTACGCATCAGCCAGCTGCATAATCGTCAAGCAATTTATCCCCGAATTACAGCCCCCTCCGCCTCGGAGGCTATAGGTACATCTTTGGCAAGCCTTGAGCACACATCGATCTACTGAATTTAGAGGTTCACATGAACACGAAACGACTACTTATCACATCACTTTCGGCGGTTTTGCTTGGGGTGGGCGGCATAAGCCTGGCCGCCACATCGACGGGAAACGACGCCTCAATGATGTCGCCTGAATCTAGCAGCATGGAACATGGCGCTTCGATGATGGGCCATATGATGGGGAAGGGGATGATGGGAGGAGGAATGATGGAAAACGGGATGGGGGGCGGGATGATGAGCGCTTGCCCCATGATGGGGGCGGGGGCCGCTCTTAGCGGCAAAGCCGCCATGCAAATGCGCGGTGAAATGATGCGCGCCATGGGCGACATCATGATCAAGTATGCCGATAAGCTTGAAACCCCGGCGCCGTCCAAATAACCGAAGCCTTTGAACGGCAGGGCTTTTCGCTCAATGAACCGCCTCTTTGTGGCGTGACTCTACAAAGGGGCGGTGCCCTCTCGGAACTGGTTTTGCACGGGCTGGCCGAGCCCGCCTGTCTTGTGAATGCTTATGGCTGCTTTTCCTGCTTCGTGATGGTACAGGTACCATTTAGGTTCTCTAGCCGGAACCTGACTCTCAACGCAACATATGGCATCGCTGCGGACGCAATGTCATTGCTAGCTTGTGCTTTCCAGGTAGCCGTAAAAATTGGTTGCGGTGTCCGGCGGCTGACTGGGGATTGGTCGAATGGTATGCCATGCACACTGCCCCTCCGGAACGGCTTTCAAGAATCTGTTATAAAAAAGGCTACAGCATTTCTAAGGGCCCGGGGAAAATGTCCATTCAAACGTTGAGCCGATGCGGTGTAGCGCTGTTTCTTGCCGCACTTGTTTCTGGGTGCTCTTTAATTGGCTCCGGGAATTCGGGCCGCGCCAACCGCTCCATCGAATGCACGTTGAACAGTAGTAGCTGCATGTATGATGGGCCGTATGAGCCTGGGGAAAAGGGCTATGCCGAACAGGAAGCGAAACGCCTGAATCAGGCCGCATCCGAAAGGCTGCGCCGCAGCTCTGGCAACTGAGCGTGTGTCCTGAAGGAACGAAATCCATCCGTGCGAGTTCCTATGGCGGTGTCATACCGAATGAAGGCCTGGGCCAGGCGCATCAAACTTGACGGCGTGACACTTTGGTTTGCAGGCAAACACCCCCGAACGCCTTGGTACGCGAAGGCCCTGGGGGTGTTTGTGGTGGCCTACGCACTAAGTCCCATCGACCTGATTCCCGACTTCATTCCAGTGCTGGGTTATGTCGACGATATCCTGCTGCTTCCCGGCCTGATCTGGTTGACTATCAGGCTCTTGCCGCCTGAGATCGTCGCGGAATGTCGCACTCAAGCAGACGAGTGGATACAAGCAAAGGGATCAAAGCCCAGCAGCCGGGCTGGCGCGGCCCTGATCATCGCATTGTGGCTGGCCATGGGTGCGGCAGCGTGGTTGTGGTTTAAGTCGCGCCCATAGGCCGTAACGTCTGGCTTCAGTCTTCGTCCATTGCCTCGAATCGCTGTGCAAGGTAATCAATCAATGCGCGCACAGACGGCATCAAACCGCGGCGGGACGAAAATACGGCATGAATGATTTCACGCCGTGGCGCCCAGTCGGGTATCGGCCTGACCAGTGAGCCTTGCGCGAGCTGGTCACACACCATCAATGTTGGCAACTGAACGATCCCTACACCCGCCAATGCTGCGATGCGTAATGCAATCATGTCCGTTGTGATAAGGCGCGGAGTGTGATGTAAACAAATACTTGCCAGGCCGCCAAAAAAAACGCCAAGTATATTAATACTTGGCGTTGTGACTGGTGGAGTCGGGGGGAATTGAACCCCCGTCCGCAAGCCCTCTGCAGGCAGATCTACATGCTTATTCGGTTCACTTTAAGTTTTAACCTTGGATCATGCCAACCGACAGGCCCTTCCTTGGCGATTCACATTAATTTAAGATCAGATTGAGTGACCCAACCAGACCCGATTCTTTGTAAATGACGCTGCTGTAGGTTTTACCCTACCTGACCCAAAGACAAATCAGTGCAGCGGCTTACCGCACTAGGCGGCTAAAGCGAAACGCTCGTCGTTGGCGTTTGTATTTTTTCCAGTGGATTTACGAGCTTACTGGTGCTCGGCATGCCCTACACTGTTTCGCGACCCACGTCGAAGCCGGATCGACCCCAGTGCAGCCATTGTAGCCCATATGGATTCCTTGTGCGATGATTCCCGTGGCGGGTTTGCCGATTTCGACGAGCCGCCGCATAGTGATATTTTGGGGCGAGAATATGAATACTTCTGCTTTAGTGGTTTCGCATGGGCGCGACGCAAGCTTCGAGCGCGGCCTGAGGTCTTTTTTCGAGTACCGCGACCTGGGCGTGAGTGCGGCAACGCAGGGCCGGGTGGTAGCTCATGTGATTCGCGCCGTGCCGGGAACCGAGCTGGTCAGCGCGGCGCACCTTCACCGGGTGGATTTCCAGCTTGTTTATGTGCTGCGGGGCTGGATCGAGTTTGAATATGAAGGCTATGGGGCAGTCAGGCTGGAATCCGGATCGTCGGTGTATCAGCCGCCGGGGATACCTCATCGGGAAATTGCCCACAGCGACGACCTGGAAATGCTTGAAATCGTCATGCCCGCCCAGTTCGAAACGGAAATGGTTGACGCCGTCAACGCCTGAGCGTGGGGGCAGGGCTCGGTGGCCGGTATGTGGAAACCTGATGCTGCCGCGCGATGAAAGCGAATAGCCCTATATGGGGCGGGGTCTGCGCTGGCCTTATGTACGACAGGTATTAATATCAAGACTTGGCGATACCTTTTTACCAATTCATAGTATTGAGACATTTCATGGCTAGCGATGCAGTTTTGGCCCAGCCCCGGCCGGGAAGTAAATTTGTCAGCCCCCAAGGTACGCGGGCCATCAAGGATGGGATACGCCCGAATGCGGGCAGCAGTGTACCCGATGTGGCGTCCAAACCACCGTGGTTGCGTGTACGGTTGCCTGCGGGCGCGGCCTACGAAGACGTGCGCGATATCGTCAGCAGCCACAAATTGAATACGGTCTGTGCCGAATCCAAATGCCCGAATATTGCCGAATGCTGGGGCCGCGGCACGGCTACATTGATGCTGATGGGCTCGGTTTGCACGCGCGCCTGCAAGTTCTGCGCGGTCAGCACGGGCAATCCGCATGGCTGGCTGGATGCGCAAGAGCCGCAAAGCGTGGCCGACGCCGTAGCGCTGATGAAACTGAAGTATGTGGTGTTGACTTCAGTGGACCGCGACGATTTGCCCGATGGCGGCGCGGCTCATTATGCGGCATGCGTGCGTGCCATCCACCAGCGTTCGCCTGCCACCGCGGTGGAGGCGCTGACTCCCGATTTTGCCGGTAATCTGGCTGCGGTGGCGGCGGTGCTCGACGCCGGACTGGTCACCTACGCGCAGAATCTGGAAACGGTAGAACGCCTGACCCACGTGGTGCGCGACGTGCGCGCGGGCTATAGGCAAACCCTGGATGTGCTTGCGTTTGCCAAAAGCCATGCGCCCAAAACGCTGACCAAGACAAGCCTGATGCTGGGCCTGGGCGAAACCGACGAAGAGATCGATCGCGCCCTGGACGATATGCGCTCCGCCGGCGTCGATGTGCTGACCCTAGGCCAGTACATGCGTCCCACTCGAAACCATTTGCCGATTCAACGCTTCGTGTCGCCCGAGCAATTCGCGTCTTACCGCGACCAGGCCTTGGGCAAGGGTTTTCTCGAGGTGGTTTCGGGGCCGCTGGTGCGCTCCAGCTACCGTGCCGAGCGCGTGTTGAACCACGATAACGTGGGCTTATAGGGCCAGTTTCCTGTTGTGCAGTGCTGTGGCACTCGACGGCAGGTGGGCTTGCGCAAATCATAACAATATGAAATATATGATAACATTTTGACCCTGATTCGTTTCATTCTTATAAAACAGATAAAAACAGGGGCTCTCAATGCGCAAGGAACCAGGACTCAAACGCCTGATATCGGTCGCGCTCGGCGGCGTTGTCTTGATCGGTTCTTCCGCGCACGCGGTCAATATCAATAACCCGTTCCTGAACGCATATTACGGCGGGCAACTCGGCAATTACTTCGACAGCGCCAATACAATGCCCAGTGTGGCGGCCCTGTTCATGAATTACAACGGCGGCCTCGGAGAGTGGTGCACAGGCACGCTGATCAATTCCCGTACCATCCTGACTGCCGCCCATTGTGTGGTGGAAGACCGGGCCCAGGCCAAGCTTTCCAGCGAGATCGGGTCGCTGCAAATCCGTTTTTCGCCCGACCCCGCATCGTCGTCCACGCCTTACGATCGGAAAATTCGCGATGTCGTCTTTCATCAGGGCTATATCGGCGATGATGATTTCGATATCGCGCTGATCAGCCTTGATCGGCCCATCAATGGCCTGCAGCCTGTGAAGCTTGCTCCCGCGGGGTATACGGTCAGCATGGAAGAATTGGCGACCATAGTCGGTTACGGCCTGTCGGGTAGCGGCACCCATCCTGGCCGGCCGAACGACGGCACCCCCAGGCTGCCGAATTACAACGATGCAAAGCGTCGCATTGCCGTGACCCAAATAGGCGAGATCGACGGAAATATCATTCATGCTCAATTCCGCATACCCGGCTCTCCGGACAATCCCAATCAGTACAATTTACAGCAACCCGTGCCTGAATTGCAGGGCCAGCCGGAAGGGGGCGACAGCGGAGGGCCGCTTTTTATACAGACTCCCGCCGGCTGGCTGCAGATAGGAACGGTGATGAGGGGAGGGGGAGGTCTGTATGGCGACAGCGGATACGCGTCGATCGATGATTGGACCTGGCTGCCTTTTTACGCGAGCTGGCTGCAGACCAATATTGCGACACTGTTGTCCAGCACGGCAGTCCAGTCCAAAGCCGGCAGCAGCGGGCCGGTTCATTGGAGCGATGCGAGCGCGTGGAGCACCAACAAGTCTCCGGGAAACCTGTCGGGCCATCTCGATTCCAGCAGTGGGAACTGGGACCAGGGCACGTATTATGAAGTGGAAGTCAATGCCCCCGTGAACCTGATTGTCGACCAGAATGTGGATATTGATGCGCTGACGGTCAATCATAAATCAGCCTTGGTCGGGATACAAAAAGGCAAGTTGCTGTATACCACGCTGGATACGACGGTGGCCGCGGGCGAGCTTAACGTCAATGGCCAGTTGGATGCCGATGCGCTGGTGTTGCAGGGAGGCCGCCTTTCGGGCAGCGGTCTTTTGACGCTGGCATGGGGCCTGACGCAAACCGGCGGCGTGATTGCTCCAGGCAATTCGCCCGGTACCCTGACAGTGGACGGCAGCGTGACGCTGGGGTCGGGCGCCCGCTATGAAACGGATATCGATGGCACCGGTGTGGGCAATGGCGCGGGCAACCACGATCGCCTGCTTGTGACCGGGGCTTATTTGGCGGGAGGCGAAATTGCGCCGATCCTGCGCGCAATATCCGGCTCGGCCAGCAATACATACAGTCCGCCGCTCGGGCAGGGTTACGAGGTCGTCAATGCGGCTCGGGGCGTAAGCGGCAGCTATGCCGCGTTGGCGCAGCCTGCCGCGGGTCTTTTGCCCGGCACGCGTTTTGACACCGTTTATGGCGGCAATACGATCACGCTGTACGCGACGCCGGCTTCCTATGCCAAGCTGGGTGTGGCGGGAGTCGACGACAATTACAACCGCAGGCAACTGGGCTCCGCACTGGATGGGCTGCGTCCGGCTGCCGGAGTGCGGCCAAACGATGCGCAGGTCAAATCGCTTTACGATGGATTGGCTCCGCAAACCGCCGATAGCTTGCCCAGAGTCATGGACCAGCTGGGCGGGGTCGGCTATGCCCAGTTGATTCAGGCCGGTTTCGAGAACAGCAAGTTCATGATCGATCAGACTGAACAGGTGCTGGCGGCACAGCGGCGCGGCGATCCCTTGCTGCCCATTTCCACGCGCCCGGGAAACAGCGCGGGCTCGGGCGATCTCAAGGCCGATCCGGACAAACTCGTCTGGGGTACGGCGTTTGGCCGGATCTCGTCCCAGAAAGCCGATAGCGATGGCTATAAGACCACCAACACGCTGGGCGGGCTGATAGGCGGCGTGCAGAAACGCCTGGGGACGGGTACGACCGTGGGCTATTCCCTGGCCTATGCCTACAGCAGTCCCGACGTCAAACAGGGTATGGCGCACGGCAGTACCGATAATGTGCAGATCATGGCTTATGCCAACAAGAATTTCGATTCGGGTTATTTTCTTCAAGGCGCGGCTGGGGTGGGTGCGGGCCGCATCAGGGCCAGCAGAAGTGTGTCGCTGGCATCAAGCGGCCAATGGACGACTGTCCGGAATATCAATGGCGCCGCCTCAGGCCTGATCGGCTGGGCGCGGGGAAAGTCAGATGAGCCGCGCGTCGAATTCACACTGGGCATGCGTTACGTGGCACAGCAATATCGAGGGTTTAGCGATAACAACTACCAGGCGGTCGGCGCACTGGATGTCGAGCGCGGCACATTGCAGTCGTTCACGACCTCGCTGGGGGCGGCGGCCAGCCTGCCTTTCAGGGCAGGCGCAATAGATTGGCGCGCTTCCGCCTGGACCGGCCTCAGCCATGAATTTGCCGACACGCGCGCCACTATCGATGCCCGTTTGCTGAATGCCTCGTACGATCAACGCAGCGGCGCCATTGGCCGCGACAAGCTGTCCGCCGGCCTGGCCTTGTCGGGCAAGGTGACGCAACGCACGACAGTCACAGCCAATGTCTCGGGAGAACTGGCCAGGAACTGGAAGGCCGCCAGTATTGGGCTGGGTGTGCAGGTCGCCTTCTGACCCGCGGATGATTTACGTGTTACTTACCGGGCGCCGGCCAGGCGCTGGATTGCCGGCCAGAGGTCTTGCGGCGTATGGGCGATTTCGTCGGCATTCCACGTGTCTATGACAGGGTTGCCCCCGCAGTAACCGTAAGCCGCTGCAATAGTGGCCATGCCGGCCGCCTTGCCGGCCATGATGTCGCGTTCGTCGTCGCCTACGTATAAACATTGCGTCGTTGAATAGCCGGCCTGTTCCGCTGCGAACAGCAGTGGGGCCGGGTGCGGTTTGGTGTGGGCGGTGGTGTCTCCGCCCACCGTTACGGCGCAGTCCTGTTGCAGGCCCAGGTGCTGCACCAGGGGAAATGCCAGATACTCCACTTTGTTGGTGACAATGCCCCAGGCATAGCCGTGCTGCTTCAGTGTGCTCAACAGGGCCGAAATGCCGGGAAACAGGACGGTCAGCGAGGTCATGTCCTGTTCGTAGTCGTCGAGGAATTGCTGCCGGTGGCGCTCGTAGTCGGGGTGGCCGGGATCCATGTCCAGGCCGACCTTGAGCAGGCCGCGCGCGCCTTGCGAGGCCATGGGGCGCAGGGCTTCGTAGGGCAGCGCAGGCAGTCCCTGGCGCGTGCGCTGTTTATTGGCGGCAGCCGCCAGATCAGGGGCGGTGTCGGCCAGGGTGCCGTCGAAATCAAATAAAACCAGCGTATTCATAGTATTTCGGTGTGTTTTAAAAGGCGTGCCGATTATGCATCGCGTCGGGTGGCGAGCAGGTAATTGACCGATGTGTCGCCCGACAGCTTGTAGCGATCGGTAATCGGGTTGTATTCCATGCCCGCAAGCTGGAGCGTATTAAGGCGCGCCTGGCGGGCGGCAGAGGCCAGCTCGCTGGGTTTGATGAAGTTTTCGTAGCTGTGCGTGCCGCGCGGCAATAGGCGCAACAGGTATTCGGCTCCGATAATGGCAAACAGGAAGGACTTGGGGTTGCGATTGAGCGTGGAAAAGAACACCCAGCCGCCCGGCTTGACCAACTTGGCGCAGGCCTGAATGATCGATGCCGGATCCGGCACGTGTTCGAGCATTTCCATGCAGGTGACGATATCGAATTGACTGGGCTGTTCCTCGGCGAATTGTTCGGCGCTGATGGCCTTGTAATCGACCGCCACGCCCGATTCGAGCCCATGCAGCTTGGCCACTTTGAGCGATTTTTCGGCCAGATCGATGCCGGTTACCTGGGCGCCGGCGACAGCCATGCTCTCGGCCAGTATCCCACCGCCGCAGCCCACGTCGAGCACTTTTTTACCGTTCAGCATGCCCGAGTGTTCTTGTATCCAGCCGAGCCGCAAGGGATTGATGGCATGCAGCGGCTTGAATTCGCTTTCAGGATCCCACCAGCGCGAGGCCAGCGCGCTGAATTTGTCGATTTCAGCCTGGTCGACGTTGGCTGTTTTGGCTTGGGTAGGAGGGGACACGGTAGCAGTCATGATCAGGGGCGCCGGAATGAATAAAGGCCCCGCATTGCGGGGCCTTTATTGTAGCGGTTTCGCAGTAAATATTATTTGCGGGTACCGACGATTTCGATTTCAACGCGACGGTTTTTAGCACGGCCTTCGCGAGTCTTGTTGCTGGCAACAGGATTCGTTTTGCCTTTACCTTCGGCGTAGATATGATTGGCGTCGATGCCTTTGCTGACCAGATACGACTTAACGGCGTTGGCACGACGCTGAGACAGTTTCAGGTTGTACGCTGCGGAGCCGATCGAGTCGGTGTAGCCGGTTGCGATAAGCGTTTCAAGGTTGACCGTGTTGGCTTGTGCGGCAACTTGGTCAAGCATTTGGCGCCCAGCTGGTTTCAGCGTGGCTTTGTCAAAGTCGAAGAAGGCGTCGGCGTTCAGGACGACTTTGGTCGAGGTAGGAGCTACCACCGCAGGAGCTTGAGCAACAGGTACGCCGTCGCAACCAGCAATACCGGTAGCAGGTGTCCAGAAGTTGTCGCGCCAGCACAGTTCTCTCGTGCCGTTTTTCCATACGTCGCCAAACGGATTACGCCAGTTATCGACAGTTTGCGCGGATACTGCACTGGAAGCCGAAACGGCTGCAAGGGCAAGCGCTAGTGCGAGTTTGGAGGGTTTGTTCATGTTTCTCCTCGTTGAGCTTAATGCTGGTAAGTGACCGCAGCGAACCCCCGCCGCATATCAAGAAAACGTAGCCAGTATAGCAACGCTGTGAAGTGGATCAAAGAATTGCGCTGGGTTTCATGCGTGTTAGGGCGAATCTTACGGCATTTCAGTGCTGTTAGTTAAGTGTGTTTTGCGCATATGGCTCAGATATTCGGATTTCCACGCGATCTTGTTCAATATTGTTGGTTTTTGGCAACAACGGGCAAAGTTTAAAGTGGTTTCTCAAGTTGTAGAGGGGAGTGCGCTGCGGCTGGCTGAAATGGACAGGGCCTGGCGGGTGCCTGGGTATCGCCAGCGAGCCTTATGGGTGGAAGTGCTAGAATTTCCCATTCGCCCGTAATGGCCCACCTTCACGATTTCACGTATTTAGACTATCTATGGATTCCTTCGCCAAGGAGACCCTTCCAATTTCGTTGGAAGAGGAAATGCGCCGCAGCTATCTCGATTACGCCATGAGCGTAATTGTCGGGCGCGCTTTGCCAGACGTTCGGGATGGCCTTAAACCCGTGCACAGGCGCGTGCTGTTCGCGATGCACGAACTCAATAACGACTGGAACCGGGCTTACAAGAAATCGGCGCGTATTGTCGGCGACGTGATCGGTAAATATCACCCTCACGGCGATTCGGCGGTCTATGACACTATAGTGCGCATGGCCCAGGATTTCTCGCTGCGTTACATGCTGGTCGACGGCCAGGGCAATTTCGGCTCGATCGATGGCGATAATCCCGCGGCGATGCGTTACACCGAAATCCGCCTGGCCAAGATCGCCCACGAATTATTGGCTGATATAGATCAGGAAACCGTCGATTTCGGCGCCAACTACGACGGCAGCGAGCAGGAACCTTTGCTTTTGCCTTCCCGTTTGCCCAATCTGCTGGTCAATGGCAGTTCGGGGATAGCGGTCGGGATGGCCACCAATATTCCCCCGCACAATCTGTCCGAAGTGATCGACGGCTGCTTGTACTGCCTGCGCAATCCGCACTGCACGATCGACGAACTGATCGAGCTGATTCCGGCTCCCGATTTCCCCACCGGCGCCATTATTTACGGTATGTCGGGTGTGCGCGAAGGCTATCGCACAGGGCGCGGGCGGGTCATCATGCGCGCCAAAACCCATTTTGAAGACATGGAAAAGGGCCATCGCCAGGCGATCATCGTCGACGAGATCCCCTATCAGGTCAACAAGAAGTCCCTGCAGGAGCGCATTGCCGAGCTGGTCAACGAAAAGAAGATCGAAGGCATTTCCGATATCCGCGACGAATCCGACAAAGACGGCATGCGCCTGGTCATCGAGCTCAAGCGCGGCGAAGTTCCCGAAGTCATTCTGAACAACCTGTATAAAAATACACAGCTTCAGGACACTTTCGGCATGAATATGGTGGCTTTGGTCGACGGCCAGCCGCGCCTGCTGAACCTCAAGCAGATGGTGGAATATTTCCTGTCGCATCGCCGCGAAGTGGTTACGCGGCGCACAGTGTTCCAGCTGCGCAAGGCGCGCGAGCGCGGCCACGTGCTCGAAGGGCTGGCAGTGGCCCTGGCCAATATCGACGACTTCATTGCAATTATCAAGGCGGCGCCCACGCCGCCCGTGGCGCGTCAGGACTTGATGGCTCGCAGTTGGGATTCCTCGCTGGTGCGCGAAATGCTGGCCCGGGCCGACGATGGCACGACGCCGGGCGGCCGCGCGGCCTATCGCCCGGAAACCCTGCCCGAGGGGTTCGGCCTGCAGGGCGACGGCTTGTACCGCCTGAGCGATACCCAGGCGCAGGAAATCCTGAATATGCGCCTGCAGCGCCTGACCGGCCTGGAGCAGGACAAGATCGTCGGCGAATATAAAGAGATCATGGCAACCATCGCCGATTTGCTGGATATCCTGGCGCGGCCGGAACGCATTACCACCATAATCAGCGATGAGCTTACGGCGATCAGGGCCGAGTTTTCCACCAATGCCAAAGACGTCCGGCGTTCCCAGATCGAACATAACGCCACCGAGCTCGATACCGAAGATCTGATTACTCCCATGGACATGGTGGTGACCCTGTCGCAGACTGGCTATATCAAGAGCCAGCCGCTGTCGGAATACCGCTCGCAAAAACGCGGCGGCCGTGGCAAGCAGGCAACCGCCATGAAGGAAAACGACTGGGTGGATCAGTTGTTCATCGCGAACACGCACGATTACCTGCTGTGCTTTTCGGATCGGGGGCGAGTGTACTGGCTCAAGGTCTGGGAGGTGCCGCAAGGCACGCGCGGCTCGCGCGGCCGGCCTATCGTCAATATGTTCCCGCTGGTCGACGGCGAAAAAATCACCGTGGTGCTGGCCGTCAAGGAATTCAGCGACGACCACTACGTCTTCATGGCGACTTCGCGCGGCACGGTCAAAAAGACGCCGCTGTCGGATTTCTCCAATCCACGCAAGGCGGGCATTATCGCCGTAGCGCTCGATGACGGCGACTTCCTGATCGGCGCCGACCTGACCGATGGCGAACACGATGTGATGTTGTTCTCCGATTCCGGCAAGGCCGTGCGTTTCGACGAAAACGATGTGCGCCCCATGGGCCGTACGGCGCGAGGCGTGCGCGGCATGACGCTCGAGGATGGCCAGGCGGTCATTTCCCTGCTGGTTGCCCTCGATGAAACCCAAAGTGTGCTGACAGCCACCGAAAATGGCTTCGGCAAGCGGACTTCAATTCTCGAATACACGCGCCACGGCCGTGGCACCAAAGGCATGATCGCCATTCAAACCAGTGCCCGCAATGGCAAAGTGGTGGGCGCCGTGCTGGTGCGTCCGTCCGACGAAATCATGCTGATCACCACCGCTGGGGTGCTGGTTCGCACCCGGGTTTCGGAAATCCGTGAAATGGGCCGCGCCACGCAAGGCGTTACTCTCATCAACGTCGACGAGAACAGCACCTTGTCGGGCGTGCGCCGCGTGGTTGAAAGCGATGCCGACGATGTCGAACTCGATGGCGATGCGGACGAGTCTTCTGATGTCGGCGCGATCGATTCCGATGACGGCCCGGCGACGCCGGACATTGATAATGGCAGCGCGGAGGATGATTCGTAATGCGCCCGTGGAATTTTTCGGCAGGCCCGTCGGCTTTGCCGCTTGAAGTATTGCAGCAGGCTGCGGCCGAAATGACGGATTGGCACGGCAGCGGAATGTCGGTCATGGAAATGAGCCACCGCGGCAAGCAGTTCACGCAAATCCGCGATGAAGCCGAAGCGGACCTGCGCGAATTGCTGGCCGTGCCCGACGACTATGCCGTGATGTTCATGCAGGGCGGGGCGACGGCTGAAAATGCCATCTTGCCGCTGAATCTTATCGGCCGGGGTGGCGCGCTCAAGGCCGATTACGTCCTGTCCGGCATCTGGTCCAACAAATCGCACAAGGAAGCGCAGCGCTACGGCGACATCGCCGTAGCGGCGTCAAGCGGCAGCGCGGTACAGGTCGATGGACGGGAACAGGAGCCCTGGACCTGGTTTCCCGATCCGGGACAATGGCGTGTGCGCCCGGATGCGGCTTATCTGCACCTGTGCAGCAACGAAACCATAGGCGGGGTCGAGTTCGCGCAGTGGCCCGATACGGCCCAACTGGGTGCGGCCAATGTGCCGTTGGTGGTCGATGCATCGTCGCATTTTCTGTCCCGCCCGATCGATTTTTCCAAGGCTGGGCTGATATATGCCGGCGCGCAGAAAAATGCTGGGCCGGCGGGAGTTACCGTCGTACTGGCGCGGCCCGACCTGATCGGCCATGCGCTGCCCGTATGCCCTTCGGCGTTCGATTATGCCAATGTGGCCGGCTCCCAATCCATGTTCAATACGCCGCCTACCTATGCCATTTATATTGCCGGGCTGGTGTTCAAATGGATCAAGCGCCAGGGCGGCGTTGCGGCCATGGAGCGCGCCAATATTGCCAAATCCCAGGCCTTGTATGCCTTTCTGGACAGCTCCGGTTTTTATATGGCCAAGGTCCAGGCCAAAGCCCGCTCGCGCATGAATGCGCCGTTTTTCCTGCGTGACGAATCGCTTAACGGCGAGTTCCTGGTCCAGGCGGAAGCGGCCGGCCTGATGCAGCTGAAAGGGCACAAAAGCGTCGGCGGCATGCGTGCCTCCATTTACAATGCCGTGCCTCTGGAAGGGGTTCAGGCTCTGATTACTTTCATGCGGGAATTCGAGCGGCGACATGGATGATTCTTTACTAGCCCGGTTGCGTCCGATACGCGAACGCATCGATGCCCTGGATGAGCAGATTCTTGATCTGCTCAATCAGCGCGCCAAGGCCGCACTCGAAGTCGGCGAGGTCAAACAGGCTTTCGATTCCGCGGGGCCGGTGCTCAAGCCGGAGCGCGAAGCGATGGTGATACGCCGCCTGCAGGCCCTCAACAAGGGGCCGTTTACCGAGCAGGCGGTCGAAGCGGTGTGGAGCCAGGTCATTTCCACTTGCCGCGGCCTGGAAAGCACGCTGACTGTGGCTTATCTGGGCCCGCAGGGTTCGTTTTCCGAACAGGCGGCGCTCGAGCATTTCGGGCATGCCATTACGCCATTGCGCTGCAATTCCTTCGACGAGGTGTTTCGTGCCGTCGAGGCAGGCCAGGCCAACGCGGGCATGGTGCCGGTCGAGAATTCCACCGAAGGCGCCGTGAATCGCACGCTCGATCTGCTGCTCAATTCGCCGCTCAAGGTGCTGGGCGAACGATCGATCAATATTCATCATTGCCTGATGACCCAGTCGGGCACGCTCGACGGCGTCAAGCGCGTCATGGCGCACCCGCAGGCGCTTGCACAGTGCCAGTCGTGGTTGACGCAAAATCATCCCGAGCTGGAACGCGACGCGGCCTCGAGCAATGCCGAGGCGGCCCGCGTGGCCGCCCAGGACCCCGGCGTTGCCGCCATTGCCGGCACTACGGCCGCTTCGGCATGGAATTTGCAAGTAGTGGCCTCGGGCATCCAGGACGATCCGCAGAATCGGACCCGTTTCCTGGCTGTGGGCGCGATTGAAACCCTGCCCAGCGGGCACGACAAGACCAGCGTGATTCTGGCAGTGCCCAATCGCGCCGGTGCCGTGTACGAAATGCTTGCGCCTTTGGCCAATAACGGTGTGTCGATGACGCGCCTGGAATCGCGGCCGGCCCGCACCGGGCAGTGGGAATATTATTTTTATGTCGACCTGCTGGGGCACCGCGATGAGCCGTCAGTCGCGCAGGCCTTGGCGGATCTCAAGAAACAAGTCGCTTTTTTCAAGGTGCTGGGCTCTTATCCCACCCAGTAAGGAATCTGCTCGCATGACTACGAACGATATCAAGAAGGGCGCCGACGGCGCCCAGGTGCCGGACTATATCCTGGGCATTGCTCCTTATCAGGCGGGCAAGCCGATCGAGGAACTGGCCCGCGAGTTCAATCTCGATGTTGCCAATATCGTCAAGCTGGCTTCGAACGAAAACCCGCTGGGCCTGCCGACGTCGGTGCAATTGGCCATGATTTCGGCATCGAGCTCATTGGCGCGGTATCCCGATCCCAATGGTTTCGATCTGAAGTCGGCCTTGGCCAAACGCTACGATATTCCGGCGGACTGGCTTACTTTGGGCAATGGCTCGAACGATCTGCTCGAATTGGCTTCGCTGGCGTTTTTATCGCCGGGTACGGCCTGCGTCTATGCCCAGCATGCTTTTGCCGTGTATCGCCTGGCCACCCAGGCGCGCGGCGCGCGTCACATCATGGTGCCCGCGCGCGAATACGGTCACGATCTGGATGCCATGTTTGCGGCCATCGACGTCGATACGCGGCTGGTGTTCATCGCCAATCCCAATAACCCGACCGGCACATTCTTGCCGCAAGCAAAGGTTGCCGCGTTTTTGAAACAGGTCCATGACCGTCATGGCGACCGTGTCACTGTTTTGCTGGACGAAGCCTACAACGAGTACCTCGATCCCGAGCTGCGTTTCGACAGTTCGAGCTGGGTGCGGCAGTTTTCCAATCTGATTGTGACGCGTACCTTTTCCAAGGCTTATGGCTTGGCGGGATTGCGGGTTGGATTTGCGATGGCGCAGCCCCGGCTTACCGATTTGCTCAATCGCGTGCGCCAGCCTTTCAATGTAAATAGCCTGGCCCAGGCGGCTGCCACGGCGGCGCTGGAAGATACCGCTTTCTTGAAGCAGGCTTACGATATCAACAAGGCGGGCAAGAAAACGCTTTGCGAGGCCTTCGACAAGTTGAAGTTGAATTATGTGCCCAGCTACGGGAATTTTGTGCTGGTGCATGTCGGCGACGCGGCGCGCATCAATCTCGAGCTGCTCAAGCGCGGCGTGATTGTGCGCCCCGTTGCGGGCGACGGCTTGCCCGAATGGCTGCGTGTGTCGATAGGCCTGCCTAAAGAAAATGCGCGTTTCATCGAAGCGCTGACCCAGATTCTTGCGGAGCGATGACTACCGGGCCCCAGACGCCAGCCTCTCCCCGAGTGGGTGTGCTGGCTGTGATCGGAGTGGGTCTGATAGGCGGCTCTTTTGCGGCTGCGCTGCGCCAGCGGCAGGCGGTCGGACATATTCTCGGTGTCGGGCGCGCTGCGCATTCTTTGGCGCGCGCCAGGCAACTGGGATTGATCGACGAAGTGGCCAGCATCAGGCAGGCCGCCGAGCAGGCCGATGTGATCATGCTGGCCGCTCCAGTTGGGGCAAGCGGCAAGATACTGGCTGAAATAGAACCCTATCTCCGTGACGATACCCTCATTACCGATGTCGGCAGCACCAAAGCGAATGTAGTGGAGGCGGCCCGTGTCGCCCTGGGTGAACGGGTAGGCCAATTTGTGCCTGGCCACCCCATTGCCGGAGCTGAAAAGACCGGCCCGGAAGCCGCCGATGCCGCTCTTTATCAGGGCCGTACAGTGGTATTGACTCCGCTGGCTGAAAATTCCGCCGCGGCAAAGCTGTACCTGACCCAGTTGTGGGAGCGCTGTGGGGCGCGGGTCATCTGCATGGAGCCCGAGGCGCATGATGTCGTGCTGGCGTCGGTCAGCCATGTTCCGCATTTTCTGTCTTCGGTTTTCATGGGGCAGGTTGCCGCGGCGCATGACTCCGATGTGCGGCTTGGCCTGGCGGGTAGCGGGTTCCGTGACTTTACGCGCATCGCGGCGGGTTCGCCTGAAATGTGGCGCGATATTTTTCTGGCCAATCGGGACGCCGTGCTTTCCGAATTGCAGGAGGTCAGGGCGGCATTGCGGCAGGCCGAAGATGCCTTGCAGCGCGAAGATGCGGCGGCTTTGCATGATTTTCTTGAACGGGCAGCGCTGGCGCGCCGCTTTTGGGGCAGCAGGAGCGGTTTGTCATGACGGGTGTATCCAGCTTGCGTTTGTCTCCGGTGAGTGCGGCACGGGGCGTAGTGGCCTTGCCCGGATCCAAAAGCATTTCCAATCGCGTGCTCTTGCTGGCGGCTCTTGCCCAAGGCACCACCCGGCTTGAAGGCCTGCTCGACTCCGACGACACTCGTGTGATGCTGGCGGCTTTGCGCCAGTTGGGCGTGCAGGTCCGCAGCCTGGGGCCTACCGAGGTCGAAATTCAAGGCGGTTCGCCATTTGCAGTGCGGCACGGCGCTTTGTTCCTGGGTAATGCCGGGACAGCGTTTCGTCCCTTGACCGCCGCGCTGGCCATGATGGGTGGCGATTATCAGTTGTCGGGTGTGCCGCGCATGCATGAGCGCCCCATAGGCGATCTGGTCGAGGCCTTGAATGCGTTGGGGGCGCAGGTGCGGTATTTGGGCGCGTCCGGTTATCCGCCTTTGTCGATAGCTCCCGGATCAATACAGGCGGAACGGGGAATACGGGTCAAAGGGTCGGTGTCCAGCCAATTCCTGACCGCCTTGCTGATGGCCGCGCCGATTCATACCGGTGCGGGACGGGATCCCCTGACTATCGAGGTGGAGGGCGAACTGATTTCCAAACCCTACATTCTGATTACCCTGAACCTGATGGCGCGTTTTGGCGTTACGGTGCAGCGCGAGGGCTGGCAGCGTTTTACCATTCCCGCGGGGTCCATATACCGTTCGCCCGGAACCCTGGCCATTGAAGGCGACGCCTCTTCGGCCTCTTATTTCATGGCCCTGGGTGCGATCGGCGGAGGTCCCGTTCAGATTCAAGGAGTAGGCTCCGACAGCATCCAGGGCGATATTGCGTTTGCCGATACGATAGAAGCCATGGGCGCCCAGGTCACGCGGCGCGCGGCCTCCATTGAGGTGAGCGGCGTACAAGTTGCGCGCGGCGGCAAACTCAAGGCGTTTGACCTGGATTTCAATCTGATTCCCGATGCCGCCATGACGGCCGCTACCCTGGCCTTGTATGCCGACGGGCCTTGCACATTGCGCAATATCGGCAGTTGGCGGGTCAAGGAAACCGATCGCATTCACGCCATGCATACCGAATTGGGCAAGCTGGGCGCACGAGTCGAATCAGGGCCGGACTGGATTCGGGTTCATCCCGTGGCGGCATCGCAATGGCAGCCTGCGTCGATTGCCACCTACGATGACCATCGCATGGCCATGTGTTTTTCCCTGGCATCGTTCGGGCCTGTTGCGGTGACGATTCTCGATCCCGATTGCGTCAGCAAGACTTTCCCGGATTATTTTTCGGTGTTTCGAAATTTGGTGCGAGCCTGATATCGGGGCTCTGGGCTGGCGTGGCTCCCTGGACATGACAATGACTGATTTTTCGACGATTCCGGTAATTACCATCGATGGCCCCACTGCTTCCGGCAAGGGTACGATTGCTCATCGGGTTGCGCAGGCCCTGGGCTGGTCGGTACTCGATAGCGGCGCACTGTATCGACTGACCGCCCTGGCTGCGCTGGACCAGGGCATCGATCCTGCGGACGAACAGGCTGTCGCCCGTGCGGCCGGCCATCTCGATGTCCGCTTCAATGGCGAGCAGGTGTGGCTGGCCGGCCGCGATGTGGCGCCCCTGATACGCGAGGAACGGGTCGGCAATCTGGCTTCCCAGATAGCGGCGTACGGTTCCGTTCGGCAGGCATTGCTTACGCGTCAGCAGGCGTTTCGCCAGCCGCCAGGGCTGGTGGCTGACGGGCGCGACATGGGTACGGTGGTCTTCCCGGATGCCGCTTTAAAGATTTTTTTGGTGGCCGATGTTGCGGCGCGGGCTGAAAGACGCTGTAAGCAGTTGAAGGGAAAGGGATTTTCTGCTAACCTTGCGAACCTGATGCAGGATATGCGTGCGCGCGATGAGCGCGACCGCAATCGGGCGAATGCGCCGCTGAAAGCGGCGCCAGACGCCAAAACAATCGATTCGTCCGAGCTTTCCATCGACGAAACGGTTAAAGCGGTACTCGACCATTGGTCGAGCCTGGGTACTCAAGCGTAAAGCCTGCCGGGGTGGAAACCCACGGGGGCTTGGCAGATCAAAAACCTGCAAGGTTATGATTAGCTTGAGATTTTTTCACTCCACTGGGGCAGGCATTGCCTTGGTGTGTTTTTAACGGCCATCCCGGCTACATGGATTTAACTTAATGTCTTCCATTTCAACCACTGCTGCCTCGGGCGGCGAAAGCTTTGCCGATTTATTTGCTGAAAGTATCAAAAACCAGGACATGAAGTCTGGTGAGGTCATTTCGGCGGAAGTCGTGCGTATCGATCACAATTTTGTCGTGGTCAACGCCGGCCTGAAATCCGAAGCACTGATTCCTCTTGAAGAATTCCTGAACGATCAGGGCGAACTCGAAGTCCAGGCGGGCGATTTCGTCTCCGTCGCCATTGATTCGCTCGAAAACGGCTATGGCGACACCATCCTGTCGCGCGACCGTGCAAAACGTCTGTCGGCCTGGCTGCAACTCGAACAAGCCCTCGAGTCCGGCGAAATGGTTACCGGCACGATTACCGGCAAAGTCAAAGGCGGCCTGACCGTCATGACCAATGGCATCCGCGCCTTCCTGCCCGGTTCGCTGGTCGATCTGCGTCCTGTCAAGGACACTACGCCCTACGAGGGCAAGACCATGGAATTCAAAGTGATCAAGCTCGATCGCAAGCGCAATAACGTTGTGCTGTCGCGTCGCTCGGTCCTTGAAGCCAGCATGGGCGAAGAGCGCCAGAAACTGCTCGAAACACTCAGCGAAGGCTCGGTGGTCAAGGGCGTGGTCAAGAATATTACCGATTACGGCGCGTTCGTCGATCTCGGCGGCATCGATGGCCTGCTGCACATTACCGATATGGCATGGCGTCGTGTGCGTCATCCTTCCGAAGTGCTGCAGGTGGGCCAGGAAGTCGAAGCCAAAGTGCTCAAGTTCGACCAGGAGAAAAGCCGTGTTTCCCTGGGCGTCAAGCAGTTGGGCGAAGACCCTTGGGTCGGCCTGGCACGTCGCTATCCGCAAGGCACCCGCCTGTTCGGCAAGGTCACCAACCTGACCGACTACGGCGCGTTCGTTGAAGTCGAAGCCGGCATTGAAGGCCTGGTGCACGTTTCCGAAATGGACTGGACCAACAAGAACGTCGATCCGCGCAAAGTGGTTACATTGGGCGAAGAAGTCGAAGTCATGGTCCTCGAAATCGACGAAGACCGTCGCCGTATTTCCCTGGGCATGAAGCAGTGCCGCGCCAATCCGTGGGAAGAGTTCTCCATCAACTTCAAACGCGGCGACAAGGTTCGCGGCGCGATCAAGTCCATCACCGACTTCGGCGTGTTTGTCGGCCTGCCCGGCGGCATCGATGGCCTGGTTCACCTGTCCGATTTGTCCTGGACCGAAACCGGCGAAGAAGCCGTGCGCAACTTCAAGAAGGGCGACGAAATCGACGCCGTGGTGCTTGGCATCGATACCGACAAGGAACGTATTTCCCTGGGCATCAAACAGCTCGAAGGCGATCCGTTCAACAACTTCGTGGCCACCTACGACAAAGGCGCAGTGGTTCCTGGCGTGATCAAATCGGTCGAAGCCAAGGGTGCCGTCGTAACGTTGTCGGTTGATGTCGAGGGCTACTTGCGTGCCTCCGAAATCTCCGCCGGCCGTGTCGAAGACGCCACCACCGTACTGAAGGCCGGTGAAAACGTCGAAACCATGATTGTCAACATCGATCGCAAGGCGCGCTCGATTCAGTTGTCGGTCAAGGCTCGCGATAACGCCGAAACCGCCGATACCATCCAGCGTATGTCGGAAGCCAGCGCTTCGTCGGGCACCACCAATCTTGGCGCCTTGCTTAAAGCCAAGCTCGACCAGCAACGCGACGACGGTTAATTGGTGTGACTAAGTCTGAACTGATCGCGATACTCGCGAGCCGTTATCCGCAATTGGCAGCACGCGATACGGATTACGCCGTCAAAACGGTTCTCGATGCCATGACCCAGGCTTTGGCCAGCGGTCAGCGCATCGAGATCCGCGGCTTCGGCAGTTTTTCCTTGTCAGAGCGTTCACCGCGTATAGGCCGCAACCCCAAGTCGGGCGAAAAAGTGCTGGTGCCAGGTAAACAGGTGCCTCACTTCAAAGCCGGCAAAGAGCTGCGCGAGCGGGTCGATTCGGCTTTTGACGAAGAGGTCAAGGCTGCCGGCGAGTCCGTCTTCAATATGGGACAGTTCGACACGCGCATGATGCACGGATAGGCCAGACTGCCCGCAGGGCATAAGCCGATCGCTGTTCAATGCGTTATTCAGTACCATCAAACAGGCCCTTCCAAGGGCCTGTTTGATTTTCAGCAAGATCTGCGGGGCTTTTGTGTTCCTGGGGCCCAGATCAGGCCGGACCATCGATGCCGGACGGGCTTCAAATTCTTTTGCGCCGATTGAGGTCTGCGAATCGATTCCCCTTACAATTACCCATTGCTGGTTTATTGGAGTTCCCGTTATGCGCTACCTGGTATGGATATTGCGATTATTGGTTTTCATCCTGGTCCTGTTGTTTGCCCTCAAGAACACCGGGCCGGTCGATGTCAGTTTTTATGCCGGCCATGTCGTAACGGGGGTGCCGCTTATCGTTGTGATGCTGGTGGTATTCGTTTTGGGCGTTTTGTTTGGATTGCTGGTGGCAGCCCCGTCGCTCGTACGTCGGCGCCGCGAAGTCAAAAAGCTCAAGCGCGATCTGGATCGCTTGCACGACCGGCTCAGGCAACCCGTGGTTCACAACGACGCCGTGGTTCCTGAAACGGTCGCTCCATTGGCGCCGTTATAAATCCATAGCAGAGGTCGACTAGAGTGGATTTTGAACCGTGGTGGCTAATTTTCGTGCCGATCCTCTTCGCCCTGGGCTGGATCGCGGCACGCGTCGACATTCGGCAAATGCTTTCCGAAACGCGCAATTTACCCGATTCCTATTTCAAGGGCCTTAACTTCCTGCTCAACGAAGAGCCCGATCGCGCGATCGATGCATTTGTCGAAGTGGCCAAGCTCGATCCGGAAACGACCGAGCTGCATTTTGCGCTCGGCAGCCTGTTTCGGCGGCGCGGCGAAATGGAGCGCGCCATCCGGGTCCATCAAAGCCTGCTGTCCAGGGCCGATTTGCCCCAGGAAGACCGCGAGCACGCGCAACATGAAATTGCCCAGGATTTTCTCAAGGCGGGCATGCTCGATCGTGCCGAACAGGCTTTTGAAATCGTCCAGGAGTCGCGCTTTGCCATTCCGGCCGTGCGTGCCCTGATCCGCATTTACGAATCCGAGCACGACTGGCCGCGCGCCATCGATGCGGTCAAGCGTTTGCGAGCCCTGATCGACGAGCCGGTGCCGCAGCTCGTGCACTATCAATGCGAACGCGCTCAGTCGGCCATGGCGGCCAAGCCCCCCGACATCCAGGCTGCCAACGAAGCGCTCGACGCCGCAGACAATGCAGCCAGGGCTTTGCTCGGCCAAACCCAGGGGCAGGCTTCCGAAGCCCGGATAGCCATGTTGCGGGCCAGCCTGGCCAGGCTGACTCAAAACCCCGAGCGTGAACGTGTTTATCTTGAGTCGGTGCTGACCATCGCCCCCGAGTATGCCAGCCTGGTTGCGGCCGACATACTACAGCTGTATCGAACCGCGGGGCGCCAGGTCGAGGGCTTGAAGGTGCTTAAAAATCATTACATGCGGCACCCGTCGCTGGATATGTTCAATGTGGTGTTTCGAGAACTCCGGTCTCAGGAAGGGTACACCCCCGCCTGGACGTTTGCGCGCGAGGCGCTGCGCGCCCATCCTTCGTTGCTGGGGCTGGATCGCCTGCTCGAGGCCGAGCTGGCCAGCTCCGATACGCCAGCTGAGGCCGGCGCGTCACTGGGCTCGGACCTGGGTTTGCTCCGTTCGCTCATACACAAGCATACCCAGCGTCTGGATCGCTATTCGTGCAAAGTGTGCGGTTTCGAAGCCCGGCATTTTTATTGGCAGTGCCCGGGATGCAATTCCTGGGAAACTTATGAACCTCGCCGCCTCGAGGAGTTGAAATGATGTCTTTCCCTCTGGATGCTGTAAGCCGGGTCAAGGTACTGGTGGTGGGCGATATCATGCTCGATCGTTACTGGTTCGGCGAGGTCGAGCGTATCTCGCCCGAGGCGCCGGTTCCGGTGGTAAAGGTTGCCCGGCGCGAAGATCGCCTGGGCGGTGCCGCGAATGTGGCGCGCAATATTGTGGCCTTGGGTGCGCAGGCCACGCTGCTGGGTGTGGTCGGGGTCGATGAGGCCGGCCAGAAAGTCCGCGAGCTGTCGACGGAATCGGGCATTGCCGCGCGCCTGGTCGAAGACCAGACCTTGCACACGACGCTTAAAATGCGTGTATTGGGGCGCCAGCAACAGTTGCTGCGCATCGATTTTGAACAACTGCCAGGCAACGCCAGCCTGGCGCGTATCGAGGCCGAGGTATCGGCCCTGGTTGCCAAGCACGATATGCTGGTGCTTTCCGACTATGCCAAGGGCGTGCTGGGCCAGGTCGAGGCCTTGATCCAGATTGCGCGCCGGGCCGGGGTGCCGGTCATGGTTGATCCCAAGGGCCACTTATACCGACGCTATCGCGGCGCAACGATGGTCACGCCCAACCGGGCCGAAATGCAGGATGCGGTGGGGCGCTGGCAAACCGAAGATGAATTGGCCGAGCGTGCGCAGGCTCTGCGTGTCGAGCTCGATCTCGAGGCTTTGCTGGTTACCCGGTCCGAGCAGGGCATGACCCTGTTTACTCAAAGCGGGCGCGATCATACCGATGCCCAGGCCCATGAAGTGTTCGATGTATCGGGGGCTGGAGACACCGTGCTAGCAACCCTGGCGGTGACTCGTGCGGCGGGCCTGGCCTGGCCTGATGCGGTGCAGTGGGCGAACCGCGCCGGCGGTATCGTGGTCGGCAAACTTGGAACATCGGTGGTTACGGCAGGAGAACTGGCATGATTATTGTGACGGGGGGCGCCGGCTTTATCGGCAGCAATCTGGTGGCGGGCCTGAACCGCCGCGGCTATACCGACATCATGGTGGTCGACGACCTTACCGAAGGCGACAAATTCATCAATCTGGTCGATGGCAAGATTGCCGATTACCTGCATAAAGACGATTTCCGCCAACGGGTGGCACGCAAGCAATTCGCCAATATCGAGGCGGTGATTCATCAAGGGGCGTGTTCCGACACTACCGAGCGCAATGGTCATTACATGCTCGACAACAATTATCGGGTAACGCTTGAGCTGTTCGAGTATTGCCAGGCGCACAAGGTTCCGTTTTTATATGCGTCGTCGGCCGCTGTGTATGGGGCGGGTCCGGTATATGCGGAAAATCCGGTGCACGAATCGCCGCTCAATGTGTACGGCTATTCAAAATACTTGTTCGATCAGGTTCTGCGGCGCCATCTGTCCGAACTGGCTGCCCCGGTCGTCGGTTTGCGTTACTTCAACGTTTACGGTCCCAACGAGCAGCACAAAGACCGCATGGCGTCGGTGGCGTTTCACAACATGAACCAATTCAGGGCGGAAGGGCATGTGCGCCTGTTTGGCGGCTGGGATGGCTACGCCAACGGAGGGCAGTTGCGCGACTTCGTTTTTGTCGACGACGTCGTCGACGTCAACCTGCATTTTCTCGACCACTCTCAAAAGTCGGGCATTTTCAATTGCGGAACCGGGCGCGCCCAGCCTTTCAACGATGTGGCCCGTACCGTCGTCAATACCCTGCGGGCCGAAGCCGATCTGCCGGAGCTCTCCTTGCAGGAACTGGTCGACCAGCAATTGATACGCTACATTCCTTTTCCCGACGATTTGAAGGGTCGTTATCAAAGCCACACCGAGGCCGATATGACGCAGTTGCGTTCGGCCGGCTACAAGGCGCCGTTTCGCGACGTAGAGACGGGAGTGGCGGCCTACGTGCGGCGCTTGCTGGAGCAGGGCCGCCTTTAGGTTCCGTCGCAGGCCTCGGCGTTTTGCCAGAGGTAGGTTTACGCATGGATGTATTGATGTGCCGGACCTATCTCCTGGTCGGCAAGTATTCGATTATGGAGCTTATGGAAATGTTCGATTTCCATATTCTTTTCATTTTTCGGAGGCTAGCCATGAACCCGTTTACCGAATCCACCGTAGCTCGTCCGCTCAACCCCGGCACTTCCCGGCAGGCGGGCCATGCCTCAAGTCGGCATGCGCAAAAAAGACGTTCCTTTTGGCGGCCCGCGTGGGGCGCCCTGGGGCTGGCGACCGGCCTGACCCTCTCCGCCACGGCGCTCGCGGTCGACGTCAACGTAGCGACCCAGGCGCAGTTGCAAGAGGTGCGAGGCATAGGTCCGAAGACCGCGCAAATCATTCTTGAAGAACGTGCGCGCGGCGGCAAATACGAGTCGTTCGACGATCTGGCTGTGCGCGTCAAAGGCATAGGCCCCAAAAAGGCGGCTACCTTGCAGGCTTCCGGCCTGACAGTAGGGGCCGGGGCGCTGCCATCTTCTTCGCCGGCCGCGTCGCCCGGCACGGCTGCGCTGGCGGCGCCTCGCAGCGCTTCGGCCAAGCCCAAGTCCAGTGCGCCCGGAAGGCCAGCCAGATAAGTGCCGGTACCTCTATGCCGTCGGTACTGGCACGTATCGCGATGGCATGGGTTGCGGCCCTTGCGTATGGTTCGCATATCGCCGCGGCATGTCCGCGGCGATGCCGGCACTGGAACGTCTACCGGAATAACCGGGATCCGATCGGGGCTGTTCAAGTCGCTGTTACCCGGATCGGTGTATTATTTCCGCATGAAAAAATACCCTACTATCGAAGACACCATAGGCGCCACGCCGCTGGTTCGCCTGCAACGTATTCCAGGCCAGGCGGGTCATCAGCGCGGCAATGTGATCCTCGCCAAGCTCGAGGGCAACAATCCGGCCGGCTCGGTCAAGGATCGGGCTGCAAGCTCCATGATCCGTCGTGCCGAAGAACGCGGCGAAATCAAGCCCGGCGACACTTTGATCGAAGCCACCAGCGGCAACACCGGCATCGCCCTGGCCATGACGGCGGCGGTGCGCGGCTACAAAATGATTCTGATCATGCCCGACAATCTGTCGCTGGAGCGGCGCGCCGCCATGACGGCATACGGCGCCGAACTGATCCTGACCCAGGCCAGCCAGGGTGGTATGGAATACGCCCGCGACCTCGCCCTTAAAATGCAGGCCGAAGGGAAGGGCAAGGTGCTCGACCAGTTCGCCAATGCCGATAATCCGCGGGCGCATATCGAGACGACCGGCCCCGAGCTATGGCAGCAAACCGATGGGCAAATTACCCACTTCGTCAGCGCCATGGGCACGACAGGCACCATTATGGGGGTAGCGTCCTACTTGCGATCGCAGAATTCAAAAATTCAGATCGTTGGGGCGCAGCCTGCCGAAGGTTCGCAGATACCCGGTATCCGCAAATGGCCGGAGGCGTATCAACCCAAAATATATCAACCCAGCCAGGTTGACGTATTCGAGCTGATCAGCCAGGCCGAGGCTGAAAACATGGCGCGGCGCCTGGCTGCCGAAGAGGGAATCTTTGGCGGAATTTCCTCGGCGGGTGCTTTGGTGGCCGCCCTGCGTGTCGCCGCCCGCGTGGAAAACTCCACAATTGCGTTCATTGTTTGCGATCGCGGGGATCGTTATCTATCGACTGGTGTCTTTAATTAAAACGCCACAGGGTGGGTGGTGCAGTCCGGCACGCCGTGCCGGTCCTGCCCCCAAGCCCCGATAGACGGCGTCTTCAAATACCCATTATCTACAGCGCCGAACTACCGATTCGTTCAGCTATTGCCTGCGCCAGATCGGCGACTGAAGCGGCGTAGAAGTAGCTGTGGTTGTAGTGGGTGATGGCAAAGAAATTCGGCGTGCCGGTGCGGTACTCGTTCAGGTTGCGCGGCTCGTCGATCAGGTCCACGACTCCCACCGGGTATTTTTCCCAAGCCGTGTTGACGGATCCTGGCCGGATGCTGGCCCCTTTGGCGTCAAGTTCCGGCCAACTGTAGTTCGGGGTGAGCCCGCCTGCGACCAGGGTGCCCGCATTGCCCGGCAGTACCACCGGCGCGAACACCGGCAGGCCGGGCACCCATCCGTGCTGGCGCAGGAAATTCGCCACCGACAAGATGGCGTCTCTGGGGCTGTTGGTCAGGTCGATGTGTCCGCTGGCGTCGCCATCCACCGCGTAGCGCAGAATGCTGCCCGGCATGAATTGAGGCAGGCCGATGGCGCCGGCGAAGGAGCCTTCCACTTCAAGCGCGTCGAGTTTTTTTTCGTGATCAAGCTGAATCAGATCCGCTAGCTGATCGCGAAACATCTGGCTGCGTTCCGGGCGTGCCCCATCGGGGTGACGAAAGCCCAGGGTTGCCAGGGCGTCGAGTACCGGGAAATCGCCGGTCTGGCGCCCATATATGGTTTCGACGCCGATGATGGCGACAATAATCGACTGAGGCACGCCATATTGGCGGGCAGCCTGATCGAGCGCGGCACGGTGCTCGCTCCAGAAGGCTGCCCCGGCCTTGATGCGTATGGGTTCGACAAAACGCTTGCGGTATGTGACCCAGCTGCGCCGGATCCTGGTTTTGCCTGGGGTCATGAGCCTGGCCACCGTCGCGTTGTATCGGGCGCTTTTAAGCAGGACTTCGATGCGATTGAGCGGTACGTGTCGTGTTTGCGCGACTTCGCGTGCATAAGCCTGGATGTCGGGTTTCAACTGGCCCCTGGCATCCACAAAGCCTTCCGTGCTGCTGGTCGAGTTTCCCGCCTTGATATGCGGGGGGAGGCTGGCGCCGGCAGTATTTGCCGGGGCCGGGGCCTGCGCGGGAGCCGGCGATATGGCTGCGGTTTTAGTCGTGGCGCAACCCCCCAGGAATGTAACAAGAACGGCGGCTTGCAAAATGCGGGCAGGTTTGAACATAATCATCCTTATGGAGACCCTATATATTACCCACCCGATTTGTCGCTTGCATGAAATGGGCAGTTGGCACCCAGAATGTCCCGCGCGCCTTGACGCGATCAACGATCAATTGCTGGCCAGCGGCATACTTGGCTTTCTGGGCGAGAAAGAAGCCGTCCAGGCCGGGGACGCCGATCTGTTGCGTGTACATACGCCCGAATACCTGGACTATTTGCGTACGCATGCGCCGGCAAGCGGCTACTTCACGCTCGATCCCGACACGCTGATGAATCCGCATACGCTCGAGGCGGCACGTCTGGCTGCGGGCGCCGGACTGCTTGCCGTGGATGCAATCATGCGGGGCGAAGCCAAAACAGCTTTTTGTGCGGTGCGGCCTCCCGGGCATCATGCCCGCGCCAATCAGGCCATGGGATTTTGCATTTTCAATAATCTGGCGGTGGCACTGGCCTATGCTCTCGACAAGTATGCGCTCGGGCGTGTGGCAATCATCGACTTCGACGTGCATCACGGCAACGGCACCGAAGAAATGTTCGCCGGCGATGAACGGGTGCTGATGTGCAGTTTTTTTCAGCATCCTTTTTATCCCAATTGCGGAACCGGACGGACAGCGGACAATATGCTGAACATACCGGTCGATGCCTATACCAGCGGCGCCAGTTTGCGGCAGATCGTCGGCGATATCTGGATGCCGCGGCTTGCAGCCTTCAGGCCCGAATTCATTTTCATATCGGCGGGCTTCGACGCGCATCGCGAGGACGATATGGGGCAATTGGGCATGGTCGAGTCCGACTATGCCTGGATTACCGACCAGATCGTGACCCAGGCTGAAAAAACCGCCCATGGACGGATCGCGAGTTTTCTTGAAGGCGGCTATAACCTGTCGGCGCTGGGGCGCAGTGCGGCGGCGCATATCAAGGTGCTGGCAAAGCTGTAGAATGGCATGGTTTGCGTCAACTTTGGCTTTTGCCGGCAAGTAAAAGAATGGCCTCGCGGGGCAGGTTGCAAAGCCGCGGCAAAAGCGCAGCAGTTTTTTATATTCCCCTCAGGAGGATACTGAATGAAGGTGTTAGTACCCGTCAAGCGTGTGGTTGATTACAACGTCAAGGTGCGCGTCAAGTCCGATCAAAGCGGCGTGGATATCGCCAACGTCAAGATGTCGATGAATCCCTTCGATGAAATTGCCATCGAAGAGGCCACTCGCCTGAAAGAAAAAGGCGCCGCCAGCGAAGTCATCGCGGTGTCCTGCGGGGTGGCGCAATGCCAGGAAACCCTCAGAACGGCCATGGCCATCGGCGCCGACCGCGCCGTCCTGGTGCAGACCGATGCCGATCTGCAGCCCCTGGCCGTGGCCAAGCTGCTCAAGGCGGTGGTCGATAAAGAGCAGCCCCGGCTCGTCATACTGGGCAAGCAGGCCATCGACGACGACGCCAATCAAACCGGCCAAATGCTGGCCGCCTTGCTCGACTGGCCGCAAGCCACGTTTGCCAGCAAAGTCGAGATTGCGGGCGACACGGCCACCGTCACGCGCGAAGTCGACGGCGGGCTGGAAACGCTGTCGCTCAAGCTGCCGGCCATAGTCACGACCGACCTGCGCCTGAACGAGCCGCGCTATGTGACGTTGCCCAACATCATGAAGGCCAAGAAAAAGACCCTGGATACCGTTACGCCCGAAGACCTGGGCGTCGATGTAGCGCCTCGCCTGAAAACCCTCAAGGTTTCCGAACCTCCGGCACGCTCTGCCGGCATTACGGTGCCCGATGTCGCGACGCTGGTCGAGAAACTCAAAAACGAAGCCAAGGTGATTTAATCATGACGATTCTTGTAATAGCCGAACACGACAATGCCCAGTTGAAAGGGGCGACGCTCAATGCCGTGGCCGCCGCGGCGAAAATCGGCGGTGATGTCCATGTGCTGGTGGCGGGCAGCGGCGCGCAGGCGGTGGCCGATCAGGCTGCCCAGATCGCCGGGGTTGCCAAGGTGTTGCTGGCCGATGCGCCGCAACTGGCCGACGGGCTGGCGGAGAATCTGGCCGCCCAGGTCCTGGCCGTGGCCCAGAACTATGGGCACATTCTGTTTGCCTCCACCGCCTCGGGCAAGAACGTTGCGCCGCGCGTGGCAGCCAGGCTCGATGTGGCCCAGATCTCCGACATTATTGCCGTGGACTCGCCCGATACGTTCCAGCGCCCGATCTATGCGGGCAATGCCATTGCCACCGTGCAGTCGGCCGACGCGGTGAAAGTCATTACGGTACGCACCACGGGCTTTGACCCAGTCGCCGCCCAGGGCGGCCAGGCTGCCGTCGAAACGCTGGCCGCGGTGGCGGATTCGGGCTTGACGTCGTTTGTGGGCCGTGAAGTCGCCAAGAATGACCGCCCCGAACTGACTGCCGCGAAAATCGTGGTCTCGGGCGGGCGCGGCATGGGCAGCGCCGAGAATTTCAAGATTCTCGATCCCCTGGCCGACAAGCTTGGTGCGGCACTGGGCGCGTCGCGCGCCGCGGTCGATGCCGGCTATGCCCCGAATGACTGGCAGGTTGGCCAAACCGGGAAAATCGTGGCGCCGCAGTTGTACGTGGCCATCGGTATTTCGGGAGCAATCCAGCATTTGGCCGGCATGAAAGACTCCAAGGTCATCGTGGCGATCAACAAAGATGCAGAAGCGCCGATTTTCGGAGTGGCCGATTACGGTTTGGTGGCGGACTTGTTCCAGGCCGTTCCCGAGCTGGTCAACGCCTTGTAACTGGCGCCGGTCATTCGCCCTTGAAGAAGCCTGCAAGCTTTCCCGTTTGCAGGTTTTTTTACATGAGGCCTTTCACACACCGGTTGTTCGAGGCATAGTGGTACGTGTCGCGGGGCTTTGCCGGGCAATTTCAATTCTGGAGATAGTATGAGTTATCGTGCGCCAACACAGGATATTCGTTTCGTAATCAAAGAACTGGCGGATCTGGCGGGGGTCTTGGCTCTGCCTGGCTTTGAAGAAGTCAGCGACGATCTGGTCGAGGCTGTGCTCGAAGAGAATGCCCGCTTTGTGGAACAGGCTGTCGCCCCGCTCAACCATGACGCCGATACGTCACCCGCTCTATGGGAAGATGGCGCGGTGCGAACTTCACCCGGTTTTCAAAAAGCATTTCGCGAGTTCGCTGCGGGCGGCTGGCAGGGTCTGCAGCATGAGCCGGAGTGGGGCGGCCAGGGTTTGCCCAAGCTGGTGGGGGCGCCTGCCAGCGAAAACATCAATGCCGCGAGCCTGGCGTTCTCGCTGTGCCCCCTGCTGACCGACGGCGTCATTGAGGCCTTGATCACGGTAGGCACCAAGGAGCAGCAGGATCGATTCATTCCTCCCCTGCTCGAAGGGCGCTGGACCGGCACCATGAATCTGACCGAGCCGCAGGCCGGGTCGGATCTGGCCCTGGTTGCCACCAAGGCTGTGCCCCAGGACGACGGCAGCTATCGCCTGTCGGGGCAAAAAATCTTCATTACCTACGGCGAGCACGATCTGGCCGAAAACATTGTGCATCTGGTCCTGGCGCGCACTCCCGATGCGCCCGCCGGCGTCAAGGGCATTTCCCTGTTCATCGTGCCCAAATTCCTGGTCAAGGACGATGGCTCCCTGGGAGTGCGCAACGATGTGTGGTGCGCCTCGCTCGAGCACAAGCTGGGCATACACGGCAGCCCGACCGCCGTACTGTTGTACGGATCGGGTAAAGGCGAAGCCGGGGAAGGGGCGGTGGGCTATCTGGTAGGAGAAGAAAACCGCGGCCTCGAGTACATGTTCATCATGATGAATGCCGCGCGCTATGCGGTGGGCCTACAGGGGATTGCCGTTTCCGAGCGCGCCTTGCAGCACGCCGAGGCGTACGCGCGCGAGCGCATACAAGGGCGAGCCCTGGAGGGTTCCGCGGGGCCCGTGGCGATCATTCACCATCCCGATGTACAACGAATGCTCATGACCATGCGCGCTCTTACCGAAGGCGCGCGAGCCGTGGCCTATGTGGCCGCGTCGGCTTGCGACAAGGCCAGGCACCACGCCGATTCGGGTGTGCGCAAGCAGCACCAGGCGGTTTATGAATACCTGGTCCCCATCGTCAAGGGTTTTTCCACTGAAAACGCGGTCGAGATTGCCTCGCTGGGCATACAGGTGCATGGCGGCATGGGTTTCATTGAAGAAACCGGTGCGGCTCAATATTATCGCGATGCGCGCATTTTGCCGATCTACGAGGGCACGACAGCCATCCAGGCCAATGATTTCGTGGGCCGCAAAACCCTGCGCGACGGCGGTGCCGTGGCCAAAGCCCTGGCCAAGGAAATGCGTGCCACGGTTGCCGAACTCGAGGCGGCGAGGGCGGGAGCCGACCGCCCTGGGCTGGATCTGATCGCGCGTCGCCTGGGCCTGGCCGTCGATGCTTATGAAAGAGCGGTCGATTACGTTCTGGCAAACGCCAAGGAGTCTCTGCGCGCAGTGTTTTTGGGCAGCGTGCCGTATTTGATGCTGTCGGGGACGGTTCTCGCCGGCTGGCAAATGGCCCGCGCGGCGTTGGCGTCTTGCCGCCATATCGAATCCGGCAGCACGGATCGCTACTATGCGCAAAAATTCGCGACCAGTGTTTTTTATGCGGCCCACATACTGCCCCGGGCCGAGGCGTTGTCGACGGCGCTGCTTGAAGGTCAGCTTGCTACGCAGTATGCTGGGGTTGCAGCGGGCGCATAAGGATATTCATAAACGGTATTTCCGCCGTCTCGCCTTTGCTGCCACAATAACTGCTTCCTTACCGATGTGGGTGGGCAGTGCCACAGCTTTCACCCATATTTTCTGATTGATTGACTGTCTAGAGAGCTACCATGACAACTTTGCGCCTGGGCGATACCGCCCCTGATTTTGAGCAGGATTCTTCTGTTGGAAAAATCCGCTTTCACGAGTTTTTGGGCAATAGCTGGGGAGTGCTGTTTTCGCACCCCGCCGACTTTACTCCAGTCTGCACCACCGAACTGGGCTACACGGCAAAACTGGCTGACGACTTCGCCAAGCGCAATGTGAAAGTGCTGGCTTTATCGGTGGACGATGCCAAGTCACACAACGACTGGATCAAGGACATCAACGAAACACAAAGCACAACGGTCAATTACCCGATTCTGGCGGATTCCGACCGCAAAGTATCCGATCTGTACGACATGATCCACCCCAATGCCAGCTCCACGGCAACGGTGCGTTCCGTATTTGTCATCGATCCCGCCAAGAAAGTGCGCCTGACCATTACCTACCCGGCCAGCACCGGCCGCAATTTCAACGAAATCCTGCGTGTTATCGACTCCCTGCAACTGACGGACAGCCATAGCGTTGCCACGCCGGTCAACTGGGAAGACGGCGACGATGTGATTATTGTTCCGTCCATCAAGGATGAAGCCGTGCTTAAAGCCAAGTTCCCCAAAGGCTACAAGACTGTTCGCCCCTATCTGCGCATTACTCCCCAGCCCAACAAATAAAGTCCGCCGGCTCCGGGCCTTCGGGCCCTGAAGCCATATGCCGTCTTGGAAGCCCCTGTTTGTAAAAAAACAGGGGCTTTTGTTTTATGCGCAAAATAAGGCTTGCAAAATATACTGTAATTTTGTACAGTTCATTTACGGCATAACTGTGTTTATAAACAGTTATTTATCAGGTGGCTTCATTCGTCCGGTTCCGCCGCATCAGCAATACAAGAGTCGAGGGCCATTTGCCCCACGCACTCTGCATCAACTTCTACTATTGCGAGGCATTCATGAATACCTATAACTCCAAGAGCGTTCCGGCCAAATGGCCATTTCCACCCCATTCCGGCCGTAATAAAAAGCCCCAGAAAATATCCCGTGGCACCATGGTGGCCGATATTTGCCTGGTAGCCGTTTGGGGAGCGATGATTCCGGGCTTGATGTGGTTGGGTGTGGCGGTTGGCTTTTAAAAAAAACAATTTGGGTGTAGAATGTTGGGTTTTGCAACTTCATCCTCTGGCGGCGGGCGTACTACTACAGGCCCGGCGGTGTTCGTCCAAATATGCTGGTTAATAAAGCGGGTTCGATGCCTATAAGTGGGCAAGGGCTTGGGGCTTTAACCGAAAAGGCTCGAAAGGCCTGAAAAAGCATGGCGGAATACATCGCCCAAATATACTTACCGACCGATCACGATGACACCAGGAGTTCACTGTGAACCTAATCGCACTTCTTGAACAAGAAGAAATCCAGCGCCTGACCGGTGGTCAGCCCAAACCCGACTTCGCTCCCGGCGATACGGTTGTTGTCAGCGTCAACGTGGTCGAGGGTACTCGCAAACGTGTACAGGCATACGAAGGCGTGGTCATCGCCCGACGTAATCGCGGCTTGAATTCGGCATTTACGGTGCGCAAGATTTCGTCCGGCGAAGCGGTCGAACGCACATTTCAGCTGTACTCGCCACAAATCGCCAGTATCGAAGTAAAGCGTCGCGGCGATGTGCGCCGTGCTAAACTTTATTACTTGCGTAGTCGCTCGGGTAAAGCCGCTCGTATTAAAGAGAAACTGGTTCGTAACTCGGCAAAAAAGGCAGCTGTCCAGTAATCGGCGCTGCATTTTCCGGTATCAACCAACAAAGGCACCCGCGTGGTGCCTTTGTTTTATGAACTTCATGTCGCATAGCATACATATACCTCGACAACAACGCGTGATTCGCCGGCCAAGTTTTGATCCTCAGACTCAGCCTGTTGTATCGACTGTCGAGCTTTTGCCCGCGCTTCTGCCATCGACGATTCAACTGGAATTTATCCGTTCGGCGTTTGAGCATCCGGTGGATTGGCAGGTCGAGCCCATATTCACCGAATCGTTTGGCGGCGATTTTTCAGAATTCGACGACATCATCCGTGCGGCCGTGTTCGTTCCTCTGGTGCAAAGGCCCACGGGTTTGAATGTTATTTTTACCCGCCGCGCCTCGCATTTGCATGATCACGCCGGGCAAATCAGTTTTCCGGGCGGGCGCATCGAGGCCTTCGACCGCGACGCGATAGCCGCCGCAATACGCGAAACCCACGAAGAGATCGGGATAGAGCCTCAATATCTCAAAATAATAGGCACTCAGCCCGGCTTCCTGACTTCCACCCGATTCACCATGCTGCCCGTCATTGGACAGGTCTTGCCCGGATTCACGATACGCGCCGATATTACCGAGGTTGCCGAAGTATTCGAGGTGCCTTTATCGGTACTGATGGACCCTGGGCTGCACAGGCTGCACGAGGCGCAGCTGCCCGAGGGCGGCCATCGTTTTTATTTTTCCATCAGCTGGGGCCCTTATTTCATATGGGGCGCTACGGCGGCCTTGATACGCAATTTGTATCATTACCTGGCCGCGGTCCAAGGGTCGCCGGCTGTCTGATCAATGTGCGGCCGGTGGACTCCCGATAGTTCAATAATGGCTTTTGGCTTCGTTTTCGGCGAGTATGCGCTGATACAGCGCGTGACGTTCAGGCGTGATTTCCCCGCGCTCCAGCGCGGCCAGTACACCGCAGCCAGGCTCATGCCTGTGGGTGCAGTTATAAAACCGGCAATGTTGCACGGCGGCCTTGAACTCAGGAAATCCCTGTTCGATTTCGTGTGCGCTCAGGTGATATAGGCCAAATGTCTGGAATCCAGGGGAATCGATCAGGTCGCCACCCTGTGCCGGCAAATGGTATAGGCGGGTGCTGGTGGTAGTGTGCTTGCCCGTACCCAGTGCCAGGGAATGTTCTTGTGTTGCCGCCTGCGCGTCTGGGATCAGGGCGTTGAGTATGGTTGATTTGCCCATGCCGCTTTGCCCCAGCAGAAGGCTCGTACGCCCCTTGAGCAGCGGGAGCAGCAGGTGTTGCACGTGTTCCGGGTTGCGGGCGCTTAATTCGATGATGCGCACCCCCAGTCTGGACAAATCGGCCAGGCGCTGCCGGGCCTGGTCCAGTTTCTGGGCAAGGTCGGCCTTGTTCAGCAGTATGATCGGCTCGATCCCTGCGCTCCATGCGGCCACCAGCGCGCGTCCGGTAATATCGTCGGAAAATGCCGGCTCTACCGCGACTACCAGCAGCAGCAGATCGATATTGGCGGCGAATTGCTTGGTCCGCATATCGTCGGAGCGGTACAGCAGGTTGCGGCGCTCCAGAACCTGGTCGATAGCTCCTTCGGCGGCCCCTTCAAGGGCAACGAGTACCTGGTCTCCTACCGTTGCGCCCGCCTTCTTGCCGCGAGGGAAGCATTTGCGCTGGCTGCCGTCGGCCAGCTCCACCGTGTAGTGGCGTCCGTGCGCGGCGACAATGCGCCCTGGGTGAGGGGCCGCGTCAGCCATGCTTCAGTTGCTGGATGCGCTGCACGGCAGAAGGATGGCTGTCGTAGAAGGCGGAGTGCAAGGGATCGGGGGTAAGGGTTGCGGCATTGTCGTCGTAGAGTTTGATGAGGGCGGCAGCCAGCGATGCGGCCGAGCACTGCTCTGCCGCATAACGGTCGGCCTGGAATTCGTCGCGGCGCGAAAACCAGCACCCCAGCGGCGCCGCCCAGAAGGTGAATGTTGGTGTGACCAGAAAAAACAGGATCAGGGCCAGGGCATCGTTGGCGCGCCCCAATTGAGGGTATACGCCTAATTCCGTGTAGAACCAGACTTGCTGGGAAGCCCAGTCCAGCGCCTGGAAAAACAGCAGGGCCAGCACGAAGCTGACGATCATGCGCTTGATAATGTGCTTGTGTTTGAAGTGGCCCAGTTCGTGGGCCAGTACGGCTTCGATCTCGTCCACATTCAGGCGCGACAGCAAAGTGTCGAAAAACACAATGCGGCGCGCTTTGCCCAAGCCTGTGAAGTAGGCGTTGCCGTGGGCCGAGCGCTTCGACCCATCCATGACGAACAGTCCGCTCAGGGCGAAGCCGCAGCGCTTGGCCAGGGCCTGGATGCGGGACGCGATTTCGGGATTGTCGAGCGGTGTGAATTTGTTGAAGAGCGGGGCAATGACCGTGGGGAACAGCCACAGGATCAGGAAGTTGAAACCGACCCAGACGAGCCAGGCCCACCACCCCCAATGGGCGCCGGTATTGGCCATGACCCAGAGCACCAGCGCGGTCAGCGGCGCGCCAAAGAGCAGCGCAAGCAGCAGGCCTTTGCAGGCATCGATCATAAACAGGCGAGGCGTGATGCGGTTAAAGCCGAATTTCGCTTCGAGCCTGAATTTGCGCCAGATTGAAAAAGGCAGGCCGAGCAGCCCAAGCAGCGCCGTGAGAATACCGATCAGGGCCAGTTGGCGCCACATGTCGCCGGAAATGGCGCGGCTGAGTTCCAGGTCGAGGAACTGCAGGCCTCCCAGCAGCGTCAGGCCTATGAGCACGGCGGCGTCGACAACCCGCTCGATCATGCCCAATTGCGTTTTGGCGAGCGTGTAGTCGGCGGCGCGCTGGTGGCTGTACAGGCCTATACGGTCGGCGAATTCCGCCGGAACCTGATCCCGGTGTGTGGTGACGTGGCGAATCTGGCGTGTGGCAAGCCAAAGACGCAGGGCAATATCGATCAGCAGAAAGGCAATAAACAGCAATGTGAACATATATATCGGGCGCGTATGCGAAAATCTCTTTTTTGAGGATGAATTATATGGCGGTTAACGCTCAGCGTTTGGTATGGCTCGACATGGAAATGACGGGGCTGGATCCGGAAAAAGAACGCATTATCGAAGTGGCGGTAGTGGTGACGGAGCCGGATCTGACCGTGGTGGCGGAAGGTCCGGTATTGGTTATACATCAGAACGATGCCCTGCTTGACGGCATGGACAAATGGAATCAGTCCACCCACGGTAAAAGCGGGCTGATCGACAAGGTCAAGGCTTCGACGCTTACCGAAGAGCAGGCCGAAGAACAACTGCTGGCCTTTCTGAGCCAGCATGTTCCTGCCGGCAAATCGCCTTTATGCGGCAACACCATCAGCCAGGACCGGCGCTTCATGGTCAAGTATATGCCGCGCCTGGAGGCTTATTTTCATTATCGCAATCTGGATGTCAGTACGCTCAAGGAACTGTCCCTGCGCTGGAAGCCGGAAGTTTATAAAAGCTTCGTCAAGAAAAGCCGCCATGAAGCGCTGGCCGATATTTACGAGTCTATCGACGAGCTCAAGCATTATCGCGAACATTTCATCAAGCTATGAGGATCGGGGGCTGTGGTTGCCGAAGCGCTGATATACATGGGGCTTGAGCGGCTGAAAATGGCTAGGATCGCGCTGGATGACTTGGTTGAGGTGCTCTTCGGCGAGATCGAATACCTTCCAGTACAGCCTGCCGCATAGCTCGCGCGCGGCATGGCCCGGCCAGTCGACCGGCAGCATTTGCTGAGGCAGTTGGGGGTCGTGAAGCACAATGCGCCGCCATTCGTGAATAGTCAGGGCGCGCACCGCAAAGGCCTGCATGGGCCGGGTGTGGCCGTCGATCGCCTCCAGCATCGGGGCGAACGTATCGGAAAACTGCCGGTACTGCTGCGCGACGTTTTCCAGATCCCAGCACTGGGAGACCAGGGAACCCAGCAATAGGCCTTGCCCTTTGTTCATATCGTGGGCGCTCAGTATCAGCGCCTTGTCGGTGACTTTCAGCTTGGCCAGGACCTTTCGCGCCCGCACAGTCTGGTTGCGGGGCAGGGCGAAAATGCCCGGCGCAATCGCGCCGAAGCCGGCCCAGACCAGTTCTCGCCGCAGCGCGCCGCGCCCGTCCAGGCTGCTGTTGCCGAAACGCGGCAAAATGACCAGAGTCCAGTCCCCGTTCCAGTCGTTGCGCGAGCCGACATAGATCCGCTCCGAGGCGGCGGCGGTCAGTTCCTGGCCCGATTCGCTCAAGCGGTACAGGCTGCGGCGTCCGTGCCGTTCCGATTGCAGCCAGTCCTGGGCCACCAGCCGGAATACGCTGGTGCGCAACAGGCGTTCATTGATTCCTAGAGGGGTGACGAGATCGATCAGGTCGCTGAGCCATATATTGCCGCCATGCGGGCCGATGGCGTCGCCCAGCAAGGTAACGCTCAGGGATTTGGCCCTGGGCGGGTCGCGCTGGAGCAGGGCGTGGATCAGGAGTTGCAGCGTACTTTGCGGCTCAGGCATGGCGAATGATTTGTTTCCGATAAAGCAGGCCCACATCTTATACCAGGGCGTCGGTATTGCAGTATTCCGCAGGATTCGCCATAAGCCTAATTTGATACTAAAATATGATTGACAGTATTTATTTTGTAATAAATAATAGCTTGAATCGGTTCTGAAAAATTATTCACAGGAGACTGCCGTGTATGCTCAACTCGTTGAAACTGGGGTGAAAAACGTCCGGTCCCTCGATCAGATGACAGGGCCTGAGCTGGTTTTTCAGCAACGTGTCGATGAAGGCGTCCGCATCGAGGCCAAAGACTGGATGCCCGAGGCCTATCGCAAAACCCTGGTGCGGCAAATTTCCCAGCATGCCCATTCCGAGATCGTCGGCATGCTGCCCGAAGGCAACTGGATTACACGGGCGCCCAGCCTCAAGCGCAAGGCCATTTTGCTGGCCAAGGTCCAGGACGAAGCCGGCCATGGCCTGTATTTGTACAGCGCGGCCGAAACCTTGGGCGTTTCGCGTGATGAACTGGTTGGCGACCTGCATTCTGGCAAGGCCAAATATTCCAGTATTTTCAATTACCCCACGCTTACCTGGGCCGATATCGGCATGATAGGCTGGCTGGTCGACGGCTCGGCGATCATCAACCAGATCCCCCTTTGCCGCTGTTCCTACGGTCCTTATGCCCGCGCCATGGTGCGGGTTTGCAAGGAAGAATCCTTTCATCAGCGCCAGGGCTACGATCTGCTGATCCAGATGTGCCGCCATGGCACCCAGGAACAGAAAGACATGGCGCAGGACGCGTTCAACCGTTGGTGGTGGCCGGCGCTCATGATGTTCGGCCCCTCGGATGGCGAATCGCCCAATAGCGCGCAGTCCATGCAGTGGCGCATCAAATTGTTTTCCAACGACGAGCTGCGTCAGAAGATGGTCGATCAAAGCGTGCCGCAGGCTGAATACCTGGGCCTGAAAGTCCCCGATCCCGATCTCAGGTGGAACGAAGAGCGCGGGCACTATGATTTCGGCGAAATCGATTGGTCTGAGTTTTATGCCGTGATCAAGGGGCATGGACCCTGCAATCGCGAGCGCCTCCAGGCGCGCGTGGCAGCCCATGAAAACGGAGCCTGGGTACGTGAAGCCCTGTCGGCTTATGCCGATAAGCATGCCGGCCTGGCCGCGGCAGCCTGATAGCAGCCGCGGGGCACGTGTCCATTCAGGTATTCCAGATTCGTTCTATTGCAGGTAATTATCATGCCGGTATCCAGTCCGGCGTCAAGGAAAGCAACATGAGCCCAAACGCGTGGCCTCTTTGGGAGGTCTTTATCCGCAGCCAGCACGGCCTGGCCCATAAGCATGTGGGCAGCCTGCATGCTTCCGATGCCGAAATGGCCATCAACAATGCGCGCGACGTGTATACGCGCCGCAATGAAGGGCTGAGTATCTGGGTGGTCAGGGCCGTCGATATCGTAGCCAGCAGCCCGAGCGACAAAGAGCCCTTGTTCGAGCCGGCCAATAGCAAGGTTTATCGCCACCCCACGTTCTTCCCCATGCCGGAAGAAGTCAAACACATGTAGCCTGGAGGGCATATGGATCAATCCTTGTTCCAATATCTGCTCCGGCTGGGCGATACCACTTTGATCCTGTCGCAGCGTCTGTGCGAATGGTGCGGTCATGGACCGGAGCTCGAAGAAGACCTGGCCATGACGAATCTGTCGCTCGATCTCCTGGGGCAGGCGCGCCTCTGGCTGACGCTGGCCGGCGAGGTGGAAGGCCGGGCGCGCGACGAGGACAAGCTGGCCTATTTGCGCGATGCGCCCGAGTATCGCAATTATTTGCTGGCCGAGCGCAGCAACGGCCATTACGGGGATACCATCGCACGCCAGTTTTTCTTTGATGCGTGGCATTATTTCTTGTTGAAAGAACTCTCAGGCTCTTCGGATGAGCGGGTCGCCGCGATTGCCGAAAAATCCCTTAAAGAGGTCACCTATCATGTGCGCCGTTCGTCGGATCTCATGGTGCGCCTGGGCGATGGCACGGCGGACAGCCACGCCAGAATGCAGGCGGCGGTCGAATCGATCTGGCCTTATTTGGGGGAGCTGTTTGCCGACGACGATATCACGCTCGAACTGGCGCAGCGCAAGGTAACGGTCGAGCATGCCTCACTATGGCCGGCCTGGCTCGAACATGTCGGCCAGGTGCTGGCCGAAGCCACGCTGGCCTTGCCTACGCCCGACGACGCCCATCACCCGGCGTTTCGCGGCGGCGTGAGCGGGCGCCATACCGAGGCGCTGGGCTTCATTCTGGCCGAGATGCAGCATCTGCAGCGCGCCTATCCGGGAGCCACATGGTGAATGCGAACGTCGCCGCGATCCCTGTTCCTGCGGAGCAGGTGATGCAGTGGCTGGCCCAGGTGCCGGATCCTGAAATACCCGTGTTGTCCGTGGTCGACCTGGGCATTGTGCGCGATGTATCCTGGGACGGAGCGATCTGTGTGGTGACGATTACACCCACGTATTCGGGGTGTCCGGCCATGCGGGAAATTTCCGCCGATATTCAGGCAACGCTTGCACACAAAGGTGTGGCCGATGTCCGCATCGAAACTCGCTTGTCGCCCGCCTGGACGACCGACTGGATGACGCCCGAAGGGCACGCGGCGCTCAAGAATTACGGCATCGCTCCTCCCAAGGAAAAGGCGATCGATATTTCCGGAATTTCGCGCGGCCTGCATCGCACGGTTGTCCAGTGCCCCCGCTGCGGTTCGGAAAAAACCCGCCTTGTCAGCCATTTCGGTTCTACCTCGTGCAAGGCCTTGTACCGCTGCGGCGAATGCGGTGAACCCTTTGATTACTTTAAGGCGCACTAGCGTTATGGTTCAGTTTTATCCATTGAAAGTCGCTTCGGTCGCCAAAAACACACGGGATGCCGTGGTGGTGACTTTTGAAGTCCCCGGCGAGATACGGGAAAAATTCGCATTTCGTCCCGGGCAATATCTGACCCTGCGCACACAGGTCGACGGCGAAGAACTGCGGCGCTCGTATTCGATCTGCGCGGCGCCTCGGGACAAGCTGCTGCGTGTGGCCATCAAGCGCCTGAACGATGGTGCTTTCTCATCGTGGGCCAATGAGCACCTGGTTCCTGGAGAGATGCTCGATGTCATGCCGCCCGATGGGCACTTCACTGTTGATTTTTCTTCCGAGCACAGCCGCGGCTATGTGGCTTTTGCGGTGGGCAGCGGCATTACCCCCATCCTGTCCCTGATCAAGACCGCCCTGGGTACCGAGCCTGGTAGCCGTTTTACGCTGTTTTACGGCAATCGCTCCTCGTCGGCGGTCTTGTTCCGCGAAGAGATCGAAGACCTGAAGAATCTGTATATGGAGCGGTTTTCGCTGGTATACATCATGAGCCGCGAAATCCAGGATGTGGACCTTTTCAACGGACGCCTCGATGGCGCCAAGGCCGGGCAGTTGCTTTCCTTGTGGCTGGATCCCGGCCAGATCGATGTGGCGTTTGTCTGCGGCCCGCAAGACATGATTGAATCGGTGACGCAGGCCCTGCAGGACAAGGGGCTGGACAAATCGCGGATCAAATTCGAGCTGTTCGGTTCGCCCAAAGGGCCGCGCGCCCTGCGCACTGGGCAAGAGGCGCGGCACGCTCCGGGCAGGGAGCAGTGTGAAGTGACGGTCATACAGGATGGCGTCACACGGACACTGACCATAGAAAAAAACAAGGACAGCGTACTGGATTCGGCCCTGGCTCAGGGAGTCGAATTGCCGTATTCCTGTAAAGGCGGGGTCTGCTCCACCTGCCGATGTAAAGTTATCGAAGGCGAGGTCGACATGGATGCCAATTTTGCGCTTGAAGACTATGAGGTGGCGCGCGGCTTCGTGCTGAGTTGTCAGAGCTTTCCCGTTACGGATCGCCTGGTCATCGATTTCGACCAGGAAACTTGAAATATCATGGATGGGTGCAGGCGCAGCTGCGCGCATGCACCACCAGACATTATGTTTGCCCGCCTGGCGGGCAAACCTTTAACTTACAGGAGTGAGCACAGTGTCTACCGATTTTTTCAGCTCCCATCAGGCGGTTCTGGAGCAGGCCGTTGCGGCGGCGGCCGCTCGCGGCTACTGGAGCCCATTTTCCGAGTCACCCAGTCCGCGTGTATATGGCGAAACGGCCAACGACGATGGGCGTGCCGCCTTCGAAGCCTATCGGGGGCACGATTTCCCGCTTGATCTTGACGGCGCCAGCGGCAAGACCGGTGCCGAGGTCTCGCCTTTTGGCTTCGACCTGAATATTTCTTATCCGCAGGTTCCGGCCCGGGCCCTGACAGCCCAATCGCAACAGGCTCTTGAATCCTGGCGCGAAGCCGGCCCCCGCGCCTGGGTTGGCGTGGCGCTTGAAATCCTCAAACGCCTGAATCAGCGCAGTTTTGAAATTGCCTATGCGGTTCAGCACACCACAGGGCAAGGATTCATGATGGCGTTCCAGGCCGGCGGCCCGCATGCGCAGGATCGCGGCCTCGAGGCGGTTGCGTACGCCTGGCAGGAAATGGCGCGCATTCCCGGCCTGGTTTCCTGGGAAAAGCCGCAGGGCAAGCACGATCCGATCCGCATGCAGAAGCAGTTTACGGTCGTGCCGCGCGGCGTAGGCCTGGTCATAGGCTGTTCCACCTTTCCCACCTGGAACGGCTATCCAGGCCTGTTCGCCAGCCTGGCTACGGGCAATACGGTCATTGTCAAGCCGCATCCCGCGGCGATTCTTCCCTTGGCCATTACGGTCAAGATTGGCCGCGAGGTCCTGGCTGAAGCGGGCTTCGATCCCAATGTGCTGCTGCTGGCGGCTCATGGCGCCCAGGACGATACGGCGCAGGCGCTCGCGCTCGATCCAGCGGTCAAGCTGATTGATTTCACCGGCAGCAGCGCCAATGGCAACTGGCTGGAGTCCAATGCCCGCCAGGCGCAGGTGTATACCGAAAAGGCCGGCGTGAACGCGGTGATTATCGATTCGGCCGACGACTTCAAAAGCGTGGCACGCAATCTGGCTTTTTCGTTTGCCTTGTATTCGGGGCAGATGTGCACCGCGCCGCAAAACATTTATGTGCCGCGCGGCGGCATTGAAACAGCCGACGGCCATTTGAGTTTCGACGAGGTCGCCCAAGGCCTGGCCGCCGCGGTCGAAAAGCTTACGGCCGATCCCGCCAAGGCCGTCGAAGTTACCGGAGCCGTGCAAAACTCGGCGACGCTGCAGCGCATACAAGACGCTCGCGCGCTGGGCCTGCCGGTATTGTGCGAGAGCCGCAGCCTGCCGCATCCGCAGTTTGAACAGGCCCGTGTTCAAACGCCTCTGTTGTTGAAAGCCGAAGCGGGCGATCCGCAGATCGCCCGCGAATGGTTCGGGCCCATTGTTTTTGTGGTGGCTACCGATTCCACCGCCGACAGCATCGGCTTGATGCAGCGCTCGGTTGCCCTGCATGGCGCGCTGTCGCTGTCGGCCTACACGACCGATAAAGCGATTGCCGGGCAGGTGCAAAAGGCCGCGGAGCGGGCCGGTGTGTCTCTGTCGCTGAATCTGACTGGCGGGGTTTTTGTGAACCAGACGGCGGCATTCAGCGATTTTCATGGTACTGGCGCCAACCCGTCGGCTAACGCGGCGCTATCCGATTCCGCCTATGTCGCCAACCGTTTTCGTGTCGTGCAAACGCGCTGGCACGCCTGATAAGGGATTACACATGAGCTATGACAGTATTCAATTCGAATTCGAGCGCGGCATCGCGAAAATTACGCTCAATCGGCCCGATAAGCTCAACAGCTTTACCGAGGCCATGCATGGCGAACTTGCCGAGGCGCTTGGGCAGGTCGAGGCCAAGGGCGCTCGCGTATTGGTGCTTACGGGCAGCGGCCGTGGATTCTGTGCCGGCCAGGATTTATCCGAGCGCCAGATGAGCGCTGGAGCCGCCCCCCTCGATCTTGGCCAAACCGTAGGCAAATTCTATATTCCCCTGGTGCGGCGGCTGCGCGCATTGCCGGCGCCGGTGGTGGTCGGCGTCAATGGCGTGGCGGCAGGCGCGGGCGCCAATCTGGCCCTGGCCGGAGATATCGTTATTGCCAAGCAGTCGGCCAGCTTCATTCAATCGTTTGCGCGGCTTGGGCTGATACCGGATACCGGCGGCACCTACGTGCTGCCTCGCCTGGTTGGCCAGGCGCGCGCCATGGGGCTGGCCATGCTGGGCGACAGGCTTAGCGCAGAACAAGCCGCCCAGTGGGGGCTGATCTGGCAATGCGTGCCCGACGAGGCTTTCGATGCCCGCCTGACCGAATTGGCGGAGCACTTTGCAGCGGCGCCCACCAAGGGGCTGGCCTATACCAAGCGTGCCTTGAACCAGAGCTTGAACCATACCCTGGACGAACAGCTCAACCTGGAGCGCGACCTGATGCGTGAATTGGGCGCCACTGAAGACTATGCCGAAGGCGTGTCGGCCTTTCTGGCGAAACGCAATCCGCTGTTCAAGGGGAAATAATGAGCGCAGCGCAGTCCGGCCTGGCCCTCGACCCTGTCGAGCTTCCCTCCGATCCGCAGGCTCTGGCGGAGGTGGCGGCCAAGGCCATGTACGAAAAAGATCCCGCAACGCAGGCCCTGGGTATTCGTTTGATCGAGGTCGCGCCTGGCCGGGCGCGAATGCAAATGACGGTTCGGCCCGACATGCTCAACGGCCATCAAACCTGTCATGGCGGGTTTATTTTTGCGCTGGCCGACAGCACATTTGCATTTGCCTGCAATTCCCGCAATCTGGCTACCGTAGCATCGGGCTGCACCATCGATTACCTTGCGCCGGGTTTTGCGGGTGATATTCTGACTGCCGAGGCCTCGGAGGCTTCATTGGCGGGCCGCACCGGGGTTTACGACATACTTGTCAGCAATCAGGAAGGCAAGCGCATCGCTTTGTTTCGCGGCCGTTCTTATCGTATCAAGGGCCAGGTGGTTGGCGAGGCCGGATAATGCCGAATGCCGCCAGCTGTTTATCCAAACCCGGAACCCGCTATCGGGGCGCCCGGGCGTATTGCAAATATTGAACCAAAGGCAGGAGCCGGAAATGTCCGAGTCAAAATCGCCCAAACGGGGCCGCGATGCCATTGAGCACGCCAGTCAGGATGAGCTGCGCAGCCTGCAGCTCGAACGCTTGCAGTGGTCCTTGAAGCATGCGTATGACAATGTGCTGCACTATAAAAAATCTTTTGATGCGGCCGGTGTGCATCCGGGCGATTTGAAACAGCTATCCGATTTGTCCCGCTTCCCCTTTACGACCAAGCAGGACCTGCGCGACAACTATCCGTTCAAAATGTTTGCCGTGCCGCGTGAGCAGGTTACGCGCATTCATGCCTCCAGCGGTACGACCGGCAAGCCGACCGTTGTTGGCTATACGGCCCGCGATATCGACATCTGGTCCGACCTGGTGGCACGCTCCATCTGGGCCGCCGGAGGGCGTCCGGGCGACATTGTGCATGTGGCTTATGGCTATGGCCTGTTCACGGGCGGCCTGGGTGCGCATTATGGCGCCGAACGCCTGGGCTGCTCGGTGATCCCCATGTCGGGCGGGCAGACCGAAAAACAGGTGCAACTGATCCATGACTTTGAACCCAAGGTCATCATGGTTACTCCTTCGTATTTTTGCAACATCATCGAGGAGATGGAGCGCCAGGGGCACGATCCGCATAAAAGTTCGCTGCGTATCGGCATCTTCGGCGCCGAGCCCTGGACCGGGCAGATGCGCGCCGATATCGAAGCGCGTTGCGGCATCGATGCCGTGGATATCTATGGCCTGTCCGAGGTGATGGGGCCCGGCGTGGCCATGGAGTGTGTCGAATCCAAAGACGGCCCGGTTGTGTGGGAGGATCATTTCTTTCCCGAGATCATCAATCCCGCCACAGGCGAACCAGTGGCCGATGGCGAAGCGGGCGAGCTGGTATTCACATCGCTGACCAAAGAGGCCATGCCCGTCATACGCTACCGCACCCGCGATCTCACGCGTTTGCTGCCTCCCACCTCGCGCAGCATGCGCCGTATCGACAAGATTACCGGCCGCAGCGACGATATGCTGATAGTGCGCGGAGTCAATCTGTTCCCGACTCAGGTCGAGGAAATCGTGTTGAAAATACCGGAGCTTGCCGCGCAATACCAACTGGTGCTGACACGCAGCGGCAATCTCGATGAGCTCGAAATCCTGACCGAGGTTCGGCCCGAGCATAACCATCTGGGCGAGGCCGAGCGCGAAGGGCTGGCCGCCAAACTCAAGCATGCCGTCAAAACCTATGTTGGCGTCAGCGCCCGCGTCACGGTGCAAGCCGCGGGCCAGGTCGAGCGCACTGTGACAGGCAAGGCACGCAGAGTGATCGACAAACGTCCAAAATAGGGCCTGCTCCAAGGGCCTGCATTGCTCTTCGAACCCGCGTCGCTTGCCTTTGTTCGCTGCCGCGGTGCGAGAGGCAGGGCTGTCATGGCGTCCACGCATATCGGGGCGCCATTTTTTTTATGTTTGACGTCAAGGTATGATGCGAATTTGGCTCCGATGCGGATACAGGTATCGGGTGCTGGTCGGATCGAATTTTCAGGCTGGGTTGTGAATGCGGGCAGAAGCGGGAAAGGTGGCGGGTATTGGCGTTGATTTGCTGCGTGTTGAACGCGTTGCGCGCGCCTATGCGCGTCATGGGCAGCGCTTCGCGCAGCGTATCCTGGGTATGCAGGAGTTGGAAAAATTTCAGCACCGCTACGAGCGCGACCCTGATCGGGGCATCCGGTTTCTGGCGACCCGTTTTGCCGCCAAAGAAGCGTTTTCAAAGGCCATAGGCCTGGGCATGCACGATCCCATGTCCTGGTCCCGGATGCAAACGCTCAATGAACCCGGCGGCAAGCCGCGGGTCAGCTTGAGCGAGCCTCTCGCCAGTTGGTATGCGCAGCGATTTGGCGCGGCCCATGTTTCCCTGACCGACGAAAGCGATACAGTGGCGGCCTTTGTCGTTGTTGAATCGAGGCCATGATCCAGTTGATCGAAACCTTTTAATGTAGGAATGAACCAGCGCAATGCGTACAGAAAAAAACTCTGCAGCTCTGGCCCCCGGCCCTGTCATGGTCGATGTGGCGGGCATCCGCCTGACCTCGCAGGAAAAGCAGCGCCTGCATCATCCGCTGGTGGGCGGTGTGATTCTGTTTGCCCGTAATTTCGAGAACCGCGAACAGTTGTCGGCCCTGTGCCAGGCTATTCATGCGGAGCGCGCCGAGCCCTTGCTGATTGCCGTCGATCACGAAGGAGGGCGCGTGCAGCGGTTTCGCACGGACGGTTTTACGCCTATTCCGGCCATGAGCCTGTTTGGCGAAATCTGGATGCAGGATTCGCTGGGGGCGATGCGCCTGGCTACCGAGACCGGCTATGTGCTGGGTGCTGAACTGCGCGCCTGCGGTGTGGATCTCAGCTTCACCCCGGTGCTGGATCTGGATTATGGCGTCAGCAAGGTCATTGGCAACCGGTCGTTTCACCGCGATCCCCGGGTGGTGACCTTGCTCGCCCGTTCACTGATCCAGGGCTTGATGCTGGCCGATATGGCCGCTTGCGGCAAGCATTTCCCGGGACATGGCAGCGTCGAGGCCGATTCGCACCACGAAATTCCGGTCGATGCCCGCAGCTTTGACGAAATTATGCAGGAAGATGCCGCTCCGTATGGCTGGCTGGGCGATATGGTGCTGCCGTCGGTGATGCCCGCGCATGTCATCTACTCGAGCGTTGACCCTCATCCGGCCGGGTTTTCCCGGCATTGGATCCAATCCATTCTGCGGCATGAACTGGCCTACGACGGGGTGGTGTTTTCCGACGACCTCACGATGCAAGGGGCGACCGTGGCGGGCGATATCCTGGCCCGTGCCCAGGCCGCGCTGGGCGCGGGCTGCGACATGGTGCTGGTTTGCAATCGCCCGGATCTTGCCGACGATCTGCTGGCGCGCCTGGTGATTGACCATCCGGCCGAATCGATCCAGCGGATACGCCGCCTGATGCCAAAGCGGCCGGCGCTGGACTGGGATGCCTTGCAGGCCAATGAACGATATCAATATGCCAGACGACTTCAATCTCAAATTATTTCTGGCTGATTTACCGCATCTTCCGGGTGTATACCGGCACATCGATGCGGCCGGCGAGGTGCTGTACGTAGGCAAGGCCAGAGACCTGAAAAAGCGCGTTTCCTCGTATTTCCGGAAAACGCAGAGCAGTCCGCGCATTGCGCAAATGGTGGCCAGGGTCGTTCGCCTGGAAGTCACCGTGACCCGGTCCGAGGCCGAGGCGCTGCTGCTGGAAAACAACCTCATCAAAAGCCTGAAGCCGCGCTACAACATCCTGTTTCGCGACGATAAATCGTACCCCTACCTGGCGCTGACCGATCATGCGGCGCCGCGCATTGCCTATTATCGGGGCAGCACGAGCGGCAAAGGGCGGTATTTCGGGCCCTATCCGAATTCTTGGGCGGTGCGTGAAACCATACAAATCCTGCAGCGGGTATTCCGTTTGCGGACCTGCGAGGACAGCGTTTTCGCCAATCGTTCACGGCCTTGCCTGCTGCATCAGATCGGTCGCTGCTCCGCTCCGTGCGTACAGCTGATCGCTCCTGAAGAATATCGGGCCGATGTCGAGCGCGCCGTGCGTTTCCTCGACGGCCGGGCCAAAGAAGTCATGCATGATATCGGGTCGCGCATGCAACAAGCCTCCCAGGCCCTGCATTTCGAGCAGGCGGCGGTATTGCGCGATCAGATGGGGGCCCTGGCGCTCGTGCTGCAACAGCAGACCATGGAGAAAATCGGCAACGACGACGTCGATATCATTGCCGTCGCTTCGGCGGGGGGGCGGGTCTGTGTCAATCTGGCCATGGTGCGCGGCGGCCGGCATCTGGGAGACAAGCCTTTTTTTCCGACGCATGTGCATGAAGGCGAAGACGGCATCGGTGATGTGCTGACGGCATTTGTCGAACAGCACTATCTCGACGGCGGCATGCCGGCGGTGCTTGTCTGTTCGCATGCCCTGTCCGATCCGGCGCTGATAGGGTTGCTGGCCGAGCAGAACGGCGTCAAGGCCAGGGTGCTGGTCAAGCCTCAGGGGGTGCGCAAGACATGGCTGGAGCAAGCGCAAAAAAATGCCGAGCTGGCCCTCGCCCGCCTGTTGTCGGAATCCAGCGCGCGGGCGGCCCGCTCGCTGGCGCTGGCCACGGCTCTGGATATGGATACGGATGAAGCGGCGCTGGATGCGATGCATATTGAATGTTTCGACATCAGCCATACGGCGGGAGAAGCCACACAAGCCTCCTGCGTCGTTTACATGCATCACGCCATGCAGCCTTCCTTGTACAGACGCTACAACATTGCCGGAATTACGCCGGGCGACGATTACGCGGCAATGCGCCAGGTGCTGACGCGCCGGTTTACGCGGGTGGCAGACGGGTTTGCGGCCATGCCCAATATTGTGCTCATCGATGGCGGCAAGGGACAGGTCGAGGTGGCCCGTCAGGTGTTTGTCGAACTGGGCCTCGATACACATACCATTGTGGGCGTGGCCAAGGGTGAGGGGCGCAAGGTGGGGCTTGAAACCCTGGTATTTGTGGATGGGCGGGCCGCGGTTGCCCTGGGGGTCGAATCTGCCGCCCTGATGCTGGTGGCCCAGATCAGGGATGAGGCCCATCGCTTTGCCATTACGGGCATGCGGGCGCAGCGTGCCAAAACGCGCAATGTATCCCGTCTTGAAGAAATCGAAGGGGTGGGCGCGCGGCGGCGCCAAAAGCTGCTGGCGCGTTTCGGCGGCTTTTCGGGAGTGGTTGACGCCAGCATCGACGACTTGCAGTCCGTTGACGGAATCTCCGCCGAGTTGGCCGAGCGTATCTATCAGGCACTGCGATGATGTAGTATTGTGCTCATTATGCCGATCAATTTTCCGATTTTTCTGACATGGCTGCGCATAGCCATGATTCCGCTGGTGGTGGGGTTGTTTTACCTTCCTGGCAGCTGGGTGCCGGCGCGCGATGCCATTGCCGCCTGGGCCTTCATCGTGGCCGCCCTGACCGACTGGTTCGACGGCTGGCTGGCCCGGCGCTGGAATCAAACCTCGTCGTTCGGTGCTTTCCTGGACCCTGTGGCCGACAAGCTCATGGTGTGTGCGGCACTGCTGGTCCTGCTTGATTTGAACCGTGTCGATTCGTTCATTGCATTGGTAATCATCGGGCGTGAAATCACCATATCGGCCCTGCGCGAATGGATGGCAAAGATCGGTGCCAGCGGCAGCGTGGCCGTGCACTGGCTGGGCAAATTCAAAACGGCGGCGCAAATGATTGCCATCCCGTGCCTGCTGTACTGGCAGCCGATTTACGGGGTTTCCCTGCATAGCGTGGGCAACGTGCTGATTATCATTGCCGCCATCCTGACGGTCTGGTCCATGTGCTATTACCTGCGGCGGGCCTGGCCCGAGATCCGCGATCGGGCTGCGTAACGCCGGCCCGGTATTCATCCAGCTCTCGAACATGACAACTGCAACCCTCAATCTGCCTGCCGACAGCCGGTCTTTGAAGCGCAAGGACTGGGCCATCATCAGCCTGATCGGCGCCGCGCACTCGTGCTCGCATTTTTTTCAGCTGGTGCTTCCGACGCTATATTTGTCTTTGGGAGCTGAATATGGCTACGACTTTGTCAAGCTGGGTTTCCTGGCTTCGGCGTTTTTCCTGATGTCATGCATAGGACAGGCTTCGTCCGGATTCATCGTCGATCGGATCGGGCCCGCTCCGGTACTGCGTTTCGGCTTGTCCTGCTTTGTGGTATCGGGTGTTCTGATCGGCCTGTCCAACGGGTATGCCATGCTTGTGCTGGCCGCCCTGATAGGGGGGGTGGGCAATTCGGTTTTTCACCCTGTCGATTACTCTATCATCAACCATCGTGTCAGTTCGCGGCGGCTGGGTCATGCGTTCAGCACACATGGCCTTACAGGCAATCTGGGTTGGGCGCTGACTCCGGTGTTCATGGCGGCGATCATCCATATCGCCAATTGGCGTGTGGCGGTGTTCGCCGCGGCTGGCTTGGTGGCAGTCGTGCTGGCTCTGACTTGGCTGGGGCGCGATCTGCTGGCGGGTAAAAATGAAGAGCTTGTCGCCGACTCGGGCTCGGCTGGCGAGCCGGCCGCATCGCCCGGCCTGGCCAGACAATCGGTGCGTCAAACCTTGGCTACCTTGCTGGTGCAGCCGGCGTTGTGGGGCGCATTCCTCTTTTTTGCCTTTACATCCATGGCTTTGTCGGCGGTGCAAAACTACACCATCCCAATGTTGAGCGGTGTCTACGGCATCGACAAGGTGTTGGCGGGCACCGCCTTGTCGGCATACATGGTGGCGGCCGCGGCCGGCATGCTGGCAGGTGGGTTTCTAGTCGGTGCTACGCCGAATACCGAGCGTACTGTGGCGGTGTCGCTGGTCCTGGCGGGCGTTTTGCTGGTCGTGCTGGCCTCCGGGTCGGTAGCGCCATCGTTTGCCATTGCGCTGGTGGCCTTGGCGGGTTTTTGCTCGGGGGTTGCGTCGCCTTCACGCGATATGCTGATACGCCGTGTCACACCCAAAGGGGCTACGGGCACGGTGTATGGTCTGGTTTATTCGGGTATGGATGTCGGTTCCTCGCTGGCTCCGGTCGGGTTTGGCGTGCTGCTCGATGCAGGCTATAACCAGGGTCCCTGGTTCGGTGCCGCCGTTGGCTTTGTGGTGGCGGCATTCCTGGCCATGTGGGTGGCTCGCTCGGCGGCTCGCGCGGCTGTGCCTGCGGTGGCGTAGGTGGTAAGTGGTGGTTTAACGGCTTTCCGGGTTCTTAAGACGCGGGGGTGGCGGCCCAGGCAGGGTGGAGCTCGCATCGTCCGGTCCTGGCTTTGCCAGGACTGCCCGCGGCCGCAGCCTGGATCGGGCGGTCACGGAACTCGCGTCGTCCACAGCCCCCCGGGCTGTGGACACCCGTGACGCTCAGACAACCGCTCCCTTGCCTCCCGATCCAGGCTGCGGCCGCGGCGGACTCAAGCTCGCTCACCCTGCCTGGGCCGCCACCCCCGCTCGCGTTGACGTTTTTTGGACAATCGCAGGCAACTTGCATGCTGATGGCCGGCGTGACTACGCGAGGATTGTGCGAACAGTTCGTGCGGTTGTTAGTGGATTTGTAATGGTGGGGCTCGTCGCCGGTCATGGGTTCGGGGTTGCCCTTACTGCCGGATGGTTCGCTGGTTGACCACATTGGTCGGGTGGCTGCTGCGCCAGGGGTTGATGTCGAGGCCGCCGCGTCGGGTATAGCGCGCATAGACAAACAGCGCTTCGGGGCGGCAGGCTTGCCAGATATCGCAATACATCCGTTCGACGCAATGTTCGTGGAATTCGTTGTGCTGGCGCAGGGAAATAATATATTTGAGCAAGGCTGCCCGGTCTATTTGCGGGCCGCTGTAGCGGATTTGCACGCTGCCCCAGTCGGGTTGGCCTGTGACCGGGCAGTTCGTTTTAAGCAGGTCCGACATCAGGGTTTCGCTTACAAGCGGCGCATCGGGTACGCAGCGCAGCAATTCGGGGGCGGGTTGATAGCGTTCGATGCTGACGTCGGCGTCATCGATGTTGATTCCTTCAAGTGCCCGATACGCCGTGTCGACGTCCGCTGCCACGATATCCACATCCACATGGACGGCTGCGCCCGAGGCGCGACTCAGGTCCTGCCTGAGGCATTGCAGCACTGCGTGCGGGCCATCGAAGCGGCTTTCATTGAACGAGTTGAGGTACAGCTTGAATGATTTGGATTCGACGATATTGGGGCTGTTCTGGCTGAATACAAAGCATGCGGTGGCTACGACCGGCTTGCCTTTGAGATTCAGCCACGATATTTCGTAGGCATTCCAGACGTCGGCCCCTTGCCATGCGGGCACGGGCTGCAGCGACAGGGTTTGACGATTTCCCGAACGGGCGATGGGAAACAGCACTGTCGGGTCATAGGTTTTCGGGTAGGCCACGTCGTGGCCCAGGGGAGCATGAGTCAGGGTAGGGTCAGCCATACAAATAGTGAAAATACAAAAGTATGAATCTATTCAAGCCATTGTACTGCCATCGCCATCCTGTTTTCATATTATGAGAATTGCTTTTTGCCATGCAAAACGTGAATGTTGCGCAGCATCATTTCTGTTTTCATAGCGAAAAATATCGTTTTATATTGTGAAATAAAATTTATAATATATTGATTTTAAAGATTAATATATTTAATCTTATATAAGATATAAGTGTGATTTGCTCTGCAGCAAAGGCGTAGAATTTTTCCTAAGGATTCTTGCTGATTTACTTTTATTTTTGATACTTTCAGGAGCGCCACCATGAGCACACGCGAAAACGAAATCCGTAATTTACAGAAAAACTGGGCGGAAAACCCCCGCTGGCAGGGCATCAAGCGCGGCTATGGGGCCGAAGAGGTGGTACGTTTGCGCGGCTCCGTCGTGGTCGAGCATACGCTGGCACGCCGTGGATCCGAAAAATTATGGTCATTGCTGCAATCCGAACCGTTTGTAAATTCGCTGGGTGCGCTGACCGGCAATCAGGCCATGCAGCAAGTCAAGGCTGGATTAAAAGCGATTTACCTGTCGGGCTGGCAGGTAGCGGGCGATGCCAACGGTGCCGGTGAAATGTACCCCGACCAGTCGCTCTATCCCGCCAACTCGGTGCCGCAAGTGGTGCGCCGTATCAATAATGCGCTGACCCGCTGCGACCAGATCCAATGGATGGAAGGCAAGAATCCAGGCGATAGCGCTTACCTGGACTACTATGCGCCCATCGTGGCCGATGCCGAAGCGGGCTTTGGCGGCGTCCTGAATGCGTTCGAGCTTATGAAAGCCATGATCGAAGCGGGCGCCAGCGGCGTGCATTTCGAAGATCAGCTGGCTTCGGTGAAGAAATGCGGCCACATGGGCGGCAAAGTGCTGGTGCCTACCCGCGAAGCGGTGGCCAAGCTTGTATCGGCCCGTCTTGCGGCCGACGTCCTGAATGTGCCGACGCTCCTGCTGGCTCGCACCGATGCCGACGCTGCCGACCTGGTCACCAGTGATGTGGATGAAAACGATCGTCCTTTTATTACCGGCGAGCGCACGGTAGAAGGCTTCTTCCGCACCAAGGCGGGGGTCGATCAGGCGATTTCGCGCGGCCTGGCCTATGCACCGTATGCCGATTTGCTGTGGTGTGAAACTTCAACTCCGAATCTGGAGTACGCGCGCAAATTCGCCGATGCCATTCATCGCCAGTTCCCGGGCAAGATGCTGGCCTACAACTGCTCGCCATCGTTCAACTGGAAGAAGAACCTGGACGACGCCACGGTGGCCAAGTTCCAGCGCGAACTGGGCGCGATGGGCTACAAGTTCCAGTTCATCACCTTGGCCGGCTTCCATGCATTGAACTATGGGATGTTCGAGCTGGCGCACGGGTATGCTCGCCGTCAGATGAGCGCTTTCGTCGAATTGCAGCAGAAGGAGTTCGCCGCCGCAGACTTGGGCTTCACCGCCGTCAAGCATCAGCGCGAAGTGGGTACGGGTTACTTCGATGCCGTTACCCAGGCGATTGAAGGCGGCCAGTCATCGACCACAGCGCTTACGGGCTCGACCGAAGAAGCCCAGTTCAAAAGCTCGCCCGCTGACGGCCTGAAAGTAGCCTGAGCGTTTGTTTGACCGGGGTGCCTGCGAGGGCACCCCTTGTCTCTTGGTTTTTCCAGTGCACGGTATCCATGTTGACAAGCAGGCAATGCGCGCTTTAATGCCCGAGGGTCAATGAGTTTCCCAATAAGATGCCTTGGAGTAATGGGCCTTGAGCAAATCGACGAAGGCTCGCACTCGCACCGGCAGGTGTTTGCGTTCGGGCAGCATGGCGTAGATTCCATTGGGAGAGGCGGCGTATTCATCGAGAACGCTTACCAGGCGGCCTGCGGCCAGGTCTTCCCGTACTTCCCACAGGGCGCTCCAGGCCAGACCGCATCCCGCGAGAGTCCATTTGCGCAGGACCGAGCCATCGCTGCAAGCCAGGTTTCCCTTGACTTGCATGATTCTTGTCTGACCCTTGTGCCTGAGCCGCCAGTCCTTGGCCTGATCTCCTTGCGTTGCCAAAGACAAGCAGTTGTGACGAAGCAGGTCTTCGGGGCTATGGGGGATTCCATGCGCGTCCAGGTATGAAGGGGCGGCTACGATGACGCAGCGGCTATCGGCCAATCGCACGCCGGCGACCTGAGGGGCTTGCGCATCGCCAATCCGGATGGCGCAGTCGTAGCGCTCTTCAATCAGATCTACCTGCCGGTCGCTCAAGTCGAGTGTAATCGTGATGTCGGGATGGGCCTGGATGAACAGCGGCAGCAAGGGGCCTATATGGCGCCGCCCGAAACCCACAGGCGCACTGATCCGCAAATGACCGGAAGGCTTGATGCTCCCCTGGGTAATCCGGGCTTCGGTATCGTTCATATCGCGCAGGATACGCTGTGCTTCTTCGAGGAGGGTTGCACCCTCGGAAGTCAGGGATAAATGGCGGGTCGAGCGTATCAGCAGTTTCAGGCCCAGGCGAGCCTCGAGTGCGTTGATGCGCCGGCCCATCATGGCTGGGGCGATTCCCTCGGCCCGTGCTGCGGCCGACAGGCTCCCCAGAGTCGCCACCGAGACAAAACTCTCAAGCTGTTTGAATTTATCCATGAGGCGATGCTTTTATTTAAAGGGTCATTTGCCTCGATTATATTGCCATATGTATCAATGCATTCCGTTGAGATGAGCGACTTTACAGTTCTTTTTTCCGAAGAATCGCACATGTTGCAGAATTGCCTATAAAAAACGTATCAATATGTAATGGCTTTCTCTACCTTTTCGCATACCTGCGCAAAACTTTGCAGGATTTGACCGGAAACACGGAAAGCGTTCGTGCGCGACCGCCGCCTGCCTGGCATCAAGCAGGCGGTAATTCAATACGATTAGGTGGTTTGTTGCTTTGCAGCATTGAGGACCGAGGGAGGCGCCCGCGGGAATCCGGCGAGGCTGCTGTTTACCCTTTAAAAATGAGTGCTTGCAGCTTTGCGCGGATCTCGGCCAGTTCGGATGAGCTGATGCGTCCCTGGTGGCTGATTTTGCTGCTTGCCCAATCCAGGCTTTTGATTTGATCGGACAGGGCGGCGATGCGCTGTTCGGCGTCGATCAGGACTTCGAACGGATAGCCCTTGATAGTCGGGGTAATGGGGCAACATATCATTAGCCCGGTTTTTTTGTTGTAGGCAAGAGGACTGAGCACGACCGCGGGCTTGTAGCCGGGGCCGGTTGAGCCTTTGGGCACATCGAAATGCAGCCAGATAATATCGCCGGCCGTGGGGATATAGCGTTTGCTCATGGTGGGCCTCGTCGAATTATTATGCGGCGCCAAAGTCGATTTCGGCGTGTATGTTCTTGGCTTTGATTCCGCCCAATAATTGGCTAAGCACGTATTCTTCGGTGCGTATGGGCTCGATCACGATATTGCCATGCTCGACGCTGATATTGATGACGTCTTCCAGGTCGAGTTTGAGTGTTTTCATCATCGACGATGGCAAGCGCACCGCTGCACTGTTACCCCATTTTTTAATTACGCCACGCATGGTTTGTCTCCCGGGTGCCATAAAAGAGTGCTATTAGCTTAACAGTTTAAACGGTGTGTAAACAATAGGGTAGGCTTTGGGGTACAGAGCGAGTAAAGTGAAAGGATCGCGGTCATATTGCTGCATGGCGGCATGTTTGTATCTTGAAAACTGGCTGGCTGGCCGCACATAATCATTATTCGAGCACGGCTCTTCCCCTTTGATCAAGCGAAACGATTATGCGATTCGACAAACTGACAACCAAATTTCAGCAGGCGATTTCCGACGCGCAAAGCCTGTCCATCAAGCATGATAATCCCTATATAGAACCCGTACATGTGCTGGCCGCGTTGCTGGCCGATCCGGAAAGCGGCGCGGGCGGGCTGCTTGCGCGGGCCGGTGTTGCCGTCAATCGGATAGTTCCGGCCGTCAATGCGGCCATCGAGGCCTTGCCGCAAGTGCGGGGCTCCGAAGGCAATATCCAGGTTGGCCGCGATCTGCAGGCAGTACTGGCACGCACCGATAAAGAGGCGTCCAATCGCGGCGATACTTATATCGCCAGCGAGCTTTTTCTTCTGGCGCTGGCCGACGATAAAGGCGAAGCGGGGCGCATACTGCGCGAAGCCGGCCTGCAGCGCAAGGCGCTTGAAACCGCTATCGATGCGGTGCGCGGCGGCGCTTCGGTGTCCGACTCCGAAGGCGAGTCGAATCGCGAAGCCTTGTCCAAATACACGCTTGATTTAACCGAGCGCGCGCGGCAGGGCAAGCTCGATCCGGTGATTGGGCGCGATGACGAAATTCGCCGGACCATACAGATCCTGCAGCGTCGCACCAAAAACAACCCGGTCCTGATTGGCGAACCGGGGGTTGGCAAAACTGCGATTGTCGAAGGCCTGGCTCAGCGCATCATCAACAACGAGGTGCCTGAGACTCTTAAAGGAAAGCGCGTACTGTCGCTGGACATGGCGGCTTTGCTGGCTGGCGCCAAATTTCGCGGAGAATTCGAAGAACGCCTGAAATCGGTGCTGAAAGAGCTTTCTCAAGATGCCGGGGGCACCATTGTTTTCATCGATGAGTTGCACACCATGGTGGGGGCCGGAAAGGCCGAGGGCGCCATGGACGCGGGCAATATGCTCAAGCCCGCCTTGTCGCGCGGCGAGCTGCATTGCATAGGCGCCACGACTCTCGACGAGTATCGCAAGTACATAGAGAAAGATGCCGCCCTGGAGCGCCGTTTCCAGAAAGTGCTCGTCAACGAGCCCGATGTCGAATCGACGATTGCCATTCTGCGCGGCTTGCAGGAACGCTACGAGCTGCATCACGGTGTAGCCATCACAGACCCGGCCATCGTAGCCGCGGCTGAGTTGTCGAACCGCTATATTACCGACCGGTTTCTACCTGACAAGGCTATCGATCTCATCGACGAGGCGGCTGCTCGCATACGCATGGAAATCGATTCCAAGCCCGAGGTCATGGACAAGCTGGACCGGCGTATCATTCAGCTGAAAATCGAACGTGAAGCGGTAAAAAAGGAGTCCGACGAAGGTTCCTTGCGGCGCCTCAAGGTAATCGAAGACGAGCTCGAAAAGCATCAGCGCGAGTACAACGATTACGAGGAAATCTGGAAGGCCGAAAAAGCGGCGGTGCAGGGTTCGCAGTCGGTCAAGGAAGAAATCGAACGCACGCGAGCCGAGATGGCCGACCTGCAACGCAAAGGCCAATTCGACAAGCTGGCCGAGCTGCAATATGGCAAATTGCCTGAGCTCGAGGGCCGTCTGAAGGCGGCCGAGGCCGGCCATCAGGCGGTTTCCGATCCCGAACACCCGCGTCTGTTGCGTACCGAAGTGGGTGCCGAGGAAATCGCCGAGGTCGTGGCCCGGGCAACCGGAATACCGGTTGCCAAAATGATGCAGGGTGAGCGTACCAAATTGCTTGGCATCGAAGATTTCCTGCATCAGCGGGTAGTGGGGCAGGACGAGGCCGTCAGTCTGGTTGCCGACGCAATCCGTCGTTCCCGGGCCGGCTTGTCCGACCCGGGCCGTCCCTCTGGCTCCTTTCTGTTCCTGGGCCCTACCGGCGTGGGCAAAACCGAGCTTACCAAGGCTTTGGCCAACTTCCTGTTCGATTCCGACGATCATTTGATCCGTATCGACATGAGCGAATTCATGGAAAAGCATTCCGTGGCCCGCCTGATCGGTGCGCCGCCGGGTTATGTGGGCTATGAAGAGGGCGGTTATCTGACCGAGGCTGTGCGCCGCAAACCGTACAGCGTCATTTTGCTCGACGAGATCGAAAAGGCGCATCCCGATGTTTTCAACGTGCTGCTGCAGGTGCTGGATGACGGGCGCCTGACCGACGGCCAGGGGCGTACGGTTGATTTCCGCAATACGGTTATCGTGATGACCTCCAATTTGGGTTCGCAGCATATACAGAACATGATCGGCCAGCCCTACGACGTGATCAAGGAAGTTATCTGGGATGGGCTTAAAGAGTCGTTCCGTCCGGAGTTTTTGAATCGTATCGACGAAGTCGTGGTGTTTCATGCACTGGAATCCAGGCACATCGAGGCGATTGCACGGATCCAATTGCGCCGCCTGGCTCAGCGCATGGCGACGCAGGAAATGCGGCTCGAGGTATCCGATGCGGCCCTGGCTCAACTGGCTCGCGCAGGTTTCGATCCGGTGTTCGGCGCCCGGCCGCTCAAGCGCGCCATTCAGCAGCACATCGAAAACCCGATTGCGCGCCTGATACTGGAAGGCAAGTTCGGCCCCAGGGATGTGGTGCCGGTGGACTGGAAAAACGACAAGTTCGTGTTTTCGCGGACCCTGCAATAGCAGCGCGGGCGGCCACAAGGGCCGCCCGCCTGTTGGCCACGCCGGTTTTACGCTCTTGCAAAACCGGGTTTTTAGCCTTGCGCCGGCTTGTCGCCGACCGATGGCGGAGGGTTGAGTTCGATTTCGTCCTTGCCGTAGAACTTGATGCCGATCTTGACGCGTTCGCGTCCCTGGGCACGCCGGTGCCGGTTGGTGTCTCGCAGAGAATATACACAACCGCAGTATTCTTGCTGGTAGAACTCTTCGCGTTTGCTGATTTCGATCATGCGGGCCGAACCGCCGCCTTTACGCCAATTGTAGGTCCAGTAGATCAGCTCGGGGTAGCGCGCCGCGGCCCGTTCGCCGCAGCCGTTTATTTGGTTCATATCCTTCCAGCGCGAAATGCCCAGTGAACTGCTGATTGTGTCGAAGCCGTGTTCGTGCGCATACAGGGCGGTGCGTTCGAAACGCATATCGAAGCAGGCTGTGCAGCGTTGGCCGCGTTCGGGTTCGTTTTCCAGGCCTTTGACGCGTTCGAACCAGTTGTCCCTGTCGTAGTCGGCATCGATAAATTCGATGCCGTGCTGCTCGGCAAAACGGATGTTTTCGTTTTTGCGGATTTCGTATTCGCGATCGGGATGAATATTCGGGTTGTAGAAATAAATCGAATAATCGATGCCCGAGGCGGATATGGCTTCCATGACTTCGCCAGAACAGGGAGCGCAGCACGAATGCAGCAACACCTTGCGGCGGTTGTCGGGCAGTACGAGCTTGGGGCGTTGAATGTCAGTCATGGCATGCGGGCACGCGGGGCGAAGCGTGCCGTATTCAGTTAGGCAAGACGTGTATTTTAATCCCCAATGACGGTATTCCAAAGCTGATGCACCACTGCGCGCTCGGCAGTCATTTGATTCTGCGGCACACGGGCTTTTTCCGCGCCTTGCAGACGCAGTTCGTGCTGCACCTTGCGGAACAGGCGATAGGCGTCAGCCGCTCCGGTTGCGATTTCCGCGTCTATCAGGCCGGCTTCCGAAGCCAGGCGCAGAAGTGTGATATTGCCCAGATTACGGAGCAGAACCGGATGCCTGGATGCGTGGCACAACACCAGGTATTGCGTGACGAACTCGATATCGACCATACCGCCCCGATCGTGTTTCAAGTCGAAATCGGCAGACGGGTTGGGGTGGCCGGAGCCGATTTTTTGCCGCATGGCCTGAACTTCTTGCTTGAGTGCTTGCGGGTCGCGGGGCAGCAGCAGAACCTGGTTGCGGATTTCCTCGAATTTATTGCCCACGGAAGAGTCGCCTACGGCATAGCGTGCCCGGGTCAAGGCTTGATGCTCCCAGGCCCAGGCATGGTTAAGCTGATATTGGGCAAAGGCGTCCAGCGATACGGCCAGCAGGCCCGCGTCGCCGTCGGGTCGCAGCCGCAGGTCGACTTCGTAAAGGCGCCCCGAGGATGTCATGGTTGACAGCCACGATGTCATGCGCCGTCCCAGCTTGGCATAAATTTCCATCGCGTCTTCGCGTGTATCGTCGTATATGAAAACGAGATCCAGATCGGAGGCGTAGCCAATTTCCTTGCCGCCCAGCTTGCCATAGGCAATGACGGCAAACTTGGGGGAGGGCAAATCGCCTGCCGCATTGCCCTTGGGCTGCACGAGCGGCCAGACGCGGAAAATCGTTTCGGCCAGCAGCATGTCGGCCAGGGCCGAGAGCTGATCCGCCAGTTTTTCCACGCTCAGCACTCCCTCCAGGTCCTGCGCCAGAAGCTGGAAGCTCACTTGGCGCTGGACGTCGCGCATGAGGTTCATTTGCTGCTCGACATCGGCCCGGCCATTGGGCAAAAGGCAAGCATCGAGATCGGTGCGGAGTTGTTGGGCGATCTGGCCAAAATCGGGTGGCGCAAGCAGGGAGCGCCATTCGATCAGGCTGTCGAGCAGCAAGGGGTATTGACTGAGATATTGAGATGCCCAGGGGCTGGCGGCTACGATGCGTGCGACGCGCGCCAAGGTTTCGGGGTACTCGGCCAGCAGCGCCAAATAGGCGCTGCGCTGTGCTATTTGCTCAATGAGATCGAACAGCCGGATTGCGGTTTGCTGGGGATTGGCGGTTTTTGCCGCCGCGCTGATGGCCGCCGGCAGCAGCGCTTCGACCCGCTTGCGGCTGGTGCCCGGCAGGCTGCGTATCCGGTGGCTGTCCAGCAGGGCTTCGACTCGCTGGTCCAGAATATCGTTTTGGCCGCCCAACTGGGTCTGTATATGTTCGCCGAGGCTGGCGCAGTGTGCAACGCCCGGCTTGCCGGGCGAGCCCTTGGCTTCGTCTTCACCTACACCGGCAATCCGGAAGGCGTTGCAAAATAGCTGGGTGACAAAGGTGCGATGGGCGGCGAGGGTGGATTCGAAAATTTCCGGGCTTAAACCCATGGCGTGCGCCAGTCCCATGCGCAGAGCCGGATCGCTGGGCAATAAATGGGTCTGCTCGTCTTCGCGGTATTGCAGAAGATGTTCGGTGCGACGCAGGAAAACATAGGCCGTTTCCAGTTGTTCGGCATCGTCGGATGAAATGATGCCCGCATCTTTTTGCCGGTGTAAGGCGGTTATCAGACCGCGCTGCTGCAAGGACGGCATGCGTCCGCCGCGGATCAACTGGGTCAGTTGCACTACGAATTCGATTTCACGTATTCCGCCGTCGCCCAGCTTGATATTGTGGGTGGTATCGATTCCGTTGCGCGCCATGGCCCGCCGTTGCCAGTCCTGGCGTATGCGTTCGCGCAAGGCCCTCAGGGACGCTAGGGAGTCGAAATCGAAATACTTGCGATAGACAAAAGGTGTACGCAAGGATTCGAACTGCGCTACTTGCTTTGATGTGTCGCTGGAGGGAAAGGCCTGGCAGGGAATGATCCGGCCCTTTAGCCAGGCATAGCGTTCCCATTCCCTGCCTTGGGTGAACAGGTAGTTTTCAAAAGCATCCAGGCTCCAGGCCAGCGGCCCCGAGTCGCCATCGGGGCGCAGGCGCAGATCGGTGCGAAATACCTGGCCATGCGCATCGATGTCGGACAGGACCGGCATCATGCGCTGGGTAAGCCGGCCGTAAAATTCGTGATAGCTGATCTTGCGCCGCCCGGTGGTTTCGCCTTCTTCGCCGTACAGCATGATCAGATCGATATCGGACGACACATTCAGTTCTTTGCCGCCGAGCTTGCCCATGCCTACGATCAGCATTTCTTGCGGCAGGCCCGTGCCGGGGTCTGTGGGAATACCGTGGGTTTGGGCCAGCTCGGCGGCCACGCATTGATAGGATTGCGCAATGGCCAGATCGGCCAGCGCCGACATCGCCGCCACGACTTCGGCCAAGGGAGCCTCGCCGTTGATGTCCCGCACCATCAGGGTAAAGAAAACCCGCTCCCGCAGTTGGCGCAGGGCCCGGCGCACTTCGGGCAGGGCCGGGGAGCTTTCCGGCCTGGGTGGAACGAATTCGGTAAACCAGGTTTGAATCGATTGGCGTGTGACCGGATGCTGGGCAGCCTGACACAGCCACTGCTTGAAAGCGGCGTTGGCCCCGGTTTTGCGGCGCAAGGCTCCTGACCAGAGCAAGGCTGGTTCCAATAGTTTAAGTTCGGGCATGGAGTTTACAAATAGTGAGGACGGCAATCGTAATTTCAGGTATAAGACTCGCAAGATACTGCAATTCTTCTTGTTCTGGCTAATTTCATTCCGTGCGTCAAATTTCAGGTTTTGTCCGTTTTATAGGCCGAGTGGCTTTAGTGGCCTATTTTTTGTTGGCCGCGCTATTGCTGGGAGTACGTTATTGGGTGCTGCCCCATATCGACCAGTGGCGTCCTTACATAAGCCAGGAATTGTCGAATGCTCTGGATGCTCAGGTCACCCTGGACCATGTCGCGGCAGACTGGAATGGCCCGAATCTGTCTCTGCAGTTGCGTGGCGTCAATTTTGTCGATGCCCAGCAGCATCGCCTGCTGCGCCTGCCGCAAGTGCGAGCCGAACTCAGTTGGCGCAGCCTTTTGCACTGGTCGCCGCAGTTTGTAAATATCGAGGCGCTTGGCCTTGACCTCAGTGTGCGCCGCGATCGACAGCAGCAGATCTGGGCGTTGGGCTATTCGTTCGGGCTGGATGCGTCCGACAATCAGGCGCCTGATGCCGACGGAGCGGCTATTCGCTGGCTGACCACTCAGCGCCAGATCGTCCTGCGGGATTCCACTTTACGCTGGATTGACGAGCGGCGCGATGCGGGCCCTTTGGTGTTGAAGCATGTCACGCTGAAGATTCATAATCAGGCGCCCGAACATCGATTTTCGCTGGTGGCCACGCCTCCCGAGTCTTTGGGGGCTTCGCTGGACATCCGGGGCGAGTTCGAGCATCCGGCCCGCACAGGCCCGACACCCTCTCCCTGGTCCGGGCAGCTTTACATGAAAGTAGGCGAAATGCTGCCGCTGGGCTGGAAACCCTGGTTCGACTTGCCGCAAAATCTCCAGTCCGGCGAAGTCTCGGCACAGGCTTGGCTGGGCATCCAGCATGGGCGCCTGGATCGTTTTACCTCGGATGTGACAGTCAAGCACGGGCGTTGGACAATGGGTCCCGACGCCAGCGTGCAAGCCGATATGGCCCGGCTGTACCTGGCGGGGCCCTGGGGCGGTTTTGAGCGGATTTTTTCACCTCCGGTCGCACCGAATATGCCGACCGATGCGGCAGGCCCTCGAGCGGATGCTTCTGCCGCGGCGGCCAGCCCCCAACCAGAGCCGGAAACGGCGGTCCAGTTCCGCTTCGAGACGCAGGCCTTGGCTGTGCACGCCGCGGATGTCTTCCAATATCCCCTGAACTTTGAACGTATCGCGGCTCGTGGCACCATCAGCCGCCAGGACAATCAGGCCATGCGCGCCGCGTTCGATCAGGTCGATCTACTCAACCACGACATGGATGCGCGCTTGCAGGGAAGTTGGCAGGAGGGTGGGACGGGAGCGGCCGGTGTGGCCGATATCCACGGAACCTTCAAACGTGCCGCGATCGCCGCCATTGACCAGTACTTGCCCAATACCGTCAATCTGGACGCGCGCGAATGGATGGCCAAGGGTTTGACTGGGGGCCAGATTCACGATGCGCAACTATTGCTCAAAGGAGACCTGGAGTTTTTCCCCTTCGAGGATCATCCCGAACAAGGGGATTTCGATGTCCAGGGCCGCTACACAGGCGGGAGTATCGATTATTTGCCCCCTGAAGGAAAAAAACTGGGCTGGCCGCAACTGGCCGACATGGTTGGCACAGTGCGGCTGCACCGAGCCGACCTGCGGCTGACTGCGGATCAGGCCTCGATGTTACCTGTGAAGGGCCAAAAAATAAGCTTGCACGGACTTGAGGCGCGTATTCCGAACATCGAGAACAACTCGATTTTAAGCATCGAGGGTGAAACTGTTGCCCCTGCGTCCGCATACCTGGCACTGATGCACCATTCCCCTTTGGGAGAGATGCTCAATGGCGATTTCGACGATGCCCAGGCCCAGGATAACTGGGAAGTGCCGCTTTCCCTGAAGATTCCCTTATTGCACAGCCGGGAAACTACGGTGCACGGAACTATCCGCTTTGGTGGCGGCACTTTGACCCTGATGCCCGAAATGCCGCCGTTCAAGCGCCTGGCGGGTTCTCTGGATTTTTCCGATACGGAAATCAAGGCTGAAAATGTCAAAGGCGAGTTTCTTGGGGGGCCGCTCGCCGCCAGCGGGGGAATCGGAGGAGCGCAAAAGGGTCTGCAGATTCATGGCAGTCTCTCGGCCAAGGCGCTGACCGAATATGGGGGCGTTGCAGGCCTGAAACGCTTGCAAGGGCAGATTCCCTATCGGGCCGTGGTGCATCGTCCTCACTCCAAGGCGCTGGCGGTTACGCTTGATTCCACATTGGTGGGACTGGGTATGGATTTTCCGCCGCCCCTGGGCAAGACATCGAACCAAACCCTGCCTTTGCACTTGAGCTGGGCTCGCGACAAGCCAGGCGGCGATACGGACCTGAGCCTGAGCCTGGGTCCCGATATCAGTGCAACGTTGTTGCACTCCACGAAAATCAAGACGGCCTCTTACTTTTACGCCGGCGTGGCGGGGGTGAATCAAAAGCCGGCCATGCTGCCCGCGGGAATGAATGTCGATGTGCAGTATCCCGAGATCGATGCCGGTCTCTGGAAGCAGATTGTCGATGAATTTTCGGTCGGCTTGCCGAACGCTGGCGCCCGACGCGAACGCCCCTTGCTGCCCGATGTGCATCAATTGCGCCTGCAGGCGAAAACAGTGCATTTCCGAGGTCTTGATCTGGATCAGGCCACTTTCACGGCGCGGCAACCCGAGCCCATGCAATGGCGGGTCGACGTGAGCTCGTCGCAGACTGCCGGGACTATGTTCTGGCGCGAGGCGCAGGGCAAGGTAGCCGGTCGGATCAATGCGAAATTCGATCGCCTGGCGCTGGGCCGGGCCGATAGCGGCAGCGACACGGACGCCGCTTCGCCGGACGACAAAGAGACCGCGCCGGACGATACTCTGGACATACCTGCCATCGATTTGCAGGTGCGGGCATTCAGCATGTATGGCCACGAGTTCGGCCAGCTGTCGCTGGTGGGGGTGAATCAGTCGCGGGGCGAGCTATGGCGTCTCGACACGCTGAGCCTGAAAGGCGCCTCGACTCAGTTGACGGGCTCCGGGGCATGGCGTCTGAAGGGGCCGCAGCGCGGCCTGACGCTGGACGCCGTCGTCAATACCACGGATTTGGGAGCGTATTTCAATCAGCTCGGTTTCAAGAATGTCATGTCGGGAGGAGCGGGTTCGGTCAAAGGCCAGATAGAGTGGCGCAATCTGCCCTGGACATATGAAAAGTCCGATTTGAGCGGCAACCTGGATTTCAGCCTGAAAAAAGGGCGCTTCAGCAATATCAATTCGAAATCGGCTCGTTTGCTCGAGTTGCTTTCCCTGCAGTCGATACAACGTCTGGCTACGTTCAAGTTCAGTCCCGGCAGTCTGCTCAAGGATGGCTTTCCGTACGACAATTTGCGTGGAACGATAAAAGTGGATCGGGGCGTCATGACAACCGACAACTACCGTGTCACGGGTCCTGCCGGCACGATCGTTATTGGCGGCAATGTCAATCTGACTAATGAAAAACTCGATTTGCAAGCCGTGGTCGTGCCGAATCTGGACGTCAGCGGAGCCGCCGTCGCGGCCGGGATCGCCATTAATCCCATTGTGGGTATCGGTGCCTTCCTGACGCAATGGTTATTGCGCGGGCCCTTGGCCAAGGCGATGACGGTGCAGTATCAGGTCAGGGGAAACTGGAGCGACCCTCAGATAAAAGAGCTTGCCCACGTAAAAATTCCTGCTGCCGACGAGCCGAAAAAATCCCCTGGCGCCAAGTAGCCCAGGGGAAAAACAGGCTATCAGTAAACGCCCTGTTGCAGCATGGCGTCGGCAACCTTGACGAAGCCGGCAATATTGGCGCCATTGACGTAATTGACGTAGTTGTCCTGCAGACCATGCTTGACGCAGTTCTCGTGGATACTGCGCATGATGGCATGCAGTTTGTTATCGACTTCTTCGCGTGTCCAGTGAAGGCGCTGCGCATTCTGGCTCATTTCCAGGCCAGACACAGCAACGCCGCCAGCGTTGCTGGCCTTGCCCGGGGCGTACAGGACGCGGGCATGGATGAAGGCATCGACGGCGTCAAGGCTGGTGGGCATATTGGCCCCTTCGGCGATGCAGCGTACGCCATTCTTGATAAGAGTTTTGGCGTCGTCGAGTTCCAGCTCGTTTTGTGTGGCGCAAGGCAGCGCAACGTCGACGGGAACATGCCAGGGCCGCTTGCCGGTTTCGTAGGCGAGTTTGAACTGCTTGGCGTAGGTTTCGACCCGACCGCGTTTTTCATTCTTGAGTTCGATCAGCGCAGCCAATTTTTCGGGAGTGAATCCGGCCGGATCGACGACCGCGCCATGCGAATCCGAGACAGTAACGACCTTGGCGCCGAGCTGCATGCATTTTTCAATGGCATATTGCGCAACATTGCCCGAGCCCGATACGGATACGGTCAGGCCTTCGATGGATTGGTTCGCGCGCTTGAGCATTTCCTCGGCAAAGTACACGGTGCCATAGCCGGTGGCTTCGGGGCGGATCAGGCTGCCGCCGAAGGCAATGCCTTTGCCGGTAAAGACGCTGGCTGCCGAGTTCGACAGTTTTTTCATCATGCCGGCCATAAAGCCGACCTCGCGCCCGCCGACACCCATATCGCCGGCGGGTACGTCGGTATCGGGCCCCAGGTGACGGTAGAGTTCAAGAATGAGCGCCTGGCAGAAGCGCATGACTTCGGCATCGGACTTGCCCTTGGGGTCGAAATCCGATCCTCCTTTGCCGCCGCCCATGGGAAGCGTGGTCAGCGCGTTTTTGAAGGTCTGTTCGAAAGCCAGGAATTTGAGGATGGACAGATTTACTGAAGGATGAAACCGCATCCCACCCTTGAAAGGGCCGATAGCCGAACTGTGCTGGATACGGAAACCGCGGTTGACCTGTACATGGCCCTTGTCGTCGACCCATGAAATTCTGAACTGGATCGCGCGCTCGGGCTCGACCAGGCGATACAGCAGGCCTTGATCGGCGTAGCGCGGATTCTTTTCAATGAACGGCCACAGGCTGTTCATGACTTCTTTGACGGCCTGCATGAATTCGGGCTGATTGGGGTCGCGCGCCCGGATATGCTCAAGAAATTGATCCAGCGTAGGTAGTTTCATCAGTGAGTGCTCTCCGTATAAGGCAGGCCAGGCCAGAGGCTGCAGGCCCGCATGGAAAACGGCTGCCTGTTTTTGTTTTGCACGAAGGGCAGCCGCAGTTGTGATGACAAAGCCGGCAAACTTTCCGCGAGGAAGCTTGCCGGCTGTCGCAAGTGTTTATTTTTTCATCATGTCGAAAAATTCGGAGTTGGTTTTGGTTGCCCGGATTTTGTCCAGAATAAACTCCATTGCCTCGACTTCGTCCATGTCGTGAATGAACTTGCGCAGCACCCAGATTTTTTGCAGAAGCTCAGGCTTGATGAGCAATTCTTCACGGCGCGTGCCCGATCGGTTCAGGTTGATGGCCGGGTAGACGCGTTTTTCAGCCAGGCGGCGTTCGAGGTGCAGCTCGGAGTTGCCGGTGCCTTTGAATTCCTCGTAAATGACTTCGTCCATGCGGCTGCCGGTTTCGATCAGCGCCGTACCGATAATGGTGAGCGAGCCGCCTTCTTCCAGATTGCGGGCCGCGCCGAAAAAGCGCTTCGGCCGTTGCAGGGCATTGGCGTCTACGCCGCCCGTAAGGACTTTGCCCGAGGCCGGCACGACTGTGTTGTAAGCGCGCGCCAGGCGTGTGATGGAATCGAGCAGGATCACGACGTCTTTTTTCAGTTCGACCAGGCGCTTGGCTTTTTCGATAACCATTTCGGCCACTTGCACATGGCGCGTTGCGGGCTCATCGAATGTGGAGGCGACGACTTCACCGCGCACCGTACGCGACATTTCGGTAACTTCTTCAGGGCGCTCGTCGACCAGCAGCACGATGAGAACCGCGTCGGGATAGTTGGTGCTGATGGCATGCGCGATATGCTGCATGATGACCGTTTTACCGGACTTGGGGCTGGCCACGATCAGGGCGCGCTGGCCTTTGCCTATGGGGGCGAAGATGTCCAGGATGCGGCCGGTGATGTTTTCTTCGCTGCGGCTGTCGCGCTCCAGGGTCATGACCTGGTTCGGGTGCAGCGGCGTGAGGTTTTCAAACATGATGCGATGTTTGATGACCTCGGGTTGCATGCCGTTGACCTTGTCGACCTTGACCAGGGCAAAATAACGTTCGCCGTCTTTGGGGGTGCGCACCTCGCCTTCGATGGAGTCGCCCGTGTGCAGGTTGAAGCGGCGAATTTGCGACGGCGAAATGTAGATGTCGTCGGTGCTGGCCTGATAAGACGTGTCGGGCGAGCGTAAAAAACCAAAGCCGTCGGGCAGAACCTCAAGGACGCCATCGCCGAAAATCTGTTCGCCTTGTTTGGCGCGGCGCTTCATGATGGCAAACATGAGTTCTTGTTTGCGCAGGCGGCCGGCGTTTTCGATTTCCAGGCCAGCGGCGATTTCGAGCAGCTGCGAGACGTGCTGCGCTTTTAGTTCTGAGAGGTGCATGAGAGAGTGGAGGGGGTATTTGCAAGCAAGTGGCGAGCCCAGAATAGGCTCGCGCGAAACAGACTATTTTACAAGGATTCGTCGAGAAAACTGGTGAGTTGGGATTTGGACAGGGCGCCCACCTTGGTGGCCGCGGCCTTGCCGCCTTTGAACAGCATGAGTGTCGGTATGCCGCGAATGCCGAATTTGGCGGCTGTATCGGGATTGGCGTCGACATCGACCTTGGCAATGGTGACACGGCCCTGGTATTCCTGGGCGGCCGCCTCGAGCAGCGGGGCAATCATTTTGCAGGGGCCGCACCAGGCAGCCCAATAGTCAACCAGCACCGGCAGGTCGGAATTAAGCACATCCGCCTCAAAGCTGGCGTCGCTTACGTGTTTGATAGATTCGCTCATGATGGAAGAAGAATTGGGGTCAGAATCAGGGATATGTGAAAACTATACGGGAAGACTGGGCATAGATACAACGAATTCTATTATTGGATTGTGTGTATCTGTTGCCGAATGACTACAAGCATACCACTGTCGGCCCCCGAACGCATGGCGCGGGTCCGGCCCGGCCTGCGGCAGGGCCGTGGACAGGGCGCCTGGGGCGTTTTGAGCGGCAATTTTCACTTCGTCCTTAAAATAAGGGTTTTTGTCCACAGAAATTTGGGGATAACTTGGCTACATCACGCTACGACGAAGCATCTATTCGAGTATTGAAAGGGCTGGAGCCCGTGCGCCAGCGTCCGGGGATGTACACCCGTACCGAAAGTCCCATGCATATAGTGCAGGAAGTCATCGACAACGCCGCCGATGAAGCGCTGGCGGGCTTTGCCCAGCATATCAAAGTCACCCTGCATGCCGACGCGAGTATCTCGGTGGAAGACGACGGCCGCGGCATACCCGTGGGTTTGCACCCGGAAGAGCATGCGCCGGTGGTTGAACTGGTTTTTACCCGCCTGCACGCCGGCGGCAAGTTCGACAAGAAGGCCGATGGCGCTTATGCGTTTTCCGGAGGCCTGCACGGTGTTGGCGTTTCGGTCACCAATGCACTTTCGTCGCGGCTCGATGTGCGGGTCTGGCGCGATGGCCGGACGCACGAAATAACATTTGCAGACGGCGACGTGCTCACGCCGCTGAAAGAGCTGGAGCCGGTCAGTCGCAAGAAAACCGGGACCTGGGTGCGTGTCCGGCCCAACCCCAAGTATTTCGATAATGCTTCGATACCCATGGCGGAACTGGTGCACGTTCTGCGCAGCAAGGCGGTACTGCTCAGCGGCATCAAGGTTTCCCTGACAATCGAGAAAACGGGCGAAACCAGAAACTGGCAGTATGAAGAGGGCCTGCGCGGCTATCTGAACGAGGCGCTGGGTGATGCCGAGACCGTGGTGCCGGCCTTCGAAGGCCGGCAATATGCCGATGCCGATCACGACACCTTTGCACCCGGCGAGGGCGCGCAGTGGGTGGTGGTCTGGACGATGGATGGGCCGGTTGTACGGGAATCGTATGTGAACCTGATTTCGACCACGGCGGGCGGAACCCACGAAGCGGGTCTGCGCGAAGGCCTGTTTGCCGCGGTCAAGTCGTTTGCCGAACTTCATGGTTTGATACCCAAGGGGGTCAAGCTCTTGCCTGAAGATGTGTTTGCGCGGGCCAGTTTCGTACTGTCGGCCAAGGTGCTCGATCCACAGTTCCAGGGGCAGATCAAGGAACGGCTCAATAGCCGCGATGCAGTCCGCCTGGTTGGCGGCTTCGCCAAGAACGCGCTCGACCTGTGGTTGCACGCCAATGTCGAGTATGGCAAGAAATTGGCCGATAGCGCGATTCGCCAGGCCCAGGCCCGTGCGCGCTCGGCCCAGAAGGTGGAAAAACGCAAGAGCTCGGGCGTGGCGGTTTTACCCGGCAAGCTGACCGATTGCGAATCCAGCGATGTCAGCCGGACCGAAGTGTTCCTGGTCGAGGGAGACTCCGCGGGCGGATCGGCGAAAATGGGGCGCGACAAGGAATTCCAGGCGGTTTTGCCTTTGCGCGGCAAGGTGCTCAACTCCTGGGAGGTCGAGCGCGACCGGTTGTTTGCCAATAATGAGATTCACGACATTGCGGTGGCGATCGGGGTCGACCCGCATGGGCCGAACGACCAGGCCGATTTGTCGGGCTTGCGCTATGGACGGATTTGCATCCTGTCCGACGCCGACGTCGATGGTTCGCACATCCAGGTACTGTTGTTGACCCTGTTCTTCAAGCATTTCCCCAGACTGGTCGAAGCCGGCCATGTGTACGTCGCGCGTCCCCCCTTGTTCCGTGTCGATGTGCCGGCTTTGGGCAAGCGTCCTGCGCGCAAGCTATATTGCCTGGACCAGGGCGAGCTTGAAGCGATCCAGGACAAATTGCTCAAGGAAGGAGTGCGGGATGGGGCCTGGAGCATCAGCCGCTTCAAGGGCCTGGGCGAAATGAGCTCCGAACAGCTTTGGGACACCACCATGAATCCGGATACCCGTCGGTTGATGCCGATTAGCTGCGGCGAACTGGGCGTCGATGCAACGACCCGGATGTTCGACATGCTGATGGGCAAGGGCGAATCGGCGCAGCGCCGCAGTTGGCTGGAAGAAAAAGGCAATCTGGCCGAGGTGGATGTTTGAGCTTTTGGACGCGTGAAATTTTTTGCCGGCGCCTGTCGTAGATAGACAAAGAGATACTGGAATATATGGATAGCACACAAGCAGGCCTGTTTGACGAAGGCCAAAACAGCGAACGTATTTTGTTGGCAAACTATGCGGAACAGGCCTACCTGGATTACGCGATCTCGGTAGTGCGTGGCCGGGCCTTGCCCGAGGTGGCTGACGGACAAAAGCCGGTGCAGCGCCGCATTTTGTTTGCCATGCAGGCTATGGGGCTGGGGGCGAACGCCAAGCCGGTCAAGTCGGCGCGTGTCGTTGGCGATGTTCTGGGCAAATACCATCCGCATAGCGATCAGGCCGCCTACGACGCCATGGTGCGCATGGCCCAGGATTTCACCCTGCGTTATCCCCTGGTTGACGGCCAGGGCAATTTTGGTTCGCGCGACGGCGATAATGCGGCCGCCATGCGTTACACGGAAGCGCGGCTTACTCCTTTTGCGCGGGTATTGCTGGATGAGCTGGATGAGGGAACGGTCGATTTCGTCCCCAACTACGATGGTAGCCAGACCGAGCCGGCCATGTTGCCGGCGCGTTTGCCTGTCATGTTGTTGAACGGAGCCTCGGGTATTGCCGTAGGTATGGCGACCGAAATTCCCTCCCATAATCTGCGCGAAATTGCGCAGGCGAGCGTGGCCCTGTTAAAAAACCCGAAGCTTTCGGACGACGAGTTGTTCGGTCTGGTGCCGGGGCCCGATTTTGCCGGCGGTGGCCAGATTATCTCGACGCCGGCCGATATTGCCCATATATATGGCCAGGGCAAAGGGTCGATCAAGGCCCGGGCGCGCTGGCAGTTCGAAGAGCTGGCTCGCGGCCAATGGCAATTGGTCGTGCACGAGCTGCCGCCGGGCACGTCGTCGCAAAAAATCCTCGAGGAAATCGAGGATTTGACCAATCCGAAAATCAGGGCAGGCAAAAAGAGCCTTGGCGCCGAGCAACAGCAAACCAAGGCACTGATGCTGGGCCTGCTTGATACCGTGCGCGACGAATCGGGTAAGCAGGCGTCGGTTCGCCTGGTATTCGAACCCAAGACCAGCCGTATCGACCGCGACGAGTTTGTCAATACCCTGCTGGCTCAAACCAGCATGGAAAGTAGCGTTTCGATCAATCTGGTGTGCATAGGCACCGACGGGCGACCGGGCCAGCGCGGCTTGCGCCAGGTCCTGGTCGAATGGCTGGGGTTTCGCACACAAACCCTGACGCGCCGCACCCAGTTTCGCCTGGACAAGGTCACCGACCGCATTCACGTGCTGGAAGGCCGCATGGTGGTGTACCTGAATGTCGATGAGGTTATCCAGACCATACGGGAATCCGACGAGCCACGGCAGGCCTTGATGCAGCGCTTCGACCTGTCGGAACGACAGGCCGAAGATATCCTGGAAATGCGCTTGCGGCAATTGGCGCGCCTGGAAGGTTTCAAGATAGAAAAAGAACTGGCCGAAAAGAAGGATGAGCAGCTCAAGCTGCAGGAGTTGCTTGACAATCCGGCGGCGCTCAAGCGTTTGATGGTCAAGGAAATCGAAGCCGATGCCAAACTGTATGGCGACGAACGGCGCACGCTGATCGAGACGGCCGAACGTGCGGTGCTGGAAACGCGGGTGGTCGATGAGCCCGTCACCGTCATTGTGTCGCAGAAGGGCTGGTTGCGCGCGCGACAAGGGCATGGCCACGACCGGACCCAATTCGGCTTCAAGGCGGGTGATGATCTCTACGACGCCCTGGAGTGCCGCAGCACAGATAATCTGATCGCTTTTTCCACGACCGGCCGGGTCTACACTGTGCCGGTTTCCAGCCTGCCGTCGGCGCGCGGCGACGGCCAGCCCGTCACGTCCATGATCGATGTCGAGCAGGGCGCTCGCATCGTTCATATGATTGCGGGTGACGACGGGCAGCGCTATGTTCTGGGCAACAGCGCTGGTTATGGATTCGCGGCCACGCTCAAGGACGTGACGACACGCCAGCGCGCGGGCAAACAGTTCATGAGCCTGGCCAAGGGCGAGTCGCTGCTCAAACCGCTGGCCCTGCGTGAAGCCGACGAATATCTGGCCATGCTGAGCAAAAAAGGCCGGATACTGGTGGTGGCCCTGGCCGAGGTCAAGTCCTTGTCGGGAGGCGGGCGCGGCACCATACTGATGGGGCTGGATACGGCCGATATCGTGGCGCAGTGGGTCGTTTTTGGGCCGGCCGGCCTGGCCGCCAGCGGCATTTACCGCAACAAAGAGACGCTGCTTGTGCTGGACGCCTCTGAGCTTGAGGAATATATAGGGAAACGCGCACGCAAAGGCAAGCTCTTGTCGATCAAGGTAAAGCAACCTACACTCTTGGCGGCCCCCGAGGCCGGTAAACCAGCTTGATTGTCCGAGTGGCAGTGCCTGGTTTTATGGACACGGAATGCGTTTATTCGCTTGTTACTTAATTATTTGATTGTTTAAAAAATCCTTATGAGCTTCAAGGTTACTGTTCAGCCCAGTCAACATCAGTTTTTGGCCGAACCCGGCCAGTCGGTGCTCGACGCCGCCCTGGCGGCGGGAATCGTCTTGCCCTACAGCTGCCACAATGGCGCCTGCTCCACCTGCAAGGGCCGCGTCATAGAGGGCGACTACGAGGCGGGGCCGCATCCGGCGCAATTGCTGTCGCCCGAAGAGCTGGCCGCCGGATACACGCTGTTTTGCCAGGCCCGGCCCAATTCCGATCTGCTTATCGAGGCCCGTGAAATCCGCATGGCCAGCGATATACAGATTCGCAAAATGCCTTCGCGCGTCATGGGGCTGGAACAGGCGACCGACGACGTGATGATTGTGCGTTTGCAGTTGCCGGCGGCCGATCCGTTCAAGTATTACGCCGGCCAGTATCTTGAATTCATACTGAAAGACGGCCGGCGCCGCAGCTATTCCATGGCCTGCCCGCCGGTCGACAATAATCTGGTCGAACTGCATATACGCCATATGCCGGGCGGGGTGTTTACCGATCATGTGTTCGGCAAGGGCGCCACCCAGATGAAAGTCCGTGAAATTCAGCGCGTCGAAGGCCCTTTCGGGTCTTTCTTTCTGCGTGAAGACAGCGCCAAGCCGGTGGTGTTTCTGGCAAGCGGAACCGGTTTTGCGCCGATCAAGGCTATTATCGAGCGCATGGCCGAGCAGCAGATTCGCCGCCCGGCGGTCTTGTACTGGGGCGGGCGCCGGCCCAAGGACCTGTATATGCACGATAAAGTGCTGGAATGGACCAGGGCCTTGCCCGATTTCTCTTATGTGCCGGTGATCTCCGAGGCGCTTGCGGAAGATAACTGGAGCGGACGTACAGGCTTTGTGCATCAGGCGGTGTTGCAGGATATACCCGATCTTTCGGGGTACCAGGTATATGCATGCGGGGCGCCCATTATGGTTGACAGCGCCCGCAAGGATTTCACGCAAAGAGGCCTGCCGGGCGACGAGTTCTATGCCGATGCGTTTACGTCGGAAATCGATCTGGCATAGGGCGGTTTCGAGGATAAGCTTCTATGAAAATAGCCGTACTGGGTAGCGGAATTATCGGAACGGCCACGGCGTGGTGGTTGTTGCAGGCCGGGCATGAGGTTGTCGTGATCGATCGCGCGAGCGGCCCGGCGCAAGAAACCAGCCGCGCCAATGGCTGCCAGATTTCGGTATCGTATTCCGAGCCATGGGCCAATCCTCAGGCGCCTCTTCAATTGCTGAGGTGGTTGTTCCAAAAAAATGCGCCCCTGTCGTTTCGTCCCCAGCTTGATTGGCGGCAGTGGGTCTGGAGCATGGCGTTTCTGCGCGAATGCCTGCCCGGCCGCCTGGCGCCGAACATACAGGCGATGGTGCGCTTGTCCGAATACAGCCGTCGCACTTTGCAGGCCATGCGCGTCGATCTGGGTATCGATTACAACCATCTGGAACGCGGCATACTCAATTTCTACCGCGACCAGGGCGAATTCGAAGCCTCGCAGAAAGCGGCGGGCCTGATGCGGGATTTTGGCGTGGATCGTCGTATTGTCAGCACCGACGAAATCGTGCAGATCGAGCCGGCCCTGGCGCCGGCGCGCGATCGCATCCTGGGGGGAGATTACACAGCCGAGGATGAAACAGGCGATATCTATCTGTTTACCACAGCCCTGGCCGAGCGGGCTCGCCATGCCGGGGCCGAATTCCGCTTTTCCACACAGGTCAGCCGCCTGCTGGCGGAGGGCGGCCGCATACAGGGTGCGGAGCTCGTCAATCCCGAAGGCTTGTACGAAACCCTGGTCGCCGACGCCTATGTGGCCGCCCTGGGCAGCTTTACCCCTCAACTGGTCGCGCCCCTGGGGATTCCCTGCAATGTCTATCCGGCCAAAGGCTATTCGGCCACGTTCAATATCCTGGACGATGCGGCGGCGCCGACAGTCAGCCTGACCGATAGCGCGCACAAAGTTGTGTATACCCGTATTGGTAAGCAAATACGTATGGCCGGGACGGCCGAGCTTTCGGGATATTCGCGTGCCTTGAATACAATCCGTTGCGATAATATGGCGTCGCTTGCGCGAGATTTGTTCCCAAGCGCACTTGATTTTGATAATGTTCAGTTCTGGTCAGGTTTGCGTCCCACCACTCCGTCCAATGTTCCGCTAATCGGTAAAACACGAATTTCCAATCTTTATTTGAATACAGGGCATGGCACGCTCGGATGGACCATGGGAGTGGGATCGGGCCGCGCTCTGGCTGATCTGATCTCCGGTAAACAACCCGAACCCGAATTTCCTTTTTTAGGCTAAGCAACTTATGAAGATCCATCCGTTTTTTGGCGCGACTTCCGCGTGGTGTGCCGTCGCGCTGATGGGTACGTCCGTGTTTGGCGCCTCCTCTGCCCTGGCGGCCGGGGCAACCGATATCCAGGTGTGGTACAGCCTGAATTCCCATAACAAACAAGTGTTCCAGAAGCTGGTTAAACAGTTCAACAGCGACCAGGGCGAGGTGCACGTTACGCTCAAGGCCTTCGACAGCCCCGACGAAATCGAATCGGCGTTGCCCGGCAGCGCAAAGGGCAAGGATGCGCCGAACCTGGTGCAATTGAGCGACAATCATGCGCCCGACGAAGTCGCCAAGCGCAGTTATATTTTGCCTTTGCATACCTTGCTGGCCAAGTATCCGATCAAGGATGCCAAATGGTTCCTGGCTCCCGAGCATGCTTTCATGCGCGATGCCAAGGGGCGCCTGCTGGCATTTCCGTATATGGTCGAGATTCCTGTCATGTACTACAACGTAGATGCCTTCAAGAAGGCGCACCTGGAGCCGGCGGTTCCCGCGCGCACCTGGATGGGCCTGCAGGATCAGCTCGTCAAGCTGGCCAATGGCGGCTCTCGCGACTGCCCCTATACGACCGACCAGCCGGTATCCATCAACCTGGAAAGTCTGGCGGCCGTGAACAATCAGTTGTACCTGACGGGCGACAATGGCATGCAGCCCAAGGTTACGCCAAGTTTTCCGCTCGACCTGATGTACATACGCCATTTGTCGACCATGATCAGCTGGGCCCGCACCGGGCTTTTGGTCAAACCCGAACTTGAAGCGAAGTCCACGCAGCGTTTCGCCAACCGCGAATGCGCCGTGCTGATGTCCAGCTCCAGCAATCTGGGCTGGTTCAACGACACCCGTTCGCTGAAATTCGGCGTGTCGGGATTGCCGTATTATCCGCAGGCCACTTCCACGCCTGGAGATCCTTTTGTGGGTGGTGCGGCCTTGTGGGCAATCGATAACCACACAAAAGATCAAAACAAGGCCACGTCGGCCTTCCTGGGGTGGCTGGCTCAGGCTAAAAACGCCGCGACCTGGTATCAGAATACCGGGTATTTGCCATTGACCGCGCAGGCGTTTGCCAGCACCGATAAAAGCTATTACCAGAACCTGGGCGACTGGCAGGAACTGGTGGCCGGGTATGCGCGTCGCCCGACGCCGACCGAACGGGGTTTCCATGTCACCAACTACCCCAAAATCAAAGCCATGTTTCGCCAGAAGCTGAATCGTGCCCTGGAGGGGCAGGATCCTGCCGTCAGCGCCTTGCGTTCGGCATCTGCTGAAGCGGGGGTAATCGTGCGCCAGCACTGATTGCCCGAGGTACCGCATGGGCCGGATTCGAAGCCCTATCTGAAAATCCTGCTGGTCTTATTTGGCCAGCAGGATTTTTTGTTCCTTCCCGGAGTAATTTAATGTCTTGATCCATAGGCAATTTTTCTGCGCCAGCTGGGTTTCTCCTGGCGATAAAAAGCTCTATTCGTACAATTCGGTCTGGCGAGAGTCGGGCTCGGCATCCAAGATTGCTACCCAAGCGACACGGGTAAATTTTATTTTGGTGCTGATATGGCTAGAACGATCGCAATATTGCTTGTTTTGTTTTTATCGGGCTGCACCGCCTTGCCCGATTGGGCATGGATTTCGGGTGGGCCGGCGCGTAATCCACAGGAAGACACCGGCAACTACAATTTTTCCTGGCGTTTGTCCGGCGATCGCGAGGTTGCGCCGGTACAGGTTTTCGACAATGGCCGGCAAACGTGGCTGCAGTTTGCCCCCGGCCAGGCTATTCCCGCCATTTTCGAGCGATCGCCCAATGGCGACAGGCTGCTTGATTACCGTCGCGACGGGCCGTACCTGGTTCTGCCCGGCGTATGGGCCAGCCTGGTGCTGCGCGGTGGACATTTAAAGAGCTTTATCGATCGGATTGCCGCCGAGCCGGCCGAATCCCGGGCGCCATTGCAGCCTTTGCCGCAGACGGAGCCTCAGCCCGTGGATTCGGTCTCGCTTGCCCAGCCGGGCGCTGTTCCCGATAAGTTGCCGCATGCCGGTGCGCAGCCCGCTGCGGTCGAGGGGCCGGCCCAGGCTCGGGTCCCGGATGCGGGTGCCAGGATTGCGCCGCCGCCCGCGCCCGAGGTGCTGCTTCCGGCGGCCTCGGTGCTTGATCTGGCCGACCATTATCACGTTAGTCCGCAAGACAGCAATCTTCGGGCGGCATTAGCTCGATGGGCCCGCAGCGCCGGCTGGACTTTCGAGCCGGAGCATTGGGTCGTCGACGCCGATATTCCCATTGTGGCTTCGGCCAGCTTCGAATCCGGCTTCAAGTCGGCGGTCCAGGAACTGGTCGCCACGACCGAACTCGCCGATCGGCCGCTGCAGCCCTGCTTTTATTCAAACAAAGTCTTGCGCATCGTGCCGTATGCGCAGCTGTGCGATCGCACCACCAACCTTTCGGAGTCCTCATGAGCAGCCTGGCGCGGTGCATCGCCATTATTGGCCTGTGTTGCCTGGCCTCGGCCTGTGCGCTGGGCGAAAAAATGCGTCAGATCGGCTTGTCGGTCGGAACCGCCGAGTCCGATCTGCAGGCTCGGCATCAGGCCTTTGGGCGGGCAATCAAAAGCCGCGAGGCGAGGCGCGCCGCACAAGACGTGGCCAGGCCCTGGCTGGCCGGGCGTTCGCAGCCGCTGGCTCGCGAAGTAAGCCTGCCTTTGGCCTTGCGTGCCAATGTCAATACCACTCTTATGTTTTCAGATGTTGCACTTGATTTGCCGGGCATTGCGCAGCGCATTACCGCCGTGACCACGATCCCTGTGCATGTCAGCCCCGAGGCCTTGCTGCCGCTTGAGCGTTTTGCGCCGCGCCTGGCCAATGCCGGCAATGCCATGGCTGCAAATCCCGCGCCGGCTCGCGTAGTTTTGTCCGGCGGGCCCGAGCCGCTGGCCAGAATTCTGGACCGGATCGCTGCAAGTCTTGGCGTAGCGTGGCGTTATGCGCATAGTCGAATCGAATTCTATCGAACTGAAACACGTGTGTTCAACGTTCGGGCCCTGACGCTGAATGCCCAGGCGGAAGCTTCGCTGGGCTTGAGCGGGGCCGGCAAGGCCGAGGGTTTCGCCAGCACTTCGAAAACCAGCCTTTCCAGCGGCAAGCTCGAACTTTTGGCGGTGGTGCGTTCCCGTATCGAACCTTTCCTGTCGCAAGCGGGGACGCTGGTTGCCGAACCCGGAGCCAGTTCGTCCGTGGTGGTTACCGATACGCCAGACGTGTTGCAGCAGATTGCCCGGTATCTGGACCAGGAAAATCGTTCACTCACGCGCCGCGTGCGATTGGTGTTCGAGGAAATTACCTTGATAACGCGCGACGCGGCGGAAGCCGGGCTCGACTGGAACCTGGTCTTTTCCAGTGCCAAGGTGGCGGCGGCAATGGCCATTCCCGGATCGAATCTTGTCGAGTCCGCAAGCCTGGGCCTGGGTTTGAATCAAGGCTCGTTCAAAGGTTCAGAGGCCGTGGTCAAGGCGCTGAGCCAGCTTGGCCAGGTGGTTCGCCGCAGCAGTGTGCCAGTCCTGACGCTTAATCGCCGTCCCGTTACGCACGCGGTCAGGACAACCTTTTCGTATATAGACAAGGTACAAACCACGGCTCTGGCGAGCGAAACCGGCATGGCTCTCCCATCGGTGTCGGTCAGCCAAAAGGACGAAACGGTCGGCTCCCTGCTCACGCTGGTCCCCGATGCTCAGGACGACGGCCAGATCCTGTTGTCCGTGGCTTATGACAATACCGTGGCGCAGCCGATCAAGTCGGTAACGTTCGGCGATAAAGCCAATCCCTTGCAATTGCAACAGATCACCATCGATGGCAATGGCACGGTGCAGCAGCTTGCCCTGTATCCCGGCCAGCCTCTGCTTGTATCCGGTTTCGACCGCCGTCAAGAGGAGTCCGAGGGGCGGAGGTTGAATCCAGGAATTCCAATGGCGTTTGGCGGCAGCGATCGCGCTTCGACCCAGCATTTGACCACTGTCCTGGTGATCACGGCTCAGGTCGAAGAGGGCTTCTGATGGGGGGGCCATGGATGACGTGTTGATTTTGCCTGGTGCCTCGGCCTCCCTGGTCTTTGGCCTGGACTGGCTGCCGCTGATCAATGGGCGGGCAAGCCGGGTCGCGTATCGCATAGCCAGGCGGCACGGTGCCACGCATCTGGTTTTTTCCGGGGAAACGGCGCCTGCCGTGGGGTTGGCCAGGCTTAAGCTGGATCGCACCCAACGCGGGCAAGTCCTGAATTCGGCCGCTCAAAGTGTCGCGCATTTGTTTGCCACCGGCACCATTGCCTTGCTGCTCGAACTCGGTCCGTCCCGGCACTGGCTGGTCGCGGTTCACGAAGGGGCCGTGGTGGCTCGCACTGATAGATTGTTTCGTTGCCGATCCGATGCCGAAAGCGTCCTGGAAGAACTGAAACAGGCGTATCCGCGCCTGGCGATGGTGGGCCTGCCTCCTTCCGTAGATTCCGTGGACTTGCCCTTGATCGAATCGTCCAGTGGGCGGCAAGCCCGGCTATTGCCTGTAAGCCATTGGCACCGGGCCTTGCCGCGGCCAATACAGTGGTTCGTCCTGATATTGCTTCTGGCATTGCTGCTGCCGCGGCTATGGAAGCTGATGTCGCCCGCAGCTCGAGCGCCGGCCGCGGCGCAACAGATGGATCCCGGCAAGGCCTGGGAGAGTGCCTTGGCCAGGGCCAGCCGCGAGATTGTCGTGCACGGCGTGCAGGGTACCCGTACGGCTTTGCACAGCCTGTATGACATGCCTGTCAGGATCGCGGGCTGGTATCTGGTGAACGCGGCGTGTATGCCCCATGCCCGCGGCTGGCGCTGCCAGGCCCGCTACGACAGGCGTGGTTCAGAGGCCAGCAATGAGCTCTTGCTTGCGAAAGCGCCGGCGTCATGGATTATCGAGTTCATCTCCATCGACCAGGCGCTGTCGGTGTGGCATATTGCATTGGCGGATTTGCCCCTGAGCCAGCATGCGCTCAAAAGCAGCGCCGGCAACGAGCGCTATCTGTTCAGCTCCTTGCAGGCCATACAGCCGGCCTTCACGCAAATCCAGCTTGGCAGGCCGCGGGCCATCAAGGTCGTGCCGCCGCGCGACGCCCAGGGCCGGATTCTTCCCCGGCCGGCTCATTTGCCGGCGTATTCCGTGCGCTCCGTACAAATCAGCGGGCCTTTGCGTTCCGGCAGCCTGCTACTGCCTTACACCGATTCCATGGCTTGGAAAAAAATATCTTTGACCGTGCACGACATTGGGCAGGCCGGCCTTAAAAGCAGCCGTCTGACAGTGTCTTTTCAAGGAGATCTGTATGAAACCGAGTCTGTACGTCCGTCCGTCGAAGAGCGCGAATTTTCTGCGGGCGACTTGCCTGAGGAAAGCCACGGCATGTCTCGTCCCGATGCTGCTGGCCCTGCTTGGCCCGGCGGGCGCGCAGGGCATTGACGAGTTGACGAGCGAGCAGATGTCGGTGCGCGAACTTATGCGCCTCGATACCGAACTGGCATTGAGCCAGGCAAAGGGTCGGCTCCGTGGCCAAGGCAAGCCAATGTCCGCGTCCGAATCCAGCGCGGCCCTGGCTCACGGCGGCGGACTCAAGCTGGTGGCCATTTACGGAGTAGGAAAAAAACTGCTGGCCGAGGTCCTGGTGGGATCTCAACCGCATATTTACATGCGCGGCCAGGCTTTGCCGGTCGGGGTCAAGGCCGGCACCGCGGCTTTCATGCTGCGCGGCATAACAGGTTCGTGCGTGCAGCTTGAGCGCCAGGAGGAATCGCATACATTGTGCCTGCATCCTTCGCTTTGGGCGGGGAGGTAAAGCCATGTTGAGTTCATTGCGCCGGTTTGCCGCGCCCGCACCCAGATTGCCGCTATCGGCGGCGCGTTTCGACGTGTCCCGTGCCGTGTTGATTTCCGGTCCGGATGAGCTGGCTGCCTTGCAGCCCGCATGGTCCAGATCCTTAAGCGCTGATTTCGAGGTCGAGTCTCTGGCCGGCCGATTGTGTCCCGTGCTACTGGCCGATCAGAGCGTGGCGATTTTTGCCCTGGCCGAGCATGCGGGCAGCGACCAGGCCGATGAGCTGGCCAGGCGGGTAGCCGAAAGCGGTTATCGCCTGGCGTTGCCGCAACGCTATATATTGGCCGCTCCCTTGCTGCTGGCAATTGCCCGCAATCAGATGCCGGTTCAGCCCGGCGCGTGTGGGGGCGATCTTGCCTCGGCCCAGGCCAGAACCGCGTTGGCGGGCGCTTTTCAGGACATCATTGAATGGGGCGTACGGCACGGCGCGAGCGACGTGCATCTGAATGTGCGCATGAACGAGTCGGAATCCGAAATCAAATATACATTGGCGGGACGCTATGTAGCTCCTGAACGGTTTCGCCGCATGCCTACGCGTACCCTGGTCGACATGTTGTCTGTTGCCTGGATGGACATACACGGCGGCAATGGCGCGGTTTTCGATCCCTTGATCGAGCAGCAGGGAAAACTGAGCAGGCAGGTGGACGGCAGAACGGTTTTGCTGCGCTGGGCGTCGCTGGCTGCCGATCAAGGGCCCAGTGTGTGCCTGCGCCTGCTCAAGCGCGAAGCGGCGATCGGCCAGAGCCTGGACCAGCTTGGCTATTTGCCTCATCAAGTCAACGCCATCGAGCGTGTCATGGTGTCGGAAGGGGGCGCCATTGTTTTTGCCGGCACGGTAGGCTCGGGCAAATCCACGACCCTGGCGTCGCTGATGGCGGGCATTCCCGAGCATCGAAAAATCATTACCGTCGAGGATCCGGTCGAGTATCTGATTCCTCGCGCCATACAAAATACAGTCGTGCGCGATCTCGATACAACAGATCATGATGCCTACGCGGCCAAGCTCAGAACGCTTAAACGGTCGGCCATGAATGATGTCCTGCTGGGTGAAATTCGCGATCGGGAATCGGGGAGGGCGTTTATGGATCTGGCCGGCTCGGGCGTGAGTGTGTACACCACGACGCATGCTCCGTCGGCAATGCTTGTGGGCGAACGGCTGGCTTCAGACTTTATCGGCGTGTCGCGCGATTTTCTGTCTTGTCCGGGCGTGCTCAAACTGCTGGTTTATCAGGTGCTGCTGCCCAGGCTATGCCCGTTTTGCGCTTTGCCGGCCGCGCGCCTGCTGGCGGGCGGCGAGGGCCTCGATGGCCGGCATCGCGAAGGTGCCGCCTGGCGTACGTGGCTCGATCGTTTGCGGCGTTTGTGCGTCTGCGATCCCGATTCCCTGAAAATCCGCAACCTGCAGGGTTGCCGGCATTGCCAGAATCCGCAGGCGCCCGCATTGAACGGTTATGCCGGACGAACCGTGGCGGCCGAATATATCGAGCCGTCTTTGCATCCCGAGTTTCTCGAAGCTATTCAGCGAGCCGATTCTTCGAAGTACGGCGAATTCCGCTACACCGCCCAGCCACAGGCCGGATCCAGTGCAATGGAAGCGGGGACCGCCATGGAGTGCGCTATGCACAAAGCGCTGCGTGGGGAAATCGATCCGCGGGAAATTGAACTGCGGTTTCAGTCCTTCGAAACCTATGAGCGTCTGCTGCGCGTGCGCGGCGATCGTGGCTTGCGAGTCGTGGCATGAGCCTTGCACAGCTCGCCGACCCGCTGTTGCAGGGCCTGGAACTTCTTGCCTCGCGTGTGGACCGTTGGCGTTTTCGTTCCGGGCGCGCCGATTATTACGAGTATCTTGCCGCACTTATGGAAGGGATGCAGGGTCGGCGCACTTTGCGCGAAATCTTCGAGCATGACGCCTGGCGGTATGGAGAGGCGTCGGTGCGCGGCCGCCTGTCGGGCCGCTGGGCGCAAGCCTACCAGGCTACCGGCGGCGATCTGTACGTGACCTGGCTCGAGTGTTTTCCAACGGCTGAGCTGGGTCTGATCAGGGCGGCCCAGGCGCACGGCAACGCTCCCCTGATACGCACGCTGCATGATCTTGGCGATGCGGTGCGGTTAATGCAGCTTGCCAGGGATATCCTTTATTCGACGCTCTGGTCGGCTATGGTTGCGCTGTTTGTGCTGGCATCCCTGTTATTGGCTGTGCCCTTGTTCACTGTGCCTCATTTGCGTCGCACCTTCGATGCGGTACCGGCCGAATATTACGGGGTACTGACGCGGCATCTGTTCTCATTGTCTTCCTGGATACAGGGGCATTGGCTGTTCGTCGCGGTCTTCCTGGCGGGGGGAGGGCTATTGCTGTTGTGGTCCCTGCCTAATTTTTCCGGCCGCGTGCGCAATTTCCTGGACCGCTATTCCTTGTGGCGCATATACCGCTATGTCAACGCGGTCCGCTTCATGGCGGTGCTGACTATTGTGCTGACGCGGCAGGGAGCCGGTTCGACTCAGTTGCGAGCCGCGGTGGCCATGCAGAAAGCCGGGGCTTCGGCCTGGAGCGTGTGGCACCTCGATGCCATGCTGGCACGCATCGACGTCGGCCTGGTCGGCGCCGATACCTTTGACACGGGGCTGTTTGATCCTGAATTGTTCTGGTTTCTGAGCGACATGGCGATGGCGCGCGGGCTGGACACGGGCCTGGTTCTGGCCCGCCAGCGATTGAAGGCGCAGGTGCTTACGACGGTGTCGCGCCAGGCTCTCGCAATGCGCTGGTGTTTGTTGCTGCTGTGCGTGGCGGGCTTGCTGGGTTTGGGCTTGTGGCATTACGCGGTGATCGACGAACTGCGTCGGGCATTGATGTTTTTTTACGCAAGCCAATAGTGGCAAGCGGGTCATCGAGGAGTTGTCATGTCTGTTATTACCACCGCGGTTCAGCCGCGCTGCCTGCCTCTGCGGCACGGCCTGCATCGTCAACAAGGATTTTCCCTGATCGAAGTATCGATCGTGACGGCCATCGTATTGCTGCTGGCGATTATCGGGATTCCGGCCATAGGCAGTTATGTCGTCGAAAACAAGGTACCCAAGGTAGGTGAAGAACTGGTGCGCTTCATTCTGCAGACCAAGGTCAATGTACCCAATGGTTCGTCTGCTCCTTATGCCGAAATCGACACTCCCAATTTTGCGAATCTGGTACGTGAATCCAGCATTTTCTCGGTATCGGGAGCCGACGCAACGATCAAGGTGCTGCACGGGCTGGGTACCGACGGCGAAGTGACCGTCGGTCCGGCCGCGGCCGGCGCCGCCTTTGCGATCACCCTGTCCCGGGTGAATAATGCCGCGTGCCCCGCGATTGCGTCGGTCATGCAGCGGGTTTCCGACAGCATTACCGTGGCTCCCGATGGGCAATCGGCGGCTACGGTAAAAGACGATGCGACCGCCTACAGCGCCTTGACGGCGGAGTCCAAGTGCGCCAGGGGTGATGTCAATACTTTTGTCTTCACCGCCAGCTAGGAGGCCCCCATGCATCGGCAGCAAGGATATGCCCTGCTGGAATTGACGCTGGCGGTGCTGATCGCGACCTTGCTGGCGGTATGGGGCGCAGGCACCCTGGCCAACAGGATCAACGACGGGGCGGCTCAGTCTTCGGCTGCCTGGATGGCCATGGTGAAAAATGCGGTGCAAGCGTATATCGAACGCTACGATCAAACCTTGCTCAAGGCATCGGGCACAACAGAGCTGGCGCATAAAGGGTATGCCAATTGGTCCGCACCCAGCGTGGCCGAGCTCAAGGCCGATGGTCTTTTGTCGGCGGGCTTTCCCGAGCGCGGCACCGGAGGCCTGTCGGCCGCCGTCGTGCTGATGCGCAGCGGTTCATGCGGGGCCGGCGCCTGCCGGCTCGAAGCCCTGGTGCACAGTACCCGGGCCATGGTACGCCGCGGCCATGTCGACGAGCAGATGATCGCGCAATGGTTGCTCGCGGCGCAGGGCTGGGGAGGCGTTGTGTCGCGCCTGCGTCCCGATCATGTCGGTGGTGCAGCCTTCGGTTATTCCAATCCACCTGTAATGGGCATGGATGCCTTGCCCGTCGGCACTTTGGCCATGGCGGTCACGGCGGGACAGTTGGCGCATCTGGATTATTTGCGGGTGCACGATGAGCGTGACCCGGATTTTCGCGGGCCGGCAAGCGTTGCGGGCGATCTCAAGACCGGGGGGTCTTTGTCAATAAAGAACTACCTGACTATTGGCGCTGAAGAGGCGGCGTTTACCCCTTGCAGCCAGAATGGGGCGGTAGCACGCCAGTCTTTTGGCGGTTTGCTGATCTGTCGCGGCTATTCCTGGCGGCAGGCTGGCGGTGGGGGCGGCGGCGGATTTTCGGTCAATACGCTGTATGGCTGCAGGACCGGCAGCGGGAGTTCTTCGGCGAATCCGGCGACCGGCGCCTGCAGTTGTCCTCCTGGTTTTGCAATGACCACCATTTCCGATAGCGGCAGCCACCCGCCGCCCGAGGGGCGGACCGTGGGTTACCTATGCGTCGAATAGCCGTGATTGGCGCAGGGTTCAGTCTTGGCCGCCTGTTGCGATTGGACATGGTTTAGTGTTTTTTTAGCAACAGCCTCTATAATCGACCGTTACCCATTAAATTAGCGCTTTTCTGCAATGAAGACCTCCGAAATCCGTCAAAAATTCTTATCGTTTTTTGAGTCCAAAGGCCATCACATCGTGGCGTCGTCCTCGCTTGTGCCGGGTAACGATCCAACTTTGCTGTTTACCAATGCCGGCATGGTGCAGTTCAAGGATGTATTCACCGGCAAGGAAACCCGGCCCTACACGCGAGCCGCCAGCTCGCAGCGTTGCGTACGGGCGGGAGGCAAGCATAACGATCTGGAAAATGTCGGCTATACGGCCAGGCATCACACGTTCTTCGAAATGCTGGGAAACTTCAGCTTCGGCGATTATTTCAAGCGCGAGGCCATACATAACGCCTGGGAACTATTGACCGCGGTCTACAGGCTGCCGGCCGAAAAGCTGTGGGTGACGGTGTATCAGGAAGATGACGAGGCCTATGACATCTGGGCCAAGGAAATCGGCGTGCCGGTCGAACGTATTGTGCGCATCGGCGACAATAAGGGCGCGCGGTATGCCTCCGATAATTTCTGGCAAATGGCCGACACGGGTCCGTGCGGCCCTTGTTCCGAGATTTTCTACGACCATGGCCCCGAAATCTGGGGTGGGCCACCGGGGTCCGCCGAGGAAGACGGAGACCGCTACATCGAAATCTGGAATCTGGTGTTCATGCAGTTCGAGCGTGATGCCGCCGGCAATATGCCGCGCCTGCCCAAGCCCTGTGTCGATACAGGCATGGGCCTGGAACGCATCGCCGCGGTCTTGCAGCATGTTCATTCCAATTATGAAATTGATCTGTTTCAGGCGCTGATCAAGGCTGCGGCACGCGAAACAAGGGTCGCCGATCTGGCCAATAATTCCCTCAAGGTTATTGCCGATCACATACGCGCCTGCAGCTTCCTGATTGTCGATGGCGTCATCCCCAGCAATGAAGGGCGTGGTTACGTCCTGCGGCGAATTGTGCGCCGCGCCTTGCGTCATGGCTACAAGCTGGGCCAGTCGCAACCTTTCTTTTTTCGGCTGGTGGCCGACCTGGTAGCTCAAATGGGCGAGGCCTATCCCGAGCTGGCCAGGAATCAGGCACGGGTGGAACAAGTGCTCAAGCAGGAAGAAGAGCGTTTTAGCGAAACGCTTGAGCACGGCATGAAGATTCTGGATACGGCGCTTGCCGATATTCCCGAAAACGGCGTGCTCGACGGGCAAACCTTGTTTACGCTTTACGATACTTATGGTTTCCCGGTCGATCTGACCGCCGATATCTGCCGCGAACGCAATGTTGACGTCGATCTCGACGGCTTCGAGCAGTCCATGGCGCGCCAGCGCGAGCAAGCCCGTGCCGCCGGCAAGTTCAAGGCCGTTGAAGGCCTGAGCTATCACGGGGTACAAACGCGTTTCGATGGCTATGAGCATTTGCAGGGCCAGGGCCTGGTTACAGCCCTGTATGTCGGGGGCACGTCGGTCGATTCGGTATCCCAGGGCCAGGAAGCCATTGTGGTACTCGATGCCACGCCCTTTTATGCGGAATCCGGCGGGCAGGTTGGCGATACGGGCACCTTGAGCACCGGTTCCGCCAGTTTCCAGGTGTCCGATACGCAAAAAATTCAGAATGGCGTGTTTGGCCACCATGGGTCCGTGCTGAATGGCTCCCTGGCGGTGGGCGACCGGGTCGACGCGAAAGTCGATGCGCAGCGCCGCGCCCGTACCGTACGCAATCACTCGGCCACCCACCTGATGCACAAGGCTTTGCGGCAGGTGTTGGGCAGCCATGTGCAGCAACGCGGTTCGCTGGTCGACGCGGAAAAAACGCGTTTCGATTTCGCGCACGATGCGCCCATGTCCAGCGAACAAATTGTTCAGGTCGAGCAAATCGTCAATGCCGAGATCCTCGCCAATCAGCCGGTCAACGCGCAAGTCATGGCCTACGACGAGGCGGTGAAGGGCGGCGCCATGGCTTTGTTCGGCGAAAAATACGGCGACACAGTGCGTGTGCTGGATATCGGTTTCTCGCGTGAATTATGCGGCGGCACTCATGTGGGCAGCACAGGCGATATAGGCCTGTTCAAAATTCTCTCCGAAGGGGGAGTGGCTGCCGGCGTACGCCGCATTGAAGCCATTACCGGCGATAACGCGCTGCGCTGGGTGCAGCAAACCAATGCCACTCTGTTGCGGGCGGCGGGTTTGCTCAAATCCCAGCCGGCCGAACTCGTCGAGCGCATTGGCCTGTTGCAGAATCAGCTTAAAGCGGCCGAGCACGATCTCGATCAGGCCAAGAGCAAGCTGGCCTCGCAGGCCGGCCTCGATCTGGTCAGCAAGGCTGTGGCCCTGACGGGCGATTCCAAGCTGTTGGTGGCGCAAATGAATGGCACCGATCCCAAGGTGTTGCGCGGCATTGTCGACGAGCTCAAGGGCCGTATCAAATCGGGCATTGTGTTGTTGTCGGCCGAAGCCGAAGGAAAAATCAGCCTGGTTGCCGGCGTGACGTCGGACCTTCTGTCCAAGGTCAAGGCCGGCGAGCTGGTCGGCGCTGTGGCGGCCCAGGTGGGCGGCAAAGGCGGTGGGCGTCCCGATATGGCCATGGGCGGAGGCACCGATCTGGCTGCGCTGCCCGGAGCGATGTCCAGCGTTGAAGCATGGGTGCGCACTCGTCTGGAAGCCTAGGTTTTACCTGGAAGGTTATTCTGTCATCATGAACGAAACAGCAGCTTTGCCTGATCCCGATATCGAAGTGGATGCCTCGGGCCTGAAATGTCCATTGCCTATTTTGCGCGCCAAAAAAGCGCTGGCACAGTTGCAGAGCGGCCAGGTGCTCAAGGTCATTACTACCGATCCGCACGCAATCCGGGATTTCCAGGCCTTTGCCAAGCAAACCGGCAACACCTTGTTGACGCAGGTCGAGTCCGCGGCGGGCGCCACCCATTTCCTGGCCCGCCGCTGACTCCGAATTTCCGGATTCATCGTTGATTGCCACTTTTCCCCGTCGGTAGATGCCCTACTGGAAGTCACTAGGCGGTAGCGCAGGGAGGGGCCTGGTGTCCGCCCCTACAGGCATGCCGGCGCATCGGGTGTTGTGTTTTGATGCGGTATTTAATGTTTTCCGGCAAATCGGTTTGCTCACAAGCCTGTAAAAGTGCTAGAATCTTTCGTTTTTCACAGTATTTTCAAAGGATTACCAATGGTTGTGATTCGTCTAGCCCGTGGCGGCTCGAAGAAGCGTCCGTTTTACAACGTTGTAGCAACCGATTCGCGTAACCGTCGCGATGGTCGTTTTATTGAACGCGTGGGGTTTTACAACCCTGTTGCCAATGAAGGTCAGGAAAACCTGCGCCTGGCTTTGGATCGGGTTCAGTATTGGGCCGACAATGGTGCGCAGATTTCGCTTGCCGTCGAGCGTCTGGTAAAAGAATTCTCCGCCAAAGCCGCTGCCTGAGCATTTTGTTCAGCGTACGGCTATTGAGCAGCAATAATGCCTGATACCCAAGGCGCCGGGATACCCGATGGTCTTGTAGAGTTGGGGCGTGTCGTATCCGCATATGGGGTCAAGGGCTGGGTCAAGATCCAGCCGCACTCGGCCCAGGCGGATGTCCTGCTCAAGGTCAAAGACTGGTGGTTGAGAGCGCCCGTTCCCGTGTTGGGAAATACGGGCACTTTGCCCTTGCCGCGAGCCGTCAAGGTATCGGCCTGCCGCCCTCAAGGCGCCACGATCGTGGCCCAACTGGATCTGGCGCCCGATCGGGACAGCGCCGAAGCGCTCAAGGGCTATACAGCCTGGGTGCCGCGCAGCGCGTTTCCACCTGCCGCAGACGACGAATACTATTGGATCGACCTGATCGGCTGCCGTCTGTTCGGCGACCAGGATGGCCGACCGGTATTGATAGGCGAGGTGGTCGAGGTCGTCGACAATGGCGCACACGCGATTTTGCGTGTGGCAGGCGCCACTCTGGACGAGCAAAACCAACTGGTTCCCGTATTGAATGCCAAGGGCCTTCCCCATGAAGTGCTGGTGCCATTTGTCAATGCGCATATTCATGTGGTCGATGTAGCCGGAAAACGTATCGAAAGCGATTGGCCGGTCGAATTCTAGTTCGAGGCACTGCTATGCGCTTTGACGTTGTTTCTCTGTTTCCGGAAATGTTTGGTGTGGTCCGCGATCAAGGCATCACGGGGCGCGCGCATAAGCAGGGGCTCTGGTCCCTGAATGTGTGGAATCCGCGCGACTATACCCACGACGTTCACCGTACTGTGGACGATCGCCCTTATGGCGGCGGCCCGGGCATGGTGATGATGGCCGACCCCCTGGAACAGGCGGTGCACGCCGCCCAGGAGCAGCGCAGCGAAGCCGCTTCGCCTGGCGATCCGGCGTCAAATGTTCCCGCCGCGGTAATTTTGATGAGCCCGACCGGCAAGCGTTTCGATCAATCGATGGCCGAGCGTTTGCGGGATACAGGCGGAGCCATCCTTATTTGCGGACGCTACGAAGGCGTGGACCAGCGATTCATAGACCGTTGCGTGACCGAGGAAATATCCATCGGCGACTTTGTGCTGTCGGGCGGCGAAATCCCAGCTCTTGCCATCATGGACGCCGCCGTGCGCCTGCTGCCGGGCGCACTGAACGACGCCGATTCGGCATTGCAGGATTCATTCAATACCGTCCTGACCGGGCTGCTCGACAGCCCTCATTACACGCGACCGGAGCAATACGGCGAGCAGCCCGTGCCGGCGGTATTGCTGTCGGGGCATCATGCCAACATTGCCGTGTGGCGCCGCCAGCAGTCTTTGCGGTTGACGCTGGCCCGGCGCCCCGACTTGATAGCCCACGCGCGCGAGCAAGGCCTGCTTTCGGGGGCCGACGAAAAATTCCTGGCCCAAATCGCTGACAGGCCCACCCTCACGTAGATAAAGCCTCTTTCATGCAAAAAAGGCAGGTCCTTAAGCATGCAAAAAACGCAGGCCTGCGATCATCCGAAAAACGTAGGCCTGGATCATCCAAAGAACTTAACTGCGAGCGGGGGTGGCGGCCCAGGCGGGGTGAGCGAGCTTGAGTCCGCCGCGGCCGCAGCCTGGATCGGGATGCAAGGG
>NZ_BAAGUZ010000034.1:0-20921 GCF_054781135.1 Paralcaligenes ginsengisoli
GCAGACCCGGGCAGTCGGGGCGCGCAAGCGCCACGACCGCTGGACGTGCCGGACTGCACAGCACCGCCCACCCTGCGGCGTCTTTATAGAATTAACCGCCGCCTACACAGCAACGCTCAGTCCAAAGTCATCGCCCAGCCAGTACAGGCAGCTCAAATTCGCAGATCAAGCCTAAAAACAGCTCAAAACAAAAGTCACTGAAACACGCTCAGCTCAATAAACACTTGAGCCAAAAACGCATTGCGAATTTTCGGACCTAGGATTTCTACCGCCCACGCTCCTAGACTATCTGTCCGCCAGATCCGCCAAAGCCCGATCAAAGATCTGCCGGGTCCTTACCCACACCAGTTCCCGCCAATCGCGGTCCTTGGGAAAGAAGAACTCCATGATGCCATTTTTCGCCCGGGTAAACTCCCGACCTTGCAGCGTGCCCGAAAGATGCGCGAAATGATCATTCAGAAGCGCATCATGGCCGACTTTCTCCGAATCATAGGTGCCGCACTCTATGACCAGCTGAGTAAATCTTTTTCCCGCCATCATGTCTACCATGGCCTGAGAGGTATAGCCGGTTGCCGCCGCGGAAATCCCCGTATCGGTGGTTCGGCTGACGCCGGTCAGGATCTTGTACAGCCACGCGCCATATAAGCGCTGCGCATCGGCCATTCCCGGGTATTCTTGCTCCGCAATGGCCATCAGCATCGGATGGCCATATGCGCCGGCCCCCGTGTGCAGATCGAAACTGATGGCATCGCTGCAGTCGCCCAGAAATTCCTGGACAATGGCACGCAGGGTGACGTTCGACCACGAGGGCTCAAAGCCGCCGAAATACAAGCCATCCTGATGCTTGTACTGGCCCGCCCCCAATTGATTCATTACCTGGGCATAGCCGACCTGCCTGACTTTCTCGGCCCATTTTCCCTCGGCTCTTCGGCGCCCTTCGCCCTGGGCGGATTCCTTGACGAACAGATCGTGAATCGTTTCGTACGCGGGGTTCTCCGGCACAGGCTTGCCGAAATCCAGATAATTCCTGTTCAGATCGATATTGCCTTCATTGACCCGGCGTTTCCACGACGTACCCCACGGGTTGATCAGATGGATCATCAGGATTCCAACATCGCCGTCCTGCGCCCTGCCTGCCAGATGATCCATGTAATGGGCCTGGCACATCGAACCGTAATAGCCTTCGACGCCATGTGTGCCCGAGACGCAAACCAGCCACTTCTTTGTCCCATTTTTTGCTAAAACGGCGACATCCGTATACAGATCCTCGCCATCCATGCCTTTCAAGGGATGAAGATAATGCTTGATCCGGGCGTTGTGCTGTTCCGCATTTGCCAGAAACTGCAATCTCAGGGCCGTGTAGCTGGGTTCGGCATCCATCATATAGTGCATCATTGGTTTTCCTGCCTTTTGACTGTTCAATCCAGGGCCCGGCGCCTGTACAAGAGCGGCGCATGGGCGGTGTCCCGCTGTATGGAAGTAGCTTGAATGATACTAGGATACTAGGGATAGCCCTAAAGTATATACATAGTTCGAGATTACGGTTTTGAACTATCATGCGTTTTCAATGAGCCGAATATTCCCGGAGCCGATATGAAAAAAACCCTGCTTGCCGTCTTGCTGTCGCTTGGTGCGTTTGCAGCCCACGCCCAGGATGCGATAAACATCCGATACGGAGTGGATCCCACCTTCGCGCCGTTCGAATCCGTCGATGCCAAGGGAAACCTGGTGGGCTTCGATATCGATGCCGGCAACGCGATCTGCCAACACCTGCATGCCAAATGCGAATGGGTGAAAATAAATTTCGATGGCGCCATCCCCGCCCTCAACGCGCGAAAAATCGATGCAATCCTGTCCGGGCTGACTATCACCGAGAAGCGGAAAAAACAGGTCCTGTTCGGCACGCCGCTCTATGCCAGCCCGTCGCGAATGATGGTGCCCAAGAACACCACGCTCGATACGACCGTCGAATCGCTCAAGGGTAAAACCATAGGCATCGTGCAGGGAACCACGCAGGCCGCCTATGCGAACAAACACTGGAAGGACAAGGGAATCAATCTGGTTACCTACCAGAACGACGATCTGGCAAAACAGGATCTCGCGCTGGGAAGAATCGACGGTACCCTGCAGAATGCGGCGGCGGCCCAGTTCTTTTTCGAAAGCCCAAGCGGCAAGAACTTTCACCTGACGGGCCAGCCGGTTGATGATCCCGAGGTTTTCGGATATGGCGCCAGCGCCGGCATGAGGCTTGGCGATACGGCACTGAAAGGCAAGATCGATGGAGCGATCGCCGCCATGAAGACCGATGGCACATACAAGAAAATTCTCGACAAATACTCCAAATACGGCCTGGTGGAACCCAAGCAGTAAACTGGCGTTTGTCGAAGCTCTTCAAACGGATATCAAGGCAAGAAGCATGCTGTACGGGTATGGGACGCTGATTCTGCAAGGTACGCTCATGACCCTGGCGCTCACCGTGCTATCCGCTTTCTTTTCCACCCTGCTGGGTATTGTGGGAGCCCTGTGCAAGACCTCCGGCAACAGTACCCTGCGCTATACTGCCGCCGCCTACACTACCGTGATTCGCAGCATCCCCGACCTGGTGATCATGCTGCTGGTTTTCTACAACCTGCAGATTTTCATCAACTGGGTATGCGACATGCTGGGCATCGGCCTGATTGAAATCAATGCCTTCACCGCCGGGGTCGTCACCTTGGCATTCATCTACGGCGCCTACATGACCGAAACGTTTCGCGGGGCGCTGGAATCGGTGCCACGCGGACAAATCGAGGCGGCCCTGTCCACGGGCATGAGCGACAGCCAGGTGTTCAGGAAAATAACCCTGCCTCAGATGATACGCTTTGCCTTGCCGGGGTTCAGCAACAATATTCAGGTCGTCATCAAATCGACCGCGCTGGTGTCCATCATTGGCCTGGTCGATATCATCAGCATCAGCCAGCAGGCGGGCCGATCGACCCAGCATCTGTTTTTCTTCAATATCCTGGCGGCCCTGATCTATCTGGCGTTTACCTGCGCAACCCTGCTGGCGCTGGCTCGTGTCGGCAAGCGTTTCGGCGTCGGCGTGAAAGAGGCACAGCTTTGATAGACATATTGAAGGAATACTGGCCTCAGTACCTGGGCATCGGCAACGGCTGGAACATCTCGGGCGCGGCCATGACGCTCTGGATCCTGGTCCTTACCATGCTGATTGCTTTCCTGGCTTCGATACCGCTTGCGATACTGCGGGCGTCATCGAACAAGCGCCTGAGCCGGCCGGTGCAGCTGTATACCTTCGTTATCCGAGGTACGCCGCTGTATGTGCAGCTCCTGATCGTTTACACGGGCTTTTTCAGCCTGGAATTCATCCGTCATACGCCTTCTCTGTCGGAATTTTTCCGCAGTGGCTTCAATTGCGTCATTGTGGCATTCAGCTTCAATTGCTGCGCTTACCTGACCGAAGTCCTGGCCGGCTCCATCCGCTCCATCCCGGCAGGGGAAATCGAAGCGGCACGGGCCTTCGGCTTTTCCAGAGTGAAAATCTACACCCGGCTCATCCTGCCTTCCGCATTAAAGCGCGCTTTGCCCTACTACGGCAATGAAGTAATCATCCTTTTGCATTGCACTTCGATTGCCTTCACGGCAACGGTTCCCGAATTGCTGAAAGTGGCGCGCGACGTCAATAGCGCCACCTATGCCGCTTTCTCCTCCTTCAGCATTGCGGGGATTTTTTACGCGGTCATCGCCGTAGCGCTGGTCGCTGCCTTCAGGCTAATGGAAAAAAGGTGGCTGGCCTTTTTGAAACCGCTGCCCACTCATTAGAATTGAGAAATTCATGGAAAACCTGAGAGTGGAGAATATCCACAAAAGCTATGGCTCGCAGGAAGTTCTGAAGGGCGTTTCGCTGAAGGCCAACCGCGGCGATGTGATCAGCATCATCGGCTCCAGCGGATCGGGCAAGAGTACCTTCCTGCGTTGCATCAACTTTCTCGAAGCCCCGCAGGAAGGCAGGATCATCATCCTTAACGAAGAGCTGAAAACAGTGCGCGACAGGCATAAGCAGCTGGCCGTCGCGGACAAGCAGCAACTGCAGCGCCTGCGCACCAAGCTGGCCATGGTTTTCCAGCATTTCAACTTATGGTCGCATATGACCGCGCTGGAAAATATCACGGCGGCGCCCATTAGCGTCCAGGGGCTGGACAAAAGAGCCGCCGCTGAAAAAGCAGAGCACTATCTGCAGAAAGTCGGCCTCTCCCTGGACGTGGCGAATAAATATCCGGTGCATCTGTCGGGCGGCCAGCAGCAGCGTGTGGCCATTGCCCGGGCGCTTGCCCTCGAACCCGAAGTCATGCTGTTCGACGAGCCGACCTCCGCGCTGGATCCGGAGCTGGTGGGCGAGGTCTTGAAAGTCATGCAAGCCCTGGCCGAAGAAGGACGGACCATGATTGTCGTCACGCACGAAATGAGCTTTGCGCGCAATGCCTCCAACCACGTGATGTTTCTCCACCAGGGTGTCGTCGAAGAAGAAGGCGACCCGGCAACGGTACTTGGCTCGCCCAAAAGCAGCCGCCTGGCCCAATTCCTGTCGGGCAGCCTGAAGTAACCCTTGAGGGAATGTGGGCAAAGGGTATGTCGCGTCGAATGCACGCGGGCGACCGCAATCCATACAAATCCTTATAAAAACAGAAGGAATCCAACGAGCCGTTATAAAATAGCCGTCATCGACAGGGCCTGCTTCTCATTCAACCCTATCGACACACCAAACCCACTGAGACTCTCTATGCAGCCAGGCACCGGCAACAGCGAACGCAACCTCGAAACAATGGGCGTTGCCTTGGTCGATTTTTTCGATGTGACACCCACTTCGCTGTGGCTCGAAGACTACAGCAAGCTGCGCGATTTATTTGAAACCTGGCGCGCGGCGGGCGTCTCCGATCTGCGCAGCTTCCTCGAAGAAGACCCCAGCCGTGTCGCGGCCTGCTCGGCCTGCATCAAAGTGCTGCGAGTCAATCAGCGCACTCTTACGCTTTACGGGGCCCGCAGCTTCGACGAGCTGGCGGCCCGCCTCGACCACGTGCTGCGCGATGATATGCTGGATGCGCACATCGGCGAGCTCGTGCAGATGTGGTCCGGAAAACTGCACTTTCAAAGCAAGAGCGTCAATTACACATTGGATGGCCGCCGCCTCGACATCCTGCTCAAAGGCGTTATCCTGCCTGGCCATGAAACACGCTGGGACCGCGTGCTGGTCGCCGTCGATGACATCACCGAGCTCGAAGAGGCCGGCAGGCGGGTTGCCGCAAGCGAGCTGTACGCGCGCAGCGTGTTCGAATACGCGCCGGTGTCATTGTGGGTCGAAGACTTCCAGGCCATAAAGCGACTGCTCGACGAAGTGCGTATGCGAGGCATTAGCGATTTCCGCACCTTTACCGATGTGCACCCGGAATTCGTCGAGCGTTGCATGGCCGAGATTCGGGTGCTGGACGTCAATCAAGCCACGCTCGATATGCTCAAGGTCGCCGATAAAGCCACCCTGCTGAGCCGCCTGCCGGAAGTGTTCCGCGACGACATGCTGCCCCATTTCCGCGAACAGTTGATGGACTTGTGGGAGGGGCGTCTGTTCCACCAACGCGAAGTGATCAACTATGCGCTCGACGGCAATGCCATCAATATCCACCTGCAGTTTTCCGTATTTCCGGGGCATGAGCAAGAGTGGGATCTCGTGCTGCTGGCCTTGACGGACATCACCGCACGGAAAAAGGCCGAATCGTACCTTGAATACCTCGGCAAGCACGATGTCCTGACAAAATTGAAGAATCGGTCTTTCTATGTCGACGAACTGAACCGGCTGGAACGGAAAGGCCCATTCCCGGTAACCATCATCATGATCGACCTGAACGATCTGAAAACCGTCAACGACCAGCTGGGCCACGCAGCCGGCGATGCCCTGCTGCGCCGCGTCGGCGAAGTGCTGGCCAAGGCCATAGACAAGCCGGCCCAGGCCGCGCGCATAGGCGGCGACGAATTTGTCATACTGATGCCGGGCGCCGATGAGCGCGACGGTGAAGCCATGCTCGAAAGCATTCACAAGCTGATCGAACTCAACAACCAGTTTTACTCCGGCTCCTTATTGAGTTTTTCGATAGGTATTGCAACCTGCCGGGGCGGCGAGCGCCTCGAAGACGCTCTGCGCAGGGCGGATATCGCCATGTACGACGACAAGAAAACCCATTACGACAGAAGAAAGGGCGAGCGGCGGGCTTCGTGACAGCGAGCTGGCCGAAGCTGCCCGCCCGAATCGGAGTCTGTCACGCAAAGGTGATCAGCGCCGGATTGTCGGCCTGTTCGAGAATGCGTTCAACCCTCGCCTGCCAGCCCTGGGCGAATTCCCGTTTTTCGCTTTCCAGCGCATCGCCGCCCAATATTTTCTGCAGCAACTGCATGACAACAGGTGAAGCCGGCACAACCTCTGGGTGATAGGCGAGTTCTATGCAGGCGCCGCTATCGACGCGCTGGAAACGAATGTCGCCGTTAGCCAGCGGCACATTGAAAAACAACAGATTGCGGCGATCGTACAGACCGCCAAGCCCTTTGAACCCATTGTCGCTGCTTGCCCCGGTAATCAGGCCAACCACATTGGCGATCACGCCGGTGACGCCGCTGCGCTGGTCGGCGCGAAACTCTACCTTGACGGCGCCGCGCTGCGGCAGATTCTTGCCATACAAGCGCTCCAAAGCAGCGAGTGTCATTAAATAGGCTCCCGCCACTGTCGGGCATGAATGGCCCGCCAATTTGACGGCGTCGGCATAAGAATAGTCGATGACCCCCTGATCCGCGGCACCAAGCAAGCCGGCCAGGGGATCCTGCATGGTGATTTTGCGGGCGCTATCGAAAAACGCGGGATGACTCATTGTGGCGTTCCAGTTCCAGAATACCGTTCGAGTATAGTGTCCGCCTTCCGGTTTTGCCCTCGTAACCCTGCTCGGAACAGAGTTAAGGTCCGCTGGCCCACTCAGCGTTGCCGGGCCCGACCACCGCTTTTCCAATGAACGCACCCAATCCATCAAGAAAAAACTGTTGGAAAGCGCATTGATCATTTCCGCCCGCTGCGACTGAATCTGGCGATCCACTAGGAGCGGCGGATTCGCCATGATTTGCGCCATCCGCACACCACCCGACCTCCACGCGGCGTCGCCACTTCCACAAATTGCCGCACTACATGGCGGTCTTGACAAATCTTGATGAAGTTCGACGAAACCATGGCTTCTTTTCGTTGTAGTATTTTGGAAAGGCCAGTTACAAAACTCCAGAACTCTTATCTCTTGTGTAGAACATCCGATAGCTGGCCCCTACCCGGAAATCAGCCATGTGGACCCTGTCCTACTTATGCAGATGGATAGTTGCGCTGGCGGCATTGAGCCCATCGGCCGTTCCCGCCCAGCCGCCCGAGCCCGTACGACCGCCCTTATCCGCCCAGCCGGCGGAAGTCGACATCTTCCACTGGTGGGTGTCCAAGGGCGAGCGCGCCAGTATCGATGTGCTGAAACGCTATATCGAACAGCAAGGAATCATCTGGCACGAAGCGTCTGCCTCCGGCAGCGGAACAGCGCGTTACACCGATGTGCTCCGACAACGCGTAACCGCGGGCAAACTGCCGACAGCAGCGCAAATGATTGGTTTTGCCATCCACGAATGGGCCCAAACCGGCTTGCTGGAAAATCTGAATGAAGTGGCCCGCCGCGAAGAATGGGATGAAGTGGTGCCGCTAGGCATTCAGGCGCTATCGAAATATCAGGGCAATTGGATGGCAGCACCCATCAATGCCCATTCGACCAATTGGCTATGGGTGAACAAGGCGGCGCTGGACCGTATCGGCGGCCAGGCGCCCGACACATGGCCGGACCTGATCACATTGCTGGACAAGGCCAAAGCGGCCGGAATCTTGCCCCTGGCCATTGGCGGCGACGCCTGGGAGCAGACCTTGTTGTTCGAATCGGTGGCCGTTTCAACGGCAGGCGCCGAGTTCTATCGAAAAGCTTTTATAGAGCTCGATGCCAAGACGCTCGAAGCGCCTGTGACCGCAGCCATCTTCCGGCGGATGCGCATACTGAAAACCTACGTCGACCCTGGTTTCGATACTCGGCGTTGGGATCAGGCAACTGATCTCGTGCGCAAAGGCAAGGCGCTGCTGCAGGTGCAAGGCAGTTGGGTAGACGGCGAGTTCGTGCACGATCATTTAAAGGCCGACCGCGATTTCTATTGTTTCCGGTTCCCTGACACGCAAGGGGTCTATCTGTTCAATAGCGATCAATACGTGGTATTCAAACAGGGGCCAGGCAGCAAACTGACCAAGCAGCGTCTCGAATCCACATTGATGAATCCGGACTTCCAGTCAGCCCTCAACCTCATGACCGGTGCGGCGCCGGCACGGGTGGATGTTTCCAAGGCGCCTTTCGATGCGTGCGGTCAACAAGCCATCAACGATATGCGCAGCGCCAATATGCGGCGCACCCTGATGGGCTCTGTGGCCATGGGCAATGCAAATCCCCCACTTGTAAAGGAAGGCATTTACGATGTGGTACATCGTCATTTCCTTGGACAGATCACCGACGAACAGGCCGCACAGCAGTTGCACGACGTGATTGCCCGCTACCGGAACAAGGCGCCGCAACGATTGCCGAGCAACGTTAGCCAAGTGGGGAAAACTCCATGAAAAAGCGTTTTTCCAATTTGAAACTGGCCACCAAGATCGTTCTGATGGTGGCTGTGCTGGGGGTAATGGCGGCGCTCACCACCCTGTATGCTCTGTCGAACATGCGATCCGTAGACCGCGAGTACCGCGCACTGATCAATCACGAAGCTCAAAGCGCGCTGCTGATCGGCGACGCCTTGCTGCGCATGAGCGATTCGAGCCGTTTGCTGTATTCCGTCCTGACCGAGCAGGAAGTTTCAAAAATGCACACCAGCCAGAAAATCATTGATGATCTTCAGGCGCAGTTCAACGATAAAATACAGCGGATCCGCCCTTTGATGCCAAAAAAGCAGGCCGAGCTGGAGCGCATTCTGGATCATTCAAAAGAATCGTTCGCGCTGGCCGCATCGGTGATCGATTGGGCCGCCCGCTGGCGCGGCGATCACGCATTGGCCATCATCCACCAACAATTCGAACCGTCGATGCATACCCTGCAAAGCGAAATGAATGCGTTGCGCAACAATTCCATCGATAACTTCAAGACAACATCCGTAACGCTGAACAAAACCACCAACAGCACGATCATGACTACGGCGCTGGCGGTGGGGATCGTGCTGGTGCTGGTGCTGGTGCTTTCGGGGTACGTGACAATCATCCAGATTTCACGGCCCATCGTTCGTCTGACACGCATCATGGGCAGACTCACGCTAAACAACTATGACGATGAAATTACCGGCACGTCGCGGCGCGACGAAGTAGGCAGCATGGCCAAAGCGTTGCAAGTGTTCAAGGACACCATGCAGCGCGCCGACCAACTGGAGCGGGAAGCGGCTGCCAGCGCCAAGGCGCGTGATATAGCTGAGCAGGCGGCGCAGGCCAAGGCAGCATTCCTTGCAACCATGAGCCATGAAATCCGCACGCCGCTCAACGGCATGCTGGGACTGACGCAAATTGCGTTAAAAGACGATCTGACGCCCCGCTTGCGCGATTGCCTGGAAAAAATCCTGCAGGCCGGCAGGCATTTGCTCGAAATCATCAACGACATTCTTGATTTTTCGAAAATCGACAGCGGCAAGCTGACCATAGAAGCAATCGAGTTCGACCTCCCACGCCTGGTAGATGAGGTAACAGAAATGATGCGGCCCAAGGCTGCCGACAAAGACCTCGCCTTGCGCGTGGCCATAGACACCACCGTGCCCGCGATGGCCATTGGAGACCCAACCCGCATTCGCCAGATTCTGCTCAATTATCTCAACAATGCCATCAAGTTCACTGCAAGCGGTGAAGTACGCCTACGTATGGATGCGCAGCCCGATGGCGCCGACGGCATACTGCTGCGATGCGAAGTCCAGGATACGGGGATCGGCCTGAGCACCGAGCAGATGGAACGTCTTTTTCAGGCGTTCCAGCAGGCCGATGAATCGATCACGCGGCGCTTTGGCGGTACCGGACTGGGCTTGGCCATTTCCAAACATCTGGCGGAACTTATGGAGGGCCAGGTCGGAATGCACAGCGTCCAGGGACGGGGCAGCACATTCTGGTTTACGGTTCGGCTGGCCCGCTCGCGACTTGCCGACAGTCCTGACGGCCATCACCACGTGCCGGCGCCTGCCGATCGGCCATTGCCCGAAGTTTCAACGTTGAAGAATCTTCGCATCCTGCTTGTCGACGACAACGACCTGAACCGGCAAATCGGCGTGGAACTGCTGAAATCGGAAGGGGTCGCCGTCGATGTGGCCGAAAACGGCCAGGCGGCGATCGACATATTGCAGACTGCACCCGATGGTACCTACGCCGCTGTACTGATGGACATGATGATGCCCGTCATGGACGGATTAAGCGCAACTCGCGCATTGCGCGCCAACCCGCGATTCCTCGCATTGCCTATCATCGCCATGACGGCGAACGCCAGCGCGCGCGATGTCGCCGCCGGCAAGGATGCCGGCACGGTGGCGCATATAGCCAAACCTATTGACGAGAAAGTGCTATGGGAAACCTTGCTGCGCTGCGTACAGGTACCGCGGCCGGACGGCCCTGACGCAACAACGCTGCCGGCCGCGGAACAGCAAGCCCCAGCTCGCCTGCCCTCGACGGGCAGGCGCCGCGGCGATGCAGCGCTCATGTCCACGCCCGGTGCCTACTTGCCGGCCGATTCCGCGCAAATATCCCTCGAAGGCCTGGTTTTGGGTAGAATGCAGCAAACCATGAGCGCCGAGCATTTCGAGAATCTGCTGACAGTGCTGATTGAAGACAGCCGGGTACGCAGCCTGCACATTGCCAGCTCGGCGCAAAAGGGAGAATTTACGGTTCTCGACCAAATGGCGCACGATCTGATCGGTGTCGCCGGCAACGCGGGCCTGAGCCAATTGGCGGCTTTGGGTGCACAGCTGAAGCAGGCCGTGAAGCGCGCCGATCTCTTGCAAAGCCAACAGCTGGCTGCTCAAATTCGCCAGGCTACCCTGCAGAGCATACAACTGCTGCAAGAGCGCTTTTTACCTCAATCCGCCGAATGGGACGACAAACATGAATAACAGCCTCGCACCTCGCTCAATGGGAAGGGATATGTAGGCCATGTTGACCACAGACATGCCAAGCCGCCGACAAAAGGTACTGATCGTCGACGACCTTCCTATCAATGTCACCTTCGCCAGTGTTGCGCTGGAACCTCTGTGCAGCGCCCTCACCGCCTATAGCGGCGCCGAGGCCTTGCAGTTGGCGATGGAGCATCAGCCCGACCTGATTCTGCTCGATATCCGCATGCCGGGCATGGACGGCCTGGAAGTATGCCGGCGGCTCAAGGCGAATCGGTCGACTGCGTCGATTCCCGTCGTTTTCCTGACTTCGCTCACCGATGAAGAAAACGAAGAGCAGGGCTTGAGCCTGGGAGCAATCGACTACATCGTCAAGCCGTTCAGCATCCCTGTCCTGAGGGCCCGAATCCGCAACCACCTGGAGTTGAGCCGGCAACGTGTCTTGCTGGAGCGCCTGTCGCATCGCGACGGCCTGACCTGCATCGCGAATCGCCGGGAATTCGACAAGACCCTTGAACGCGAATGGCAACGCATGGCCGAACTCGCCCAGCCTTTGTCTTTGCTCATGATAGATGTGGATACGTTCAAGCGCTACAACGATACCTGCGGCCATCAGGCTGGCGACGAATGCCTGAAACGAATCGCCCGGGCAATCGATGGCGCCATGTTGCGGCAAACCGATCTGGCGGCGCGCTACGGCGGCGAGGAATTCGCCTGCGTACTGCCCAATACCGATGAAGAAGGAGCCGCCCATGTCGCCGAATCGATCCGCGACGCCATAGCATCGCTGGCCATTCCCTACCCCGCCTCGCCCGATGCATCATGCGTTACGGTAAGCATCGGCGTTGCCTCTACCATACCGGCCAACAGCCGCAGTTCCGCGGAATTGGTCAGTGTGGCCGACAAGCATTTGTACTCGGCAAAGCAGGCAGGCCGCAACCGCATACTGTGGGACTGAATTCGGGCGGAAATCAGTCCATGCCGCTATAAGGCCTTGCAGACTTGCTGAAAAGCGTTCATTTGCTCGCGCACTATGCCGATGAATTCGTCTGCATGGCTCGATACGGGACGCTGGATGGGCAGCAACATGCCGAAATCGAATCTAATGGTCGGCCGGAATGCCTTTACGATAAATTTCTTGTCCTCGGGGCGCCCAACCGTAACGGGATCAACAATCGCCACACCCAGGCCCGCCGCGACCAGGGAACAGATCGAAGCCCCTGTTTGTATCTCGATCATCACTGATCGCTGAATCGAAAGCTGGCTGAATATTTGGTCTATCTTCATTCTCGGAACAGTGTTTGGAATGATCGATATGAATGGCTGACCTGCCAGGTCGCGGGCACGAACGACGGGAACGTCGGCCAAGGGATGGCCCAGCGGCAATATGCATACAGCGTTAAGGCTTGGAAGGTTGCGCAGATGCGCCACTGGATAGTCGACGGGAAATGTAATCAAGGCAACATCGAATTTCTGCTCTTCCAGCCACTTGGGCATGTCGCGCCTGACGACAATTTCCACCGACACCCGGATATCCGGACGCTTCTTTCTGAAGCGCGCCAGCGCCTCCGGCAATAGCCATTGCGCGAACGGCGTCGAAACAATGACACGCAAATGTCCGCTCTCCAGCATCCGGATATTGCCCATCACATTGCCCAGATGATCCAGCCGGCTATAGACCTGCTCGACCTCCTCCAGGAAAGCCAAAGCTTCCGGCGTGGGATAAAGCCTTCCATTCTGCCGCAAAAAAAGCGGGAAAGCCGTCTGGGCTTCAAGATTTTGTATCAGCCTGCTGACAGCCGACTGTGAAATATTGAGCAATTCGGCGGCACCGCTCGTGGAGCCGGAAATCATGACTGACCTGAACGCGCTGATCTGTTTCAGATTGACCTTGAGCCCCATTTTTCTCTCGCGCAAAATTTCATCATATTCCCGGAAATTCGGTATTGGCCACGACTGCATACTTATGATGTAAACGCATACAGGGATGCTAATTTTATATTTGACTGCATAGTTCATTCTACCTGACACTTGCTTGACGCCGGAGCACCCAATTTTTGTCGGAGTATCAATGAAATTCAGCGAACCACTTGACGAGCTTAAGCGTCGCACGGATGAAGCTCTCGCCATGGGAGGGGAAGAAAAGCTCGCCGCGCGGCGCGAGTCCGGCCAGTTGAACGCACGCGAACGGCTGGATATTTTGCTCGATGCGGACAGTTTTATCGAATCAGGCATGTTCGCGCGCGGCATTCGCCCTGAAACCCGTGGAAAAACACCCGCGGATGCCAAAGTCGCCGGCTACGGCACCATCGACGCCCGCAACGTAGCGGTAGTGTCGAACGATTTTACGGTCTTGGGAGCCAGCAGCAGCGCCATCAACGGCAAGAAAATCCGCCACATTCGGGAAACAGCCACGTCAAGGGGCATGCCGCTTATTTTTCTGGGAGAGTCCGCCGGCTCCCGCATGCCAGACCGCATGGGAGGGGCCGGCAGAGCGATGCTGGGCCAGGACCCATTCGAATATCTGCGTAGTCGCAAGACGCCCTGGGTATCCGCACTATTGGGCAATTGCTACGGCTCGTCGACATGGTACAGCTGCATGGCGGATTTTGCCGTAATGCGCAAAGGCGCCACCATGGCGGTAGCCAGCAGCCGCGTAACCTCGATAGCGATCAATCAAAAGGTGGATCCCGAAGAACTTGGAGGCTGGCGCCTGCACAGCGAAACAACAGGGCTGGTCGATGTCGTCGTCGATACCGACCAGCAGGCGCTCGAAATCATCCGCAGGTTCCTGAGCTATCTGCCAAGTCACGCCGGTGAGACGCCTCCTCGATGCCCGGTGCCGGAAGGAAGCGACGAAACCGGCGAAGCGGTGCTGGAGGCGCTTCCCGAAAGCCGCACCGCGGTATATGACGTTCGCGCAATTATTCGTTCAATCACCGATCTCGATAGTTTTTTCGAATTGAAAGCGCGGTTCGGAAAGTCGATCACCACCGGGCTGGCCAGGATAGACGGATACTCCGTGGGAGTAATCGCCAATAATCCGAAATTCAAAGGCGGCGCCATCGATATCGACGCCATGCGCAAAGCGACCAGCTTCATGGTGCTATGCGACTCTTACAATATTCCCATCGTTTTTCTCGTGGATCAGCCAGGTTTCTTGATCGGGGTGGACAGTGAAAAGCGCTGGGCTCCGGGCCGCATCATGAACTGGATGAATGCCCTGAGCCTGGTCAGTGTGCCAAAGATTTCAGTGATCATGCGCAAAAGCTATGGCCAGGCTTATCTCAATATGGGCGGTGGCAAAAACTCCCATGAAGTCCTCGCCTGGCCCACAGCGGACCTGGGTTTTGTCGATCCGGCGCTGGGCGTGCATATGCTGCATAAACTCAAACGAGAAGACGACCCCGAGCGGTTCGATGCCTTGCTTGCCGATATCCGGCAGGATTCGTCGGCATGGTCGCTCGCGGCGCTCTACGAAACGCAGGCGATCATCGATCCCCGCCATACGCGAAAGACCTTGAAAGGCTTACTGAAGGTTCATCTCGGGGAAGGCTTCATAGGTCAACATGCTCTTGCCAATTGGCCGACCAGCTATTAGCGGTCAGCATGAAAATCATCTGGAGAAACGAATCTTGAATGCTTCATCCAAGCCTCGATAGGGACTGAATTCCGTGGATACACATACGGCAAATAGGGAAAGCATTGAACGGAATAGCCTGCCGGCCTACTTCGACCGATGCAGGCGGCTGGGCCTGACGGCGTTGAATGAAAAAGCCGGGAAGACCCTGCTGGCCGCCTTTGGCCTGCGGGTTCCGCGCTCGCTGGCCGTGACGGATCCCGACGCTGCGGCACTGGCCTGCGCAAGCTTGTCACCTCCCTACGCCGTCAAGGTACTGTCGTCACAAGCCTTGCACAAAAGTGATCTTGGCGGTGTGCGGCTCGGCGTGCAAAATGCCGATGAAGTACGCGCTGCGGCATGCGGAATTCGCGATGGCTGGCCTGTCGAGCGGCAACAGCCAGAAGGATTCCTGGTTGAGGAAATGGCCTCCCCGGGCCATGAATTGGTGATTGGCGGCTACGTTGATCCTCAATTCGGGCCCATGCTGATGGTGGGTCTCGGCGGTGTGTTCGTGGAGATCTTTTCCGATGTGGTGTTCCGCGTGTGCCCCATCGACACGCGCGAGGCGCGGGCCATGTTGAAGGAGTTGCGCGCATTGCCAATTCTTCGGGGCGCGCGGGCAGGCATGGTGGCCAGCGAAGAAGCCATCGTCGATGCCCTTGTCAAGGTAGGGGGCAGCACAGGCATCCTGATGACATTGGCCGATGAAATAGACGAACTGGATATCAATCCGCTGATCGTGGATACAAAGACCGCGGTGGCGGTGGATGTGCGTATCACTTTCACATCCGAACGCCGCCGGGCAGGGCATGGCCCAAGAGCCCGACCCGTGGATTTCGGACCGCTATTCGCACCGCAAACCATCGCAGTGGCGGGTGTCTCGGCTTCGGGCCGGGGCGCCGGAAACCGTTTTATCCGTAATCTCGAAATCCTCGGTTTCGAAGGGGAAATATACCCTATGCATCCCAGCCTGGCCGAAATCGACGGCAGGCCCGTGTACCGGAACTTTTCCGACATGCCCCGGCAGGTCGATTATGCCTATATAGCCGTGCCCCGAGCAGCGGTGCCGGAGCTATTGGAAAACGCAAGGGGAAAGCTGCAATTTGCGCAAATCATGACCAGCGGATTCGGTGAGGGGGGGCGAGGCAGCGGCAGTAAACATGATTTGATGGAAGCCATAAAGATCGGAGGAATGCGCGTTCTTGGGCCCAATTGCCTGGGTATCTATACCCCCCGAGGGCGGGTGAGCTTTACGGAAACACACAAGATTGAGAATCCGGTCGGGCATGTCGGCGTCATTTCGCAAAGCGGCGGCTTCGGCATCGACATGCTGCGGTACGGACAATTGCGCGGCTTGCGCTTCAGCGGAGTCGTAACGATAGGCAATAGCATCGATCTGGGGCCGAACGACCTGCTGGAATATTTTCTTGCCGACGATGCAACGCACATCATCGGGCTATATCTTGAAGACATTCAGGACGGAAGACTTTTTTTTGAGCTTCTAAGCAAAGCCGGCGCCAAGAAGCCTGTCGTGCTATTGAAAGGCGGCCGCACCAGCCAGGGACAGAAGGCGGCTGCTTCACATACGGGATCGCTGGCGGGAGACATTCAGGTGTGGCAGGCGGTAACCACGCAAACCGGCTGTGTGCCGGTCAATACCATGGAAGAGCTGGTCGACACCTTATTGTTGTTCCAGACCATAAAGCCGAATTTCACGCGGCCGACATGCAATCTTGCCCTTATGGGCAACGGCGGCGGCGCCAGCGTCGTGGCAAGCGATGGCTTCGCCCAACTAGGCTTCTCATTGGCGGAATTCTCCGCCGAAACCAAAGAGCGGCTGCACGCATTGAATCTGCCTGACGGTGCCAGCGACAACAATCCCATCGACGTGCCGGCCAATGTATTTGACCGAACCGAAGGCCGCGTCGCCAGCGAGATTCTCGATGCCTTGTGCAGCGATAGCCGCACCGATGCGGTCGTAGTGCATCTGAACCTGCCAGCCTTACTGAGCTATCGAGGCCGACGCACGGTGGAAAATATCATGGACGCCTGTATAGCCCACCGCCAATCGAAAGATGGAGGTACGGCATTGGCAGTCATATTACGCTCGGACGGCAGCCCCGAAACCGATGCGGCACGCCGCTTGCAGAGGGATCGCGCAGCGGCGGCCGGCGTACCTGTATTCGAAAATTTCGCCATGGCGGGTTGCGCATTGAGGGCGCTCGCCATCTATGAGAATTTTCATTTCAAAAAATCGCAAATGGAGTATGAGCCGAGGCAGTAGTAAGGAACCAGCCGCCGCAGCGCCGGCCCTCCACGCGGCTATCGATCCGAGCAGGAAAATAAACACATACCCGCCGGTAAAAAAATGCACAAAGGAGACTTATGAACATCCACTTTTCCCGCCTTGCCGCGATGATCGCCATGACACTGGTCTGCGGCCTGAAGCCAGCCCTCGCCGAGAGCTATCCAACACGAACCATCCATATCATCATTCCTTATTCACCAGGCGGCAGCACGGATTTTGTTTCCCGCCTGTTTGCCAAGAACCTCTCGGAGCGGCTGGGCCAGGCGGTCATTGTGGAAAACCGGCCCGGCGCCTCGACAAATATCGGCAGCGATGCGGCTGCAAAAGCCGCGCCAGACGGTTATACGCTGCTCATCAGCGACGGCGCCCACATCTGGAACTCGGTTTTTGGCCCAAAGCCGCCATTCAATCCTTTGTCCGCCCTCCTCCCGGTAAGCCTGATTGCCCAGATGCCATTCGTGGTGGCCGCCAATCCAAAGATAAAATTCCCAACAATAAAAGAACTGATCACCGCGGCCAAAGCCGCACCGGGGAAATTCACGATTTCCAGCGCATCGGTGCGCATTTTTGTAGAGTTGATGAACGCCAGGGCGGGCATGAAGCTGCTTCACATCCCCTATAAAGGAGGAGCGCTGGCGGCCAGCGATGCCATAGCGGGCCAGGTCGATATGGTATTTGCGGCGCTGCCCGCGCTATTGCCGTTCATCCAAAGCGGGAAGCTGAAGCCGCTGGGAGTAACCTCCTTGAAGCGCAGCGCCGCCCTTCCTTCAGTGCCGACACTGGCGGAGATCGGTGTGAATTACGACATCTCCATCCGCTACATCCTGTATGCACCGGCCGGCACGCCAGTATCAATACAGAACCGGCTTGCACAAGCTACTCGGGAAATCATCCAGCAAAAGGATTTTTCGCAAAGGCTGCTGGCCGTGGGTGGCGAAGTGGCTCCCAGCCGCCCCGACGAACTCAGTGCGCAAATTCGCCGCGACCTGACGATGTGGCAACAGGTCGCCAAGCAACTGCCTGATCTTGTGGAAATCAAATCCAAATAATTCTGAAGTGAAATTTCCACAGGCCAATACATGTTCAACAAAGTCATCATTGCAAATCGGGGCGCTGTTGCGGCACGCATCATTCGCGCGCTGCGCGCGCTAGGGGTCGAATCGGTCGCCGTATATTCAAAGGCCGATGCGGGCCTTCAATACCTGGCGGAGGCGGATGAAACATTCTATATAGGCGAATCCGAACCCAAGGCCAGCTATCTGAATCAGGATGCATTGCTGGATGTGCTGGGCAAGTCCGGTGCCGACGGCATCCATCCAGGCTACGGTTTCCTGTCGGAAAATGCCAAGTTCGCGCAGCGCGTCAATGCAACCGGAGCCCGCTTCATCGGCCCAAGCCCTCGGTGGATTGAAGCCATGGGGCACAAGACGCGAGCCCGCGATCTGATGATTCATCATGGCCTTTCAATGGCTCCCAGCTCGGGCCTTCTGAATGGAGACGCCGCTTCCGCGCTTGCCGCGGCGGAGCTGCTGGGTTATCCCGTACTTGTGAAACCCGCGGCGGGAGGCGGCGGCATCGGGATGATAAGCGCGGGCAATCCCGCCGAGTTGGCCAAGGCCCTCGACCAGGCGCGTTCATTATCGCAAAGAAGTTTCGGCAGCGCAGAAATATATCTGGAAAACCTGCTGCTGAAACCGCGCCATATCGAATTCCAGATACTCGCCGACCAGTACGGCAATGTCAGGCACCTATTTGAAAGAGACTGCTCCATTCAGCGCCGCTATCAAAAAGTGATCGAGGAATCCCCAGCTCCCTTGCTTTCCCGCGCCTTACTGGACAAGGCGGCGGAGGACCTTGTGCAAGTATTGCGCAGGCTTCCCTATGACGTGATTGGCACCATTGAAACGCTGTACGAGAAAGGCACAGACTTCAGATTTCTGGAAATGAATACACGGCTTCAAGTGGAGCACGCCGTCACAGAGGAAATCACAGGCATCGACCTGGTCATTGCGCAAATCCGGCTCGCCGCCGGAGAAAAACTCGAAGATGTCCTACCCGAAGCCATCCCGAACGGCGGCCACGCAATCGAGGCCCGCATTTATGCGGAGGATCCCATACGTTTTTACCCTTCGCCCGGCACGCTCAAGACATTCAGGCTGCCGGCCGGAACAGGAATACGCACCGAAACCGGATACTCGGAACGGGACGAAATAACACCCCACTACGATCCTTTGATCCTGAAACTTATTGCACACGGGAACAATCGCAACCAAGCCATCGACCGCCTGCTGGCCGCCCTCGATGCCACGGTCATCGAAGGCGTCAAGCACAACATTCCATTTGTGCGACGCATACTCGACAGCCCTCAGTTCCGCTCAGGGCAAGTGCATACTGGACTGGGTATGGAAGTGGCCGGGCCAGGACCCAGAAACTGAAAAACCTTCTGCCCAATCCCGCCAGGCAGTTGAAGCATTGCTATAGAGGAATAAAATGACGCGCAAGGAAATTTTGTCGGAAGTATCTGGAAAGGTATGGAAAATCGAGACACAGGAAGGAGCCGCAATCGGCGAAGAAGAGCCTGTGATGATTATCGATTCAATGAAAATGGAAATTCCAATACTGACCACTGAATCGGGTCGCATCGCCCAGCTATTGGTCAAAGAAGACGATCCTGTGACGGAAGGGCAAGTGGTAGCCATAATAGATACGGATTCCGCCTGACTCGTCTTGCGCTATATTTCCACTATTGCATAGGACAGGAAATCATAGTGTTACGTGAAATACTCAAGATGGGCGATCCCCGGCTGCTGCGCATTGCCCAGCCGGTGGTCGATTTCAACAGCGCCGGGCTGGACGCATTGATCGCCGATATGTTCGACACCATGCGCGATGCCGGCGGCGTAGGCCTGGCAGCGCCGCAAATTGGAGTCGATCTGCAACTGGTCATTTTCGGCTTCGATGCCAGCGACCGCTATCCGGACGCGCCTCCCGTGCCGCAAACCATCCTCTGCAATCCCGTCATTACTCCGCTGTCGGATGAACAGGAAGACGGCTGGGAGGGTTGCCTGTCGGTGCCGGGCCTGCGCGCTGCGGTGCCCCGCTACCGGCATATCCGCTACTCGGGTTTCGACCCGCAAGGCAAGCCGCTGGAACGCACGGCGGAAGGTTTCCACGCACGCGTCGTCCAGCATGAATGCGATCATCTGATCGGACGCCTGTACCCATCGCGAATCAAGGATTTTTCGCAGTTCGGCTATACCGAGATACTGTTTCCGGATCTCGATCCCGCCGCCGACGACTGAACTCAAGGGCAGAAGGAAATATGCTAGTCTTGGCGCCATGTTTTGCCCGTGACCGGGCGTTTGCGGGGAGAAGTATGTGAGCGCTGTAATGAGCGTCATAGTGATCATGATCGGCTGGGTAATAGCACGCGCGGCAGCCAGAGCGTACGCCATTCCCGAAGATCAGCGGCCGGCCATGCTCCAGGGTTCGCAAGGCGCGTTCCTGCTGCTGGTCGGCATGCTCGGGGGCGTAACCCTGGTGCTTTGGGGTGTAGCCAGTTTCTTCTGACGGCCAGGCGTTAGAGGATTTTTGATTCAAGTGTTTTTACAGCACTGGACGTGTTTCTGCGATTTTTGTTTTGAGCCGTTTTTGGGCTTGGATAGTGACTTTGGGTTGTGTGTTGCTGTGTTTGCTGTGTAGGCGGCGGTTGATTCTATAAAGACGCCGCAGGGTGGGCGGTGCTGTGTAGTCCGGCACGTCCAGCGGTCG
>NZ_BAAGUZ010000035.1:0-68884 GCF_054781135.1 Paralcaligenes ginsengisoli
CTGGCGCAGCCAGGACCGGACGAGGCGAGCACCACCCTGCCTGGGCCGCCACCCCCGCGCCTTAAGAACGCATATCATGCCACCAGCATTGGCGACGGCCATTGGCCCCCCACCCTCGCCTCTTAAGAACACGGATGAACACGGATAGTCGCGATAAGACAGCCCCCTAGGCAACCACCTCTACAAAAGCCTACAAAAGAAACCCCCGCCGACTACACACCCTCGACGATATACATGGTCATGACGGCGGCGCCCTCGCGCACATTGCGGGCGCGGCGATACTGGGCCGAGTTGTAGAACGTTCTGGCCGCGGCAATGGAAGGAAATTCCAGCACTACCGTGCGGCTGGGAGTGTCGCCTTCCAGCCCTTCTGTTTTCCCGCCGCGCACCAGAACCTTGGCGTTGTGCGCCTGCATCGCAAGCGACGAAAAACGCTTGTATTCTTCGTATTTCTCGGGCTTGGTGACATGGATATTGGCGATAAGATAGGCAGTCATGTGTGTCTCATGGAATATGATTGAACCAGGCCTGGGCGGTGCGCAAGCACGCGCGACCCGGCGCTGCGATGCCTATATTCTAACGGGTCTCGTCGACACCCTGCGTTCGGCGCCGGCAGGCTGCTTCAATTGAACTGATCTTCAATAAACCCGTTCTGTTTGACGCTGCGATCTATTTGAATCAGGGATTCCAGCAATGCCGCCATATGATGCAGAGGCACGGCATTGGGGCCATCGGACAAGGCCTCGTCGGGCCTGGGATGCGTTTCCATGAACACACCCGCCACACCCACCGCCACGGCGGCGCGCGCCAGCACCGGTACGAACTCGCGCTGTCCGCCCGACGAAGTGCCTTGCCCGCCCGGCAACTGCACCGAATGAGTCGCGTCGAAAACGACCGGGCAACCGGTTTCGCGCATGATAGCCAGCGAGCGCATATCGGACACCAGATTGTTGTAGCCGAACGATGCGCCCCGCTCGCACGCCATGATCGTATTGCCGTCGCCGCCGGCCGCGATGGCCGCCGCGCGCGCCTTGGCCACTACCTGCACCATATCGTGCGGGGCCAGAAACTGGCCCTTCTTGATGTTGACCGGCTTCAGGCTGGCAGCGCAAGCCTGAATGAAATCGGTCTGGCGACACAGGAAAGCGGGCGTCTGCAATACATCGACCACGGCAGCCACCTCGGGCACCTGCCCGATATCATGCACATCGGTCAGTATGGGCACGCCCAGTTCGGCGCGCACATCGGCAAGAATCTTCAAGCCTTCGTCCATGCCGGGGCCGCGGTACGAACGGCCCGAGCTGCGATTGGCCTTGTCGAACGAGCTTTTGTATATAAACGGAATACCCAGCTTGTGCGTGATTTCCTTCAGTTGCCCCGCCGTGTCGAAAGCCATTTGACGAGACTCGATCACGCAAGGGCCCGCTATCAGGAAAAAGGGCTGATCGAGGCCGACTTCAAAGCTGCATAGTTTCATACCGATGCCTTTGTGCAATGCCGCCCCCGGTGCTGAATGGCCAGCGGGCGGGGCTAATGAGGATTAAGGCCAGGGCCCGGCGTATGCCCTTCTGTTCCAGGGGGCTCCGGACGTCAAGCGCCGGAATGCTCGACGCGCTGTTCCTGGTGTTTGATCGCCGCTTGAATATAGCTCGAAAACAGAGGGTGCCCATCGCGGGGGGTCGAGGTGAACTCGGGATGGAACTGCACCCCCATGAACCAGGGATGGCCGGGCAGCTCCATGATTTCCGGCAGATTCTCGGTCGGCGTGCGGGCGCTGATCACCAGGCCGGCCTCTTCGAGGCGCGACACATACACGTTATTGACTTCGTAGCGATGGCGGTGGCGTTCGTTGACCTCGCTGCCATAGATTTCATAGGCGCGCGTCCCCGGCTTGACCGGGCAGCGCTGCGCACCCTTGCGCATTGTGCCGCCCAGATCGGAAGACGAATCGCGCTTTTCGATTTTGCCTTCACGATCCTGCCATTCGGTAATCAGCGCAACGACCGGATGAGGCGCCGCCGGATCGAATTCGGTGCTGTTGGCCCCGCCCAGCATGGCCACATCGCGTGAGAATTCGATAACGGCCAACTGCATTCCCAGGCAAATACCCAGATACGGAATGCCATTTTCGCGTGCGTAGCGGATAGCGGCAATCTTGCCTTCGATGCCACGCTTGCCGAAGCCCCCCGGCACCAAAATGGCATCGAGGGATTTCAGGCAATCGGTGCCTTCGGTTTCAATGGTTTCGGAATCCAGGTATTCAATCGTCACGTGCGAATGGGTATGAATGCCAGCATGCACCAGCGCTTCGCTCAGGGACTTGTATGATTCGGTCAGGTCCACATACTTGCCGACCATCCCGATGCGAACCTCGTGTTTGGGGTGCTCGATGGCTTCGACCAGACGATCCCACATGGTCAGATCGGCGGGCGGCGGAGTAATGGCCAGCGCATCGCAAACCAGATTGTCCAGGCCCTGCTTGTGCAGCATGGACGGGATCTTGTAGATCGAATCGGAATCCCAGACCGAAATCACCGCGTCGAGCGGCACATTGGAAAACAGCGAGATTTTGGCGCGCTCGTCGTCGGGGATGGGCCGATCGGCGCGGCACAACAAGGCGTTGGGGTAAATGCCGATTTCGCGCAATTTTTGCACCGAGTGCTGGGTAGGCTTGGTTTTGAGTTCGCCCGCCGTGGCAATGAACGGCACCAGCGTCAGATGCACGAATGCGGCATTATTGCGCCCCAGGCGCAGGCTCATTTGGCGCGCCGCCTCAAGAAACGGCAAGGACTCGATATCGCCCACGGTGCCGCCGATTTCAACAATGGCCACATCGGTGGAGCCGTTCCATGCCGAGGTGGCGCCGCGCGCGATGAAGTCCTGGATTTCGTTGGTAATGTGTGGGATCACCTGTACGGTTTTACCCAGATAATCGCCGCGGCGCTCTTTGCGCAGCACCGATTCGTAGATCTGGCCCGTGGTGAAGTTGTTGACCTTGCGCATGCGGGGCGAAATGAAACGCTCGTAGTGGCCCAGGTCAAGATCGGTTTCGGCGCCGTCTTCGGTCACGAAAACCTCGCCATGCTGAAACGGGCTCATGGTGCCCGGATCGACGTTAATGTAGGGATCCAGCTTAAGAAGTGTGACGCGCAAACCGCGAGATTCAAGAATCGCAGCCAGCGAAGCAGCAGCAATGCCCTTACCCAGGGAGGACACTACCCCACCTGTAACAAACACATATTTGGTCATTGTAATTCGCGCCCGGGGCCGCCGGGCATGAGCAGGAAATTTGGATTATAGCCGCAGGCCAGGACTTGTTTCCGGCCAGCCGCCGAAATCCGCCGCGGAATTCTGTCCATATCCAGACAGGGCGGCGTTTTGGCGGGATTATTTTTTTCGGCGGCCGTTGTTTTTTAACCGCTCCTACAATGCCTGGGTGCGACGCAGCAGCCAGGCTTGGGCATCGCCCTGGACTCGCGGCAGCAAGCGTTGCCGAACCTCGGCATGATAGGCGTTCAACCAGGCGGTCTCGGTTTCGGTCAACAAGCCACGCTCGATGCAGCGCGTATCGATGGGGCACAAGGTGAGCGTTTCAAATTTCAGGAATTCGCCGAATTCGGTCGTCATGGCCGCACGATTGACCACCAGGTTCTCAATGCGGATCCCCCAGCGCCCGGGCCGATACAAGCCAGGCTCGTTGGAAGTGATCATGCCGGGTTCCATACCCATATTGGGATTGATCGGGGTACGGTAGGAAATGGCTTGCGGCCCTTCATGCACATTCAGAAAATAGCCCACACCGTGGCCCGTGCCGTGCCCGTACTCGACGCCGGCCTGCCAGATCGGCAGGCGGGCAATGGCATCCAGTGAAGGCGCAGCCGTGCCGCGCGGGAACACCGCCTGCGAAAGCGCCACCATGCCCTTGAGCACGGCCGTGTAATCGCGCCGCTGCTCAACACTGGGCTGGCCCACCGGCACCACGCGGGTAATGTCGGTGGTGCCGCCATAGTATTGCCCACCCGAATCGATCAGCAAAAGGCCGTCGCCCTGGATCAGGGCATGCGATTGTTCGGTGGCATGGTAATGCGGCATGGCGCCATTGGCGTTGAACGCGGCAATCGTGCCAAAGCTGGGAGAAACGAAATCTTTCTGGCGGGCGCGCGCCGCGCATATTTTTTCATCCACCGTGATCTCGGTCACGGTTTCCCGGCCTTGCGCCGACTCGAACCAGGCAAAGAACTCGCACAAGGCCGCGCCGTCCTGTTCCATGGCAAGCCGGACGTGAGCCAGCTCGGCGTCGGTCTTGCGGGACTTGAGCAAGTGCGAAGGGTTGACCGCCTCGACCTTCTCGACATAGGCCGCGGCGGCCAGCACACCCACCGTGGTGCGTGCCGGGTCGATGAGCAGAGTCTGCCCTTGCGCCAGGGCTGCCAGGGCGGCGCCCGCCGCATCGTAGGGTTCGATCTGGATACCGTCGCGCTGCAGCCTCGCGCGCAGCGCGGCATCAATTTTTTCGGGGGCGACAAACAAACGCACCGAATCGCGGCCTATGAGGGCATGCGCCAGGAATACCGGGTTGTACGAAACATCGTTGCCGCGCAGATTGAAAATCCAGGCGATGTCATCGAGCGACGATACCCAGTGCCAGTCGGCCTTGTGCAAGGCCATGCCCGCCCGGATCGCGGCCAGATTTTCCGCCCGGGTACGGCACGCGAACGGCACGGTGTGCTCGTAGACGGCCTCTGCAGGCAGCGGGCTGCGGCCGGCCCAGACGGCGCCGGGCAGGTCGAGATCCCCAGCCAGGCTTATGTCCCGCTTGCCGAGCACCGCCTGCCATTGCCGATATGACTGCACATTCACAACCTGGCCGTCGACCCCGACCCGGCTGCCCTTGGGCAGCTCCGCGGCCAGCCAATCGATAAAGCTCGGTACCCCATCGGCGCCGGCGCGCATGGTCTGTATGCCCGTTCCGTCCAGATCGTGTTCGGCCTGCACCCAATAGCGGCTGTCGGTCCACAGGCCGGCAAATTGCGCCGTCACGACCAGCGTTCCCGCCGAACCTTCGAAGCCGCTCAGCCAGCTGCGCGCCTGCCAATGCCCGGGCAGGTATTCGGACAAATGCGGGTCCGACGACAACACCACGCAGGCATCGATTTTGTGCGTGGACATGGCTGCCCGCAAGGCCCCGATACGTTCGGCATAAACGGAATTACCCACAACGATTCCTTATAAAAAAACTGTGCCATCCCGTACAGGAGTGGCACAGCCATGATACAACGATCCGAGGGCCGTTACGCGACGGCGGAGACGTCGAGCCGAGCCTTGGTTTTGGCTTGTACTTCGGCGACCGTGACGCCGGGGGCGACCTCGGTCAGCTTCAAGCCATTCTCGGTGACTTCCATCACCCCCAGATCGGTAATGATCAGGTCGACCACACCCACCCCGGTCAGGGGCAGATTGCATTCGGGCAGCAGCTTGATATCTTCGGTGCCGTCTTTTTTACGCGCCACATGTTCCATGAGCACGACCACCTTGCCGACTCCCGCGACCAGATCCATGGCGCCTCCCATGCCCTTGATCATTTTCCCCGGAATCATCCAGTTGGCCAGATCGCCCTTCTCGGACACCTGCATGGCGCCCAGAATGGCCAGGTTGATCTTGCCGCCCCGTATCATCGCAAAGGAGTCGGCCGAGGCAAAAATCGACGATCCCGGCAAAGTCGTAATCGTTTGCTTGCCGGCGTTGATCAGATCAGCGTCGATTTGGTCGTCGGTGGGAAACGGGCCTATGCCCAGCAAGCCGTTTTCAGACTGCAGCCAGACCTCGACGCCTTTGGGCACATGGTTGGCCACCAGCGTGGGCAGGCCTATGCCCAGATTCACATAAAACCCATCCTGCAATTCACGAGCGGCGCGCGCCGCCATTTCATCACGATTCCAAGCCATTATTCATCTCCTCACGCTTTGCTGACGGTACGTTGTTCGATACGCTTCTCGGGATGGGCATTGACCACAATCCGGTGTACGTAGATTCCCGGCAAGTGCACGGCATCGGGATCGAAGGTTCCCGTGTCGACCAGTTTTTCGACTTCGACGATGGTGATTTTGCCAGCCATGGCCACATTGGGGTTGAAATTGCGGGCCGTCTTGCGGAAAACCAGGTTGCCGCTGCGATCGGCCATATAGGCCTTGACCAGCGACACGTCGGGCGTGAGCGAACGTTCCATGACATATTTGACGCCGTCGAATTCGCGAATTTCCTTGCCATCGGCAACCACCGTGCCGACACCCGTTTTAGTGAAAAACGCGGGAATCCCGGCGCCGCCGGCACGCAACTTTTCAGCCAGAGTGCCTTGCGGCGTGAATTCGAGCTCGAGTTCGCCCGCCAGGAACTGGCGCTCGAACTCCTTGTTTTCGCCCACGTAGGACGCGATCATTTTCTTGACCTGGCGAGTATTGAGCAACTGGCCCAAACCGAAACCGTCGACCCCGGCGTTATTGCTGATGCAGGTCAGGTTTTGCACGCCTGAATCGCGCAAGGCAGCGATCAATGCTTCGGGAATGCCGCAAAGCCCGAAGCCTCCTACGGCAATGGTCTGATCGTTGGCAACGACGCCTTTAAGTGCTTCTGCGGCACTTGCATAGACTTTATCCATTACTCCATCCTTCTGATTAAAAATAAAAAGAATTCACTTGAAACAGCATCGACTAAATTCCGGTTCATGCCACAAAGCATAGTGCAAACCCCGCCAGCTCGTCGGGCGTCCAGGCCAGGGACTTGCCCGTGGCCGAATCGGTTCCGACCATGACATTCCTGCCTTTGGCATACACCACCCCGGGGTCTTCCCGGCATTCGACCAGTACTTCGAATTCCATGCTCGAACGCCCCAGGCGGGTGAGGACCAGACTGATCACCACGGTGGCGGGGTAAAGCAGGGGCTTGAGAAAATCGAAGGAAGCGTGCGCCAGCACGCCCACTCGAGCCGACGGCAGGACAATTCCAGCGGCGGCAAACAGATGAATACGCGCCTCTTCGGCATAGCGAAAATAAAGCGTATTGTTGACATGGTTCAAGGCATCGAGATCACCCCAGCGCAAGGGCATGACACAAGAAAAGACGCCGCCAATACGCGGCAGTCCCGATTGATCCGCAACCTGCATGTGCTCCGTGCCTCCTGCTTGGTTTTATTCGATGTCGAGCACCAAGTATAACGGTAACAAATAGGATCGGCGCGCCGCCGCGGCGGCGGGTTACACAATCGCCCCACCACATATTGTCAGGCCGGCCGCAGACTGCAATACAATCCGGATTAATAAATCCAGAGCCATCCACGGCGAATCGCTTCAACACAAATACATTACAGGGAGAACTTTATAAATGGCTGAGCGCGAATCGATGGAATACGATGTAGTCGTTGTCGGCGGAGGGCCGGGAGGCCTGGCTACGGCAATTCGCCTGAAACAACTGGCCGCCGAGCGTAACCAGGAAGTCAGTGTCTGTGTCCTGGAAAAAGGCGCCGAGTTGGGCGCTCATATTCTATCGGGCGCCGTCATGGATCCGCAGGCGCTTACCGAGCTGATTCCCGACTGGAAAGAAAAAGGCGCTCCGCTGGAAACTCCGGTCACCGAAGACAAATTCCTTTTCCTGACGAAAAAAAGCGCGCGCGCCACGCCAAACTGGCTACTGCCCCAATGCTTCCAAAACCACGGCAACTACATAGTGCGCCTGGGCGACTTCGTACGCTGGCTGGGTGAACAGGCCGAGGCCCTGGGCGTGGAAATATTTCCCGGCTTCGCCGCCGGTGAAATCCTGTATACCGATTCAGGAGCCGTCAAAGGCGTAGCCACCGGCGACATGGGGGTTGCGCGCGACGGCTCGCATACATCCCATTACCAGCCTGGCATGGAACTATTGGCCCGCTACACCATCTTTGCCGAAGGCTCGCGCGGCCAATTGGGGCGCCAACTGATCGAACACTACAAACTGGACGCCGGCCGCGACCCGCAAAGCTATGCCATCGGCATCAAGGAATTGTGGGAGGTCGACCCGGCTCAATCGCAACCCGGCCTGGTCATGCACACTTCCGGCTGGCCTCTCGACGCCGATACCTATGGCGGCTCGTTCCTGTACCACCTGAACCACAACCTGGTCGCGGTCGGGCTGGTGGTGGGCCTGGACTACGCCAACCCCTGGCTCTCTCCCTTTGAAGAATTCCAGCGCTATAAAACACATCCGGCCATACGCCCCATCTTCGAGGGCGGCAAGCGCATCGCCTACGGGGCTCGCGCCTTGACGGCCGGCGGCCTGTTGTCGCTGCCCAAACTCTGTTTCCCGGGCGGGGCCATAGTCGGTTGCGAGGCGGGTTTCCTGAATGCCTCGCGCATCAAGGGTAGCCACTCGGCCATCAAAACCGGCGCGCTGGCCGCCGAAGCGGCTTTCGACGCACTGCAGGCCGATCGCCGCCACGACGAACTGCTTGCCTACCCGGCCGCTTTCGAGAAATCCTGGCTGTATGCCGAGCTGAACAAATCGCGCAATTTCAAGCAATGGTTCAAGAAGGGCCGCACCATGGGTACGCTCATGACCGGCATCGAACAGTGGCTGTTCAAAGGGAAAATGCCCTGGACGCTGCACCACAGCAAGCCCGACCACGCCAGCCTGCAGCCTGCGGCCGAATGCGCGCGCATCGATTACCCCAAACCCGACGGCAAGCTCACCTTCGATCGCCTCAGTTCGGTATTTATTTCAAATACCAACCACGACGAAAACGAACCCGTGCACCTGACGCTGAAAGACGCTTCGATTCCCGTCTCGGTCAATCTGGCCAAGTACGGCGGCCCGGAAACGCGCTATTGTCCGGCCGGAGTCTATGAGTTCGTCAAAACCGATACCGGCGACGACCGCCTGCAAATCAACGCACAGAACTGCGTGCATTGCAAAACCTGCGATATCAAAGATCCCACCCAGAACATCGTCTGGGTGGCGCCACAAGGCGGCGAAGGCCCTGTCTACAGCGGCATGTAGGCGACTTCAGCAGCGCTGCCCCTCCGTACGGAGGGGCATAAGGCCCACCCTTACGTCTGTCTGCGCGCCGGTGCGATGGTTACGACGACCAGGCCGGCAAGCATGAAGGCAACGCCGACAAGTTCAAGAGGCGTGGGCCGCTCGCTCAGCAAGAGCCAGGCAAGAAGGATCGTCAATACCGGTACGCCCAGGCTGGACATGCCGGCGATGGTGGCGCTTACCCGGCGCACCACCATCATCCACATGACCCAGCCCAGCGCCGAAGCCATGACGCCCATGTAAAGCACCCCCAGCACCAGATGCGTCCCCCATTGAATATTCATCTGGGGCACTGCCATGGACAGCGGCAAGGTAAACAACGCGCCCAGGAGCATCTGCCAGGTCGTTACGTTCAGGACATTGACCGAATGGCGCTGGAACAGCATTTTGGCCAGCACCACGCCCAGCCCCCAGCTCGCCCCACCGGCCAAAGCCAGCAAAGAACTGAGCACGCCGCCCAAACCCTCCCAGGGCGCAATCACGGCCAGCAGGCCCAATGCCGCCAGCGCAAAGCCCAGCGCATGACGGCTCGTGGGCCGGTCACCCAGCAACAGCCACGCGAATATCAACACCCAGAACGGCATGGTATAGGACAGCATCACCACATGCCCCGCCCCCCCGGCCACCAACGCGAACTGCGCCAGGCACTGGAAAGCGGTTGTCTGAAACAAGGCGATTCCGATGGTCAGCCAGAACGGCGGGAAGCGCAGCGATTGCCGCGATCCCAGCAGTATGACGAACAAGGCCAGGAATCCAGTCGCGTAGCGCAGGGCCACCAGATCGAACGGACCAATATAGTGCGACAGATCTTTCATGACGATCCAGCTGAAACCCCACAAAAGCACCGTCAGCGCCATCAACAGGAAAGCACCGCGATCCGGCTGGTTCGTTTTCAAGAAAAGGCTCCACAAAAGAAATGGCACCCGCCAGGGGGTGCCGCTGCAACCCGGGAAAACGGGCTGGCACACAGTAATTTACACCGCCGCCGCGATTCCCGTCGCCATGACGACACCTGGCGCCATGGCGATTCATTGTCCCCGCTACACCGACTGCGACAACTGATCGAGGATTTGCGGGTTTTCAAGAGTCGATACATCCTGCGTCACTTTTTCGCCCTTGGCCACCACGCGCAGCAAGCGGCGCATGATTTTACCGGAACGGGTTTTGGGCAGGTTCTCGCCGAATCGAATGTCTTTCGGCTTGGCGATGGGTCCGATTTCCTTGGCCACCCAGTCGCGCAACTGCTTGGCAATAGCCACCGCTTCGGCACCTTCGGGCAAGGAGCGCTTCAGTACCACAAACGCCACCACGGCTTCGCCGGTAGTGGCGTCCGGGCGCCCAACCACCGCGGCTTCGGCCACCAGCTCGTGCGACACCAGCGCCGACTCGACTTCCATCGTGCCCAGACGATGGCCCGAGACGTTCAGGACATCGTCGATACGGCCCATGATCCAGAAATAGCCGTCGCTGTCGCACTGCGCGCCATCGCCGGCCAGGTAATAGCCTTTCAGTTCGGGAGGGAAATAGCTCTTTTTGAAACGTTCCGGATCACCCCATATGGTGCGCACCATGGCGGGCCAGGGCCGTTTCATGACCAGGAACCCGCCCTTGCCACGTTCGACCTCTTCGCCGACTTCGTCGACGACTGCGGCGGCGATGCCCGGCAGAGGCAAGGTGCACGACCCCGGCTTGAGCGGCGTGACGCCGGGCAAGGGGGTAATCATGTGGGCACCCGTCTCGGTTTGCCACCAGGTATCCAGCACGGGGCAGCGCTCGCGGCCCACATTGGTGTAGTACCACATCCAGGCCTCGGGATTGATGGGTTCGCCCACCGAACCTATGATGCGCAGACTGTCCAGATTGTATTGACGCGGATGATACTCAGGCGCGGCCTCGGCCGCCTTGGTCAGGGAACGGATGGCCGTGGGCGCGGTGTAGAACACGCTGACCTTGTGGCGCTGGATCATGTCCCAGAAACGGCCCACGTTCGGATAAGTAGGAATCCCTTCGAACATCACTTGGGTCAGGCCCGCCGCCAGCGGCCCGTATGCGATATAGGTATGGCCCGTGACCCAGCCCACATCGGCCGTGCACCAATACACATCGGTATCCTTGGCATCGAAGGTCCACTTCATGGTCAGCAGTGACCACAACAGGAATCCCGCCGTGGCATGCTGCACGCCTTTGGGTTTGCCGGTGGAGCCGGAGGTGTAAAGAATGAACAGCGGATGCTCGCCGCTCAGGGAAACCGGCTCGCAGGTGCTGGCCTGCTTGGCCGAAACGTCGTGCATCCACAGGTCGCGGCCCGCCTGCCAGGCGATTGAGCCGCCAGTGCGCTTGTACACAATGACCTTGCCGACCGCCTCGCACCCGCCCATGGTCAGGGCCTCGTCGACGGCGGGCTTGAGCGGAATCTTTTTACCGCCGCGCACCTGCTCGTCGGCCGTGATGACCAGCGCCGCACCCACATCGACAATCCGTTCGTGCAGGCTTTTCGAGGAGAACCCGCCGAACACCACTGAATGAATAATGCCCAGCCGTGCGCAGGCCTGCATGGCCACGACGGCCTCGACGGCCATGGGCATGTAGATAATCGCCCGATCGCCCGCCTTGTATCCGAGGGCCTTGATACCATTGGCAAACTGGCAGACCCGGGCATGCAGCTGCTGATAGCTGACCTGCTCAACCCGGCCATCGTCGGCTTCGAAAATAATCGCTGTTTTTTGGGCCGTGGCGGTGTTCAGATGCCGATCGAGGCAATTGGCCGACACATTCAGCTTGCCATCGCCGAACCAGCGATAAAACGGCGCATTCGATTCATCGAGCACCTCGGTGAAAGGCGTGTCCCAAACCAGATTTTCGCGCGCCAGGCGCCCCCAGAAATCCCGGGGAGAACGTTCGGCTTCGTCGCACAACGCCTGATAAGCGTCCATGCCGGAAATATTGGCTTCTTTGACCAGGTTGGCGAATGGCGGAAAGACGCGATTTTCCACTAAAACCGATTCGATCTCTGCAGACATGACATAGGCTCCTTATATATTTTGATGAACAGATGTTATTCAGACTTTGCTTGCTAACCGTAACCAATCAGGCTTACTAAGGGCTGACAAAACCGATAAAACGGCAAATCTCCTTGGCCTGGGCGTTCAGGACATAGTATCGCGCTGCCGCAGGCCACGCGCAAAATCCACACGTGCCAGCGCCACCAGGCCGGCCACGAAAAACACGCCGGTAAACAGCAGGGCCATGCGATGATTGCCCCCGGTCACCCAGGTAACCAGGCCATAGCACAAGGGCCCGACCACGGCCGCCAATTGCAGGGCGAACGTCCAGAGCGAATAGAATTCGGCCAGGCGCTGCTGGGGGGCCAGAGCGCCCACCATGGCCCGTCCCGCGCTTTGGCTGGTACCCATGCACAAGCCGGCCAGTACCGCCGCAATCCAGAATACCCACACCTGCACCGCCACGTAGGCCACCGCGATCATCAGGATCCAGCCGCACAGGGTAATGGCCAGTGCCCGTTTGTGGCCAATGCGGTCCTGCACATGTCCAAACGAAAAAGCGCCGGCCGCCGCGCCGATATTGACGGTGAATACCAGCATCATGGTCTGGGCCATGGTAAAGCCCATGGCTTCGGTGGCATACACCGCCGACAAGGTAATGACCACGGCGATGCCGGCCTGATAGCAGGCACCGCAAAACAGCAGGCGACGGAAATCGGGGAAATTTTTACCTGTTTCGCGCCAGGCCGCCAGGAGCCGGCCAAACAGCCCCTCGGCCGGTTTGTGAGTGGCCGCCGAGCGCTCGCGCAAGAGCATGAAAGACGGTATCGCCGCCAAAGCGAAAATAAGCGCCGTCAGCACCATGACTTGCGGTACATACTGGCTGGCGCCCTCGCCCCGGCCCGCGGCCCAGGATACCAGCGCCAGTGCCAGGCCCAGGCTCAGCATGCCGCCGCAATAGCCGAAGCTCCATCCCCAGCCCGAAACACGGCCCAGCGCTTCCGGCCTGGCGATTTCCGGCAAAAAGGCGGCAATGATCGATTCGCCCACGCAATAACAATAATTCGATAGCGCCAGTATGATCAGCCCCCAGGCAATGTCGCCCGGACCAATCAGCGCCAGCAGCAGGGTTCCGGCAACACAGCCGACCGTGCTGGAAAACAGCAGGCGCCGCTTGGCCGCATTGGCATCGGCGCGAGCGCCCAGGGTCGGCATGGTCAGCATGACCATCAGGTAAGAAAACGACAGGGCGGCCGTGAATGCCAGCGTACCCCAGGTCTTCTGGGCGGCGACCACCCCAACGAAATACGCACTGAAAACCGTGGTGAGAACCACGGTTGTATACCCCGAATTGGCGAAATCGTACATGGCCCAGGCCCAGACCTCGCGCTTCGCAACCCCCGGATTCAGGGTATCGCGGAACCCTGCCGATCCAGTAGGGGAACCGGGCGCGGCAGTATCCTGCCCTGAAGGAACATTGCTCGTCATGGATTCAGGGCGGCTATCCCCGCGCGAGCAATATTCACGTCGTCGGAGGACTTCACCCCCGAAACGCCCACGGCGCCCACCACGTCTCCCTGCACCACAATCGGCACCCCGCCTTCGAGCATGCCCTCGAGGGTGGGCGCCGACAAAAACGAATAACGGCCCTGGTTGATGGTATCTTCATAGCCCTTGGATTCGCGACGGCCCAAGGCCGCTGTGCGCGCCTTGGCCGGAGAAATATGGGCCGAAACAGGAGCCGCTCCGTCCAGACGCACCAAGCCCAGCAAGTGCCCCCCGTCATCCACAACCGAAATGGTCACGGCCCATTGATGCTCAATAGCATGTTGCTCGGCAGCGGCCAATATGGTTTTGACGTCGGAAGCACTCAATACAGGTTTGGTTTTCATAAAGAATCCTTGATTTGTTCCAGGGCAGTGGGATCTTCAATCGTGGTCAGGTCGCCCGGATCCCGCCCCTCGCATAATGCCACAATCGCACGCCGCAAGACCTTGCCCGAACGGGTTTTCGGCAAGGCTCCCACAAAACGGATCCGGGCGGGTCGGGCCACCGCGCCGATACGCTCTTCGATGACGCGCTTGATATCGTTTTCCAAGTCGGCCACCGCCTGCTCGCTCAACGCAGCGGGATCCTTCAGGACGGCAAACCCCATGGCGACCTGACCTTTGACGGTGTCGGCCACCCCGACGACCGCCGATTCGGCAACGGCGGGATGGCTGTTCAGGGATTCCTCGATTTCGCGCGTGCCCAGCCTATGGCCGGCCACATTGATGACATCGTCGGTGCGCCCCAAAATAAACCAGTAGCCGTCCTGGTCGTAGAGCCCCCAATCGAAGGTCGAATACAGCATGCGATTCGGAAAGGACGAGAAATAAGTGCGGACGAAGCGTTCGTCGTCGCCCCAGATCGTGGACATGGCGCCCGGCGGCAAAGGCGGAGCAATCGCCACCACGCCTTTCTGATTCGGCCCCAGGTCTTCGCCGGTGCTTTCGCTGACCACGCGCACGTCATAGCCATAGACCGGAAACGAGGGGCTGCCGAACTTGGTCGGCACTTCCTCGACCCCCGGTTGGGCCGATAAAATAGGCCAGCCCGTTTCGGTTTGCCAGTAATTGTCGATGATGGGTTTGTCCAGGCCCTCGGAAATCCAGGTAGCCGTCGGCTCGTCCAGCGGCTCGCCCGCCAGATAAACGGTTTTAAGACTCGACAAATCGTGTTTTTTCAACAGCGCCGGATCGTGCTTTTTGAGAACCCGGATGGCCGTGGGCGCCGAAAACATGGCATTGGCCCGGTATTTTTCAACCATTTTCCACAGAATCGCGCCGTCGGGACGAGTCGGCAGGCCCTCGTACATAATGGTGGCCTGGCCATTGAGCAAAGGCCCGTACACAACATAAGAGTGCCCTACCGCCCAACCGATATCGCTGGTACACAGGTAGGTATCGCCGGGCTTGCCGCCAAAGACATAGTGCATCGAAGCCGCCATCGCCACCGCATACCCCCCGGTGTCGCGCTGCACGCCCTTGGGATTGCCCGTCGTACCCGAGGTATAGAGAATATAGCTGGGTTCGGACGACTCCAGCCACTCGACCGGCGCCTGGACTCCATCGTGGCGGGCGCGCAGGCTTGCATAGTCGATATCCCGGCCCGCCACGGGCTCAAACCCGATCAGGCCGCGATCGACCAGCAAAACAGTCTCGGGAGGATAGCTTGCCGCGCCCATCGCTTTGTCCAGCAGGGGCTTATAGGCAATTGCCTTGCCTGCGCGCGAGCCGGCATCGGCCGACACCACCAGCTTGGGCCGGGCATCGTCGATGCGCTGCGCCAGGTTGTGCGAGGCGAAGCCGCCGAACACCACCGAATGAATCGCCCCGATACGCGCGCAAGCCAGCATGATGAACGCCGCCTCGGGAATCATCGGCAGGTATACCAGCACGCGATCGCCCTTGCCTACCCCCAGGCTGCGCAGCATGGCGGCCACCGTGTTCACCTCGCGCGCCAGATCCGCCCAGGTGTATATCACCTCTTGATCGACTTCCGTCGACACCCAGATCAGCGCGGGCTTGTCGGCCTGCGTTGCCAGCCAGCGATCCACCGCGTTGTAGCAGAGATTGGTTCTGCCGCCCACAAACCAACGGGCAAAAGGAGGATTGGAATAATCCAGTACCTCGGTAAATGGCGTTTCCCAATGGACACGCTGCGATTCTCGTCGCCAGAACTCCTCGCGCTGTTCTATCGACTGACGATGAAACTCGCGGATTTTCTGCATTTTCTGTCTCCTGGTAGGCGGGTAGTTGTGATCGGCCGCGGCTGTTCTTTGCATCCGCGGCAGACGAATTTATTTGTATCAATTTATTTCAAAAACAAGAGTTTCAATCACCGATTTGTCTTTCGCCATAGGAGCGCTAGGCCCTATAGGGTAGATCTATACCGAATCTCTGTAAACGTTACAAGCGCTTTACGTGTTAAGCAAGATTAGTTAAACTCGGCCTGCTTACACCAAAATTACTCGTCAAATTTGCGCCAAGTTCAGGGTTGAATGTTTACATTTCGTTAATATTAACGTTATAAAACGCTGGGCGAAGCGCGGTCATCCGAATTGAAGACTATGCCGCCCCATCGACTCCCGATACGACTATATTCATGCATAAATAACAAGACTCTCTGGCGCGCGGCCAAGTGTGCGATACTCGCCACCACAATAGCCCTCGCGGGCTGCGCCACCAACGCTCAAAGCAAATTTGCCGACTCCAGCTCGCGCAATCTTCGCGACAACTACCTTTCACGTACCCAATCCGATCCGCTCGGCGCCTATCTTGCCGACGGCAGCCCGAACGACGACAGCTTCAACAGCAGCAGTTCCACAGTACACCCCGCCGCCACCAAGGCCCTGGCCTCGACCGCACTGAACTTCCTGGGCATCAAATACCGCTATGGCGGCGGCACCCCAAAAAGCGGCTTCGATTGCAGCGGCCTGGTTGCCTACGCCGCCGAAAAATCCCTGGGGCTCAAACTACCGCGCCGCGCCGCCGACATGGCGCACGAAGGCAAATGGATTTCGCTTGGCGATCTCAAAAAAGGCGATCTGGTCTTTTTCAATACCCTCGGGCACCGCTTTTCGCACGTCGGCATCTACCTCGGCGATCACAAGTTCGTTCATGCGCCACGCAGAGGCCAGGTAGTCCGTGTCGAAAACATGGACCAGAGCTACTGGAAAAAACGCTATAACGGCGCGCGCCGTCTGGCTGCCAACGACTCGTCCGCAAAACTGGCCAGCGAGGCCCTCAAGCAGCACTAAGCCGGCCCACCGTTCTTGCATATTGAAACGGGCACCTCTCTCGGGTGCCCGTTTTGTTTGCCGCAGGCCTGCATGCCGGGGCCGGCCCTCAGCGTGTTCTGCCGCCCGCCTTCTGTTTCAGGGGCGGGATAAACTGCACGGTCTGCTCTGCCCCGGATTTGTCCTTCGGGCAGGACTCGCAGTACCCACACTGATTCAAAGCCTGCTTCATGCTGCAGACTGAACGGCGGCACGCCACAACGCGCACTCCCGAGCGCTGGGCGGCGGCCCGGAATGTCTTCATGACGTTATGACCCAGAAAATCGGTCAGCAAAATAAGCAGATCCGTGCCCGACGGCAATTGCAGGGTTCTTTTTTGGTGGGCGGGATCGCGTCCGCTGATGTGGTGCCTGATGGCAATATTGTGCCCTTTCAGCAGATCGGGAATATTGCCCAGGCGATCGGCGCCCACGACAATAGCACTGACAAATCCAGACATAGTGGCTCCATAGGCTAATATTTAGGTAATGATAATAATTCCTATTATCATAGTCAATAAAATAATCAGCCCGGGAAAAAATAAGATGGCTCCCAGTATGAAAAATTAAATAATTAAAAATTAACGGCTTATGAAATTTCAAGAAGTGCCGGAAATTGGCGGCCATCCCGAGCACAGCCGCAGAACCGCTTTCGAAAACAGAGCTTTTAAGGCAAAAAAAAGCTGACAAAGTGTAAGCAATTCAGTTTGCCGTAAAGCGATATAGGGAGAATAAAGATATCTTTAAAGGAGGTATCGAATAATGATTTCCAAATCTTTACACGCAATACCCTTCGCTCTTGGCACACTCGCCATGGCGCTATCCCTGTCAACCGTGCAGGCCGCAGAACCCACCATTGTTCTAGGTGCGTCGGTGCAATTGACCGGATCGAGTGCCAATACCGGGCGCTATTATCGGGACGCGTATCAACTGGCGATCGATAAAATCAACGAAAAAGGCGGCGTCAAGGTAGATGGCAAGTCGTACAAATTGGCCCTCAAAATCTACGATAATCAATCCGACGTCAACCTGAGCGTGCGCCAATACACACAACTTGTCTCCCAAGACAAAATCCATCTGCTGCTCGGGCCCTTCGCCAGTAATTTTGCATTGGCCGACTCGGCGGTTTCGGAAAAATACCAGGTCCCCATGGTCCAGGGCGGCGGCGCCTCGGATCAGATTTTCGCGCGTAATTTCAAATACATCTTCGGCACCCTGGCCCCTGCCAGCAATTACTTCGGCAGCACCATAGCCATGCTGAAACAGGTCAAGCCGGTTCCCGCATCGGTGGCGTTGCTGTACGCCGACGATTCCTTCGACGTATCGGTGGCCAACGGCACACGGCCCCAGCTCAAAAAAGCCGGACTGAACATCGTCATGGACGAACGCTACAGCACCAACGCCAGCGACTTCAACTCCTTGCTGTCGCAAATCAAATCCAAGAAAGTCGACGCGGTACTTGTCGCCGGCCATGAAACCGAGATTCTCAATTTTGTCCGCCAGGCGAAGAGCCTGAACGTGGCACCGAAAATGTATTCGTTTACGGTCGGCGTGCCCAGCGAAGACTTCCGCAAGGCTTTGGGCAAAGATGCCGATTACGCTTTCGGCATGACCGCCTGGCTGCCGGGCCCGACGCTTAAAGACAAGTGGTTTGGCGATGCGGAGCAATTTGCCGCCGCCTACAAGGCCAAATACGGCTACGAGCCCGACTACCATGCGGCTTCGGGCGCTTCCGATGTCGAAGCCTTGGTTGTCGCTCTTGAAAAAGCCAATTCGCTGGACCCCAAGAAAGTCCGCGATGCCATCGCCGCAAGCAATTTTGACAGCCTCTACGGCAAAATCGCTTTTGGCAAGAACGGGCAGATCGACCTCGACCAAACCGTGGTCCAAGTCCAGGACGGCGCGCTGAAACCTGTGTTTGACGGCAAAGCCTTCATCAACCAGGCCAAATATCCCATGCCATCCTGGTCTGGTCGTTAAATAGTGCGTCTTTAAGGAGTTAACGTGGATTTACTTTTACAAATCCTCGTCAACGGAATCCTGCAAGGGGGGTTGTACGCCATCATGGCGCTCGGCCTCGCCCTTGTCTGGGGTGTGTTGAATATTGTGAACTTGGCCCATGGGGCCTTTATTATGCTGGGAGCCTATATCTCCTGGTACTTATTTACTTACGTGGGCATCGATCCGTTTCTTGGCTTGCCCATCACCGCTTGCGTCATGTTCGCGGTGGGTTATGGCATACAGCGCGGCCTGCTCAACCTGATCGCCCGCGCGCCGATGTTCAACACCTTGCTGATTACTTTCGGGCTTGAAGTGGTTTTGACCTATATGGCGCAATTGATCTTTTCCGCCGACTTCAGAACCATCAACCCCGTTTATGCCGGCAGCAGCTTTACCCTGGGCCATCTCACCATCCCCGCCGTCAGGCTGGCCGCGTTCGGCGTGGCCATGGTATTGACACTGGCCATGTGGTATTTCCTGCTGCGCTCCCGTCTGGGGCGCGCCATCCGGGCAACCGCCCAGAACCTGGTTGCCGCGCGCCTTTACGGCGTGGAGCCCAGGCACTTGTATGCCGTGACTTTCGGCCTGGGGCTGGCCCTGGCCGGCGCGGCCGGCGGCCTGTACGGGACCGTCTCGCAAATCAACCCCTATATCGGAGCCACGCTCACCGCCAAATCCTTTGCCATAGCGATTATCGGCGGCCTGGACAACCCTCTGGGAGTAATCGTAGGCGGCCTGTTCCTGGGGCTTATCGAAGCACTGACCGCACTCTATATCGGCCCAACCTTCTCCGATGTCGCAAGTTTCGGTGTGCTGGTCCTGGTTCTGATTGTGCGGCCTAGCGGCCTGCTCGGGAGAACCGCATGAAAACAATGCGCGCAATCCTGCTCGTGGCAGTCATCATCGCCTTGGTGCTGCTGCCCAAATACGGCTCCGACGTGGTGATTCAATTCGGAATCAGCACCTTGCTGCTGGCGGTTCTGGCCCAAGGCTGGAATATCATCGGCGGATACACAGGCTACGCCTCGTTCGGCAACTCGGTCTTCTACGGACTGGGCAGCTACGGGGTCGGCATAGCCATGGTTCAGTGGCACCTGCCATTTGCCTTCGGCATGGCGTTCGGGGTGATCCTGGCCGTGATATTCGCCCTGTGCCTCGGGCTTCCGGTGTTGCGGCTCAAGGGCCACTACTTCGCCATCGCCACCCTGGCGCTCGCCCAGGTCATGATCGCCATCGTTTCCAACGTCAAGATCGCCGGCCAGAACATCGGCCTGGTGTTGCCGCCGCTGAATAACGACCCCCTGTTCTATGAACTCTCTCTAGGGCTGCTGATACTCGTCACCTTGACGATCTATTGGCTGACGCGCAGCCGCTTCGGCTTTGGCCTGATCGCGATACGCGAAAACGAAGAAGGCGCCGTGGTCATGGGCGTCGACACCACGCGCTACAAGATCATGGCGTTCGCACTGGCGGGGATCTTCAGCGCCCTGGCCGGCGGCATCCATGCCTACTGGATCACCTTCCTGGACCCCGAAAGCGCCTTCGACATCACGCTTAACGTCAAGATGATCATCATGGCGGTGTTCGGCGGGCCAGGCACAATCCTGGGACCTATCGTCGGCTCGTTCATCCTGTCGGCCATCTCGGAAGTGTTGTCCAGCGAAGTCACCAGCATCGCAGGCCTGTTCTTTGGCGCGGTGATCGTCGTTGCCGTAGTCCTGATGCCGCGCGGCCTGGCTGACGTCATACGGCGCTTTCACCGCTCGGGCTGGCGCTATTTTGTGGAAAATATTCGGGCCAATCGCTTATGACACCCATTTTAGAAGCACGCCATCTGACACGCCGCTTTTCCGGCCTGCTGGCCGTCAACAACGTCAGTTTCACGCTCAACCAAGGTGAGATCCTGGGCTTCATCGGCCCCAATGGAGCCGGCAAGACCACGCTGATCAGCCTGATCAGCGGCACCCTGCCTCCCACCGAAGGCGAGGTTTTTTTCCAGGACCGCCCCATCAACTCGGTGCCCGCCTATCAGCGCGCGCGGCTGGGCATAGGCCGGACCTTCCAGATCATGCGCCCCTTCCCCGGCCTGTCGGTGCTGGACAATGTGGCCGTAGGCGCACTGTTCGGACGCGGCGGCGGCGAAAAAAAGCTCAGCGTCGCCCGGGAAAAAGCCCGTGAATGCCTGACATTCGTGGGCCTGGGCAAACATGTGGATCATCGCGCCGAAGAACTGGGCGGCCCCGACCGCAAGCGTCTTGAACTGGCCAAGGCCCTGGCCATGCAGCCTCGCGTTCTGCTTTGCGACGAAGTGATGGCCGGCCTGAACCTGGTCGAAATCGATGAAGTCATCGAAGTCATACGCAAGGTTCGCAGCGAAGGCATCAGCATTATCGTCATCGAGCACGTCATCAAAGCCATCAAGACACTGTCGGACCGGATCATGGTGCTGCACCACGGCGAGAAGATTGCCGACGGAGTACCCGATGAGGTTCTTGCAAACTCGACCGTGATCGAAGCTTATTTAGGAAAAAAACGAACATGAATCCCAGCCCTGGCGCCTCCCCCCTGCTGCAGCTGAACGGCGTGTCGGCAGGCTACGGAGAAATGTCGGTCATCAACGATATAAATCTCGACATTTTTCCATCCGAGATCGTCGCCCTGGTGGGCAGCAACGGTGCAGGCAAGACAACGCTGTTGCGCGTCTTGTCCCGCCTGCTGCACTGCAAAGGCGATATCCGCTTCAACGGCACGCTCATTACCGAATACACACCCGACCAGGTTTTTGAACTGGGCATGGTGCAAGTCCCCGAAGGCAGGCAACTGTTCGACCGCATGTCGGTGCAGGACAATCTGCTGATGGGAGCCTATCACCGCCCCAGCCGCGCTGAAGTCGCCCAGGATCTGGAAAAGATCTACGCGCTCTTCCCACGCATGGCCGAACGGCGCAAACAACTGGCCGGCAGCATGTCCGGCGGCGAACAGCAAATGTGCGCCATGGCGCGCGCCATGATGGCCAGGCCGGTGCTGCTGATGGTCGATGAGATGAGCCTGGGCCTGGCCCCGATCATTGTCGACCAGCTCATGGATGTGCTCGTCAGCATCCGGGGCCAAGGTGTCACTGTCCTGCTGGTCGAACAGGATATTCACCTGGCCCTGGCCGCAGCCGATCGCGGCTACGTAGTGGAAACCGGCAAAATCGTACGCCAGGGTCCCGCCAAGGAATTGATAGACGACCCCGCCCTGCAACGCGCCTACCTGGGACTTTGACTCCCGTCGGGCCCTGTGAGCCACTCGTCGGAGATGCACCGACGGCGGCTCACAAGCCCTGCCCCAGCTTCCGAACAGGACAACTTATTCCTCAGCAGGCGCGGCACCGTCGACAGCACGCTGAACCACTTCACGGGTCAGGTTGGACGCCAGCATTTCGAGCAGCACAAAAACATAATCACGCAGAAATACGCCCGACTTGACCGCAACCCGGGTCACATGCGTGCCGAACAGATGGCCCGCCGGCAAGCCCACCAGGCCCTTGTCGCGGCGCGGATCAAAGGCCATGCCCGCGATAATGCCTATACCCATGCCCACATCCACATAGGTCTTGATCACATCGGCATCAATCGCCTCGAGCACGATATCCGGTGTCACGTTGCTTGCGGCAAAAACCTCGTCAATCGTGCAGCGGCCCGAAAATGCCCTGTCGTACGTCACAATCGGATATTGCGCCAATTGCTCGAGTGTCAGTTTTTTAGCCTCGCTCGAGGTGAGCTCGGCCAAGGGATGATCGGGGCGCACCACAATGACATGCTCCCACGAATAGACCGGCAAGGCGGCCAGGCCCGCCGTCATGCTCAGCGTTTCGGTCGCGATCGCCACATCGGCCTGTTCGTGCAGCACCATTTGGGCCAGTTGCGGAGGATTGCCCTCGGCCAGCGACAAGCGCACTTTGGGGAATTTTTCGCGAAAAGCCGGAATGACCCGCGGGAGAATGTACCGGGCCTGCGCATGCGTGCAGGCAATCACCAGGCCGCCTTCGTCGCGGCGCGCGAACTCATCGCTGACTTTTTTCAGATTATCGACTTCGCGCATAATGCGGTCGATTACGTGCGACACAACCGCGCCCGGCTTGGTCAGGCCCTTGATGCGCTTGCCATGCCGCTCGAAAATCTTGATGCCCAATTCGTCTTCGAATTCGATAATGGCCTTGGACACCCCCGGTTGCGAGGTAAAAAGCGTGCGTGCGGCCTCCGTCAAATTGAAATTGCGCCGTATGGTTTCACGCACAAAACGAAATTGCTGGAGATTCATAAAAAATAGCCCTTTAGGAAGGGCTATTGTATGTTATATAAGAATAAATATTAATTATTTTTAGTTATAAGCTTACTTCATGGAGATGGTTGTATTGACCCCTGTATGGTGCGCCGACCAGCGTGCCGTCACGGTCTTGGTCTGCGTCCAGAACTGAACGGCCTGCTTGCCGTTGGGCCCGAGGTCGCCCAACTTGGAAGCGCGCGAGCCTGTAAAGCTGAACCAGGCGACGGGAACAGGAATCGGAATATTGATACCGATCTGGCCGACGTCGATATTATTCTGGAAGTAGCGCGCCGAACCGCCGTCCTGCGTAAACACCGACACCCCATTGCCGTTCGGATTCTGGTTGATGAACTCAACGGCCTCTTCGAGCGTTTCGGCGCCTACCACGCACAACACCGGCCCGAACACTTCCTCCTGGTAAATCGACATATCGGCCTTGACGTCCTTGAACACCGTAGGGCCGACGAAATTGCCCTTGGCGTAGCCCGATACCTCAATATTGCGGCCATCGAGCACCAGCGCGGCACCCTCATCGGCACCTTTCTGAATCAGGCTCTCGACCCGTTTACGGGCATTGGGCGATACCAGCGGGCCCAGGTCGGCCTTGCGATCCAGCCCGGCATTGACCTTGAGCTTTTTGGCGCGTTCGATGAAATCGGGCAGCCAATCGCGGGCCTCGCCCACCAGCACTGCCACCGAAATCGCCATGCAGCGCTGGCCGGCCGCTCCAAAAGCCGCGCCCAGAAGTTGATTCAAGGCCGCTTCGCGATCGGCATCGGGCAAAATGACGCAATGATTCTTGGCGCCCATCATGGCCTGGCAGCGCTTGCCGGCTTCAGACGCGCGACGATAGATGTGCGACCCGACATGCGTGGAACCGATGAAGGAAATAGCCTTGATATCGGGATGATCGCACAAACCATTGGCAATCTCGGGTCCGCCATGCACCACGTTCAGCACGCCCGGGGGCAGGCCCGCCTCGAGAGCCAGCTGAGCCAGCAGCAAAGACGAGCTGGGGTCTTGCTCCGATGGCTTCAATATGAACGAGTTGCCTGCCGTCACCGCTATCGGGAACATGAAACAAGGCAGCATGATGGGAAAATTGAAGGCGGTAATCCCGGCGCAAACACCCAGGGGCTGAATCAAGGTATAGACATCGATACCCGTGGCGGCGTTTTCAGCGTATTCGCCCAATTGCAGGCTGGCCATGGAGCAGGCATGTTCGATGACTTCCAGGCCGCGACCGACTTCGCCCTCGGCATCAGGCAGGGTCTTGCCATGCTCCAGAGTAATCAGCTCGGCCAGTTTTGTGGTGTTGTCCCGCACCAGCTTCTGCAAATTCAGCATGATGCGCATGCGGGCGCCCTGACTCGTATTGCGCCAGGTCTGGAATGCCTTTTTCGAGTCGGCGACAGCCAGGTCGAGTTCGTCCTTGGTCGCAAACGGCACTTGCGCCACGACTTCCTGGGTTGCGGGATTGATCACGTCGCGCCACTCGGTGGTTTTCGACTGGACCAATTTGCCTCCGATAAGCAGAGGGATACGGGGTACGGCACTCATTAAGGTCTCCTTGGCGCATGCCATCATGCGCGCTGTGTGATGGATTGGCGATGGCTATCGGGCTTTCTACCCGGCTTATTTCTTGACCAGGGGGCAGGTCGATTTGGACAATGGCTGGAACGCGTCTTTGGCCGGGATGGTCGCCACCAGCCTGGAGTAGTCCCAGGGGCTTTTCGATTCCGCCGGCGTCTTGACTTCATACAAATACATATCGTGTATCACGCGACCATCGGGGCGTATGGAGGCATTGTGCATGATCGGATCCTTGATGGGCAACTTGCGCATTTCGGCGGCCACCACATCGCCCTGAGTCGAGCCCGATGCCGCAACGGCCTTCAAGTAATGCAACACACTCGAATATACGCCTGCCTGCGTCATGGTGGGCTTGAGATCTTTGTAAGCCTTGGCGAAACGCGCCGACCACTTGCGCGATGCATCGTCAAAGTCCCAGTAAAAGCCATCGACATAGGTCAGGCCCTGGGCATTGCTCAAGCCCAGCGCGCGCAAGTCGGACAGGAACACCAGCAGGGCCACCAGCCGCTGGCCGCCTTTGACGATCCCGAACTCGCGGGCCTGCTTGATGGCATTGACCGTGTCCTGGCCGCCGTTGGCCAGAGCCACAACCTGTGCCTTGGAACTTTGCGCCTGCAAAAGATAGGAAGCGAAATCGGCGGTATTCAGCGGATGCAGCACGGATCCGACTACCGTGCCGCCCAGTTCCTTGACCATATCTTCGGAACCTTTTTGCAAGGAATGGCCGAACGCATAATCCACGGTAATGAAAAACCAGGATTTGCCGCCTTTATTGACGGTCGCCTTTACCCCGCCGACCGACTGCGAATAAGTATCGAACATCCAGTGAAAGCCAACCGGCGAACAATTGGCGTTGATCAAGGCCGTCGTGGCCGGGCCTGAAAACAAGGCAATTTTGTTCTTTTCCTTGGCGACAGCCTGCACAGCCAGCGCCACGCCCGAATTGGTCAGATCCGCTATGGCAGTCACGCCATCGCGATCGAACCATTCACGCGCCTTGGCGGCGCCCACGTCGGCCTTGTTTTGATTATCGGCCGACAGCAGATCGATGCTCATGCCCTTGCATTCCGCTTTCAGGCAGTCGTCGATGGCCATTTTCGCCGCCACAACGGAGCCGGAACCTCCCATCGAGGCGTAGGGGCCGGACATATCGGTCAAGACGCCGATCTTGACCGGCGGCGTCTTGGCTTGCGCGCCAAACGTCAGTCCCAGGCAAAGGCTGGCCATCAGGGTCAGGGAAAAGTTTTTCATTGTCGTCTCCGTTTTCATCTTTCTTTATTTATATGATTGGGCGTGCCGGGGCACTTATGCAGTGTAGTTGTGTAAAAAACTTATTACTATCACAATATTTGCACATTCATTGCTAAAAAATGCACAACGCGCCAGGGGCTCGGGCGCCCATGATTTCAGGGGACTTCAATGCTGGATTGGGATGGTTTGCGTTATTTTCTGGAAGTGGCCCGCACCCAGCGCGTCAGCGCCGCGGCACTGCGCCTTGGAGTTCAGCACAGCACCGTTTCGCGGCGCATCCAGACTCTGGAACAGGAACTGGACACTGTCTTGTTCGACAAGTCCAAAACCACCGGCTTTACCCTCACCGAGGATGGCCTGCGGTTTTTTGCCCATGCGGAACAGATTGAAGGCTCGCTGTTTTCGGCGCGCGAGGAGCTTTCGGGCGTAGGTCAAACCCTGTCGGGTCATTTGCGGGTCGGATCGACCGAGGGCTTCGGCAATTATGTGCTGACGCCGCTCATGGTGGATTTTCAACGCCGCTTTCCCGCAACGACTCTGGACATCATGCCGGTGCCGCGGTTTATCAGCCTGTCCAAGCGCGAAGCCGATATTGCCATTTCTCTGGAACGGCCGCAGCGCGGCCCGTACATGTGCACCAAGCTGATCGACTACTCGCTCAAACTTTACGGCAGCACCGCCTATTTGGCGCGCTCGGCTCCCATCCTCAGCCAGGGCGACCTGGCCGGACATACGTTCATAGGCTATGTTGAGGAATTGCTGTTCAGCGACCGCTTGCGCTATCTTGAAGACATTTTGCCGAGCAGCCGGGTCATTTTCAAGAGCACCAGTGTGATTGCGCAGTACCAGGCCGCGCTGCAGGGGCAGTCGCTGGCCATCCTGCCTTGTTTCATGGCGGCCCAGGACCCGCGGCTGCAGCCTGTGCTGGACAACGATATCTCGGTCACACGCAGCTTCTGGATGTACTGCCATGAAGATCTGCGCCGTTCGAAGCGGGTCATGGCCTTGTGGGATTATCTGAAAAAGACGGTGCAGTTGAACGAGCCTCTGCTGCAGGGCCGATCGGACCGATTGCGCTACTTGCCGGAACCGGGAAGCCAGCTCGGGTTGGGCGAATGATCTGGCGCATTTTTGATTTACGTGTTTACGGGAGTGGGCGCGTTTCAGTGACTTTTGTTTTGAGCTGCCTGTACTGGCTGGGGCGATGGTTTTGGACTGAGCGTTGCTGTGTGGGCGGCGGTTAATTCTATAAAGACGCCGCAGGGTGGGCGGTGCTGTGCAGTCCGGCACGTCCAGCGGTCGTGGTGCTACGCACCCCGACTGCCCGGGTCTGCCTCGTCCAGGCGGGCGTCGGGCCAACTCGCAGTGCCTCGCGCGCGAGGCACTGCTCAAACAGGGCCCGCCGAAAGCCCCCGCCTTCCCTTCGTCAGCACCCGGCGCTGGACTACCGCCGGACTGCACAGCACCGCCCACCCTGCGGCTTGCGTTGAGGTCATGCATCGAGGTATACGTTGAGGCCGGCAAACTCATTCCAGGCATGCCATTACGCGAGCCGTCTATCGGGGCTTGGGGTCAGGACCGGCGTAAGGCGTGCGCCGGAGGCTACCGTAGGGAAGGCGGGGGCTTTCGGCGGGCGCTGTCTGAGCCCAGCCTCGCGAGGCTGGGCGAGTTCGCCCGACGCCCGCCTGGACGAGGTAGATCCGGATCAAGCACGCCGTGCCGGCCCTGACCCCAAGCCCCGATAGACGGCGTCTTTATATACCCATCAATCGAAGAACGCCATAAACACTCAACCCAAAAATACACTAACTCGCAGCCGGCCGGGCTTCCACCTTGGGCGGTTTAGGCGCTTTGACACGCAATTTACGCCACATCATGTACATCATCAGAAGCGAAAATACCCCATGCACCAACCATACGCCCAAGCCAAAGCTCAGCTTGCCGTTACCGATCCAGCCGCGCGAAAGATTGATCAGGTTCATGTAAAGCAAACCGACCAGGCCCGCGATCAGCACGTCGCCGGAACGTCCCAGCCGGGGATTGACCGCCCCCAGGGGAATGGCCAGCAAGGCCAGATTCAGCGCCGCCAGGGGCAAGGATATTCGCCACATCATTTGCGAGCGGGAGTTATTGGTGTTGTCGCCCACCAGTTGCTCGGTAGGCCGCGCCTTGAGCTGGCGCTCGGCCATTTCGCGTGCAACTTTTATTGAACCCGCGTCGTTCTTGCTTTCCAGCCGGAATCCGTAGCGGTTGAAATCGAACATGCGGAACTCGGGCGTACCCGGCTTCAAATCGTAGCGATGCCCCTGGCTAAGCACCAGGAAGCGGTCGCCGTTGGGCTCGGTCTGGACCCGGGCGCTGTCGGCCGACACCACCGTCAGCCAGTCGGGTTCGATCACACGGGCAATCACATTGCCCAGCTGGTCTCCCGGCTTGGTCGGATCTTCGGCGAAAAACACCCTGGCTCCGTCTTCGGTTTCAATGAACTGGCCCGCGGTGACTTTGGATAAGTCGGAACGCTGCTCGTAGCGCTGGCGATATTCCGCAATCTGCCGATATGCCCAGGGCGATGCCACCAGGGTCAACACGGCAATCACGATGGCAACCGGCACCGCGCAACGCAACACCGGCCGAACCCAATCCTTCAGCGACAAACCGCTGGCGAACCACACCACCATTTCCGATTCCCTGAAATTCCGCGTCACTGTCGTGAGCACGGCTATAAACAGGGAGACCGACAAAATGACCGGCAAGGCGGTGATGCTTGAAAACGCCGCCAGGCCCAACACGACATCGGCGCCTATCGTTCCGTTGGCCGCTTCGCCGAGCAAACGCACCAGCAGCACACTAAGCCATACAATAAGCAGCGTGGAGAACACGACACCCGCATGGCTAGAGATTTCGGCTACTACAGAACGTTTGAATAGTGACATGAGAAAATATGCGAGATAATCGTAAGCATCCTACAGACACTTTGGGAAATTCGAATGGAATTTAGCACACAGACCACAGCTTCCTTGCATCAAATTAAAACAGCGGCGCTTGCTGTGGGCGTTTTCGCCGACGGAATGCTGAGTCCGGCAGCCGACATTATCGATCATGCCAGCAATGGCGCCCTGCGTGAAGTACTTAAATCGGAATTCCTGGCCAAAGCCGGCACTCATCTGGCCTTGCGCCGCCTGACCGGCGTGGTCGCGGCACGAATCATTTTAATCGGCCTGGGCAAGCAAGACAGTTATAACGCGGCAACGCATGCCAATGCCGAATTCGTTTTCGCCAATTACTGCGTGCAGGCGCATCTGTCCGAAGGGGTTTCCACCCTGGCGGCCATCGAATGCCCCAACTCCACGATGCGCAGCCGTGCGCAGGCTGCGGCCGTGGCCGCGGGCCGGGCCACCTACTATTACGATGCCACTTTCGGCAAACGCGAGCACAACGCCGCACCGAAACTCAAGAAAATCATCTTGTCGGTCGCCCGCAACCAGGCCGGCCAGGCGCAGCAGGGCTTGTCCAGCGGCGGCGCAATCGCCGCCGGCATGAATCTGGCACGCGAGCTGGGCAATCTTCCCGGCAATATCTGCACCCCCACCTACCTGGGCCAGGCCGCCAAAAAACTGGCCAAGGAATTCAAAAGCCTCAAGGCCGAAGTACTCGAGCGCAAGCAGATCGAAGCACTCAAGATGGGTTCGTTTTTATCCGTGGCCCGAGGCTCGTACGAAGCGCCGGCGTTCATTATTCTCAGACACTCTCCCGCTTCGGCCAAAACAGCGGGTAAAACGCGCAAGGCTCCCATTGTCCTGGTAGGCAAGGGCATCACCTTCGACGCCGGCGGTATTTCGATCAAGCCGGCCGGCAATATGGATGAAATGAAATACGATATGTGCGGGGCCGCCAGCGTGCTGGGCGCATTGCGTGCCGTCGCCGAAATCGGACTCGATCGGGAAATCATAGGCCTGATTCCAAGCTGCGAAAACCTGCCCAGCGGCCGTGCCAACAAACCGGGCGACGTCGTCACCAGCATGTCCGGGCAAACCATAGAAATTCTCAATACCGACGCCGAAGGCCGCCTGGTCCTGTGCGACGCCCTTACCTACGCGGAACGTTTCAAGCCGGCGGCGGTCATCGATATCGCCACCCTGACTGGCGCCTGCATCGTGGCGCTTGGCCATGTCAACTCGGGCCTGTTCAGCAAAGACGACGCCTTGGCCGAAAGCCTTTTGCGGGCCGGCCGCGATACCAACGACACGGCATGGCGCCTGCCCCTGGAAGATGCCTACCAGGAACAGCTCCATTCCAATTTTGCCGATATTGCCAATATAGGCGGCCCACCGGCCGGTGCTGTCACTGCGGCCTGCTTTCTTTCGCGCTTCACCAAAAGCTATCCCTGGGCTCATCTGGACATAGCCGGGACTGCCTGGCGCAGCGGCAAGGAAAAAGGCGCAACCGGCCGCCCTGTTCCCTTGCTGGTGCAATACCTGCTCGACCAGGCCTAGGCGGTCGATGACCCGCATCGATTTCGCCTTTGGCGCCTCCGACCGTCTGCAAATGGCGTGCGACGTTGCACGCAAGCACTATCTGTCGGGGCGCAGCCTGATCGTATACAGCGGGGATGCCGAAATGCTGGCCCGCTTCGATCACCTGCTATGGAGCTTCGACGCCACGGCGTTTGTGCCTCATGTAACGGCCGGCGACCCGCTTGCCGTCCACACGCCGGTCTGGCTCACTTCCAATGCCCCGCGGCCGCCTGCGAATGCGGCGCAGCCCGCCTGGCTGGTCAATCTGGACACGCAGTGCCCGCCAGGCATCGAGCATTTCGAACGGGTGCTGGAAATCGTGTCTGACCAGCCCGAAGACAAGCAGGCCGCGCGCCAGCGCTGGCGCCAATACCAGGCCGATGGGCACACGCTGCATGCCCATGACGTATCCAGCCGATAAATGCCTTAGAATGAGTCTTCGGAACCAAGCGGCCCAGCACCGCTCCAATATAGGTCAAGCATACTGATACTTGCCCAGCCGGATACCGGACTTACTTGCAGATTCAGCTATTTGTCAGTTATTCTGCTCCATGTACAAGGCTTGACTGGCAGCGCCCGATCGCTACCTAGCGCCCGGTCTATTGATATTAAAGGATTCACCATGAGCGATTTCCCGCAATCTCCGCTTTCGCCCCACGACGGTTATGCCGCCGCTCCGGGCGAAGTCGTACGCAACCGCGTGTTGCGCAACACCTACTGGCTGCTGACCCTGTCCTTGATCCCCACGGTACTTGGAGCGCTGGTAGGTCTGTACACGGGCGTGAACCAGGCCATGGGAGCCAGTCCCGGCACCAGCACCATCATTTTCCTGGTTGGCGCCTTCGGCCTCATGTTCCTGATCGAACGCAACAAGAACAATTCCCTGGGCGTCGCCCTGCTGCTGGGCTTCACGTTCTTCATGGGCATCATGCTGTCGCGCCTGCTTGGGCACATCATGGGCCTGGGCAATGGCTCGCAGCTCATCATGCTGGCGTTCGGCGGCACAGCCGTCGTCTTCGGCGCCATGGCCAGCATTGCCACCACCACCAAGCGTGATTTCTCGCATCTGCAAAAATTCCTGTTTATCGGCGTAATCGTGCTGATCGTGGCCTCGCTGGCCAATATCTTTTTGCATTTGCCGGCCCTCATGCTGACCATCTCCGTCATGGCCATCGTGATTTTCTCGGCCTTTTTGCTGGTCGACCTGCAACGCGTCATCAACGGCGGCGAAACCAATTACGTTTCGGCCACCCTGGCCATTTATCTGGACCTCTACAACGTATTCGTCAACCTGCTCATGCTGCTGGGCATCTTCGGCGGCAACTCCAATAAGTAGGGACGGGGGCCTGGTGCCCCCCGTTCTGGAAATCAACAGGCGGTGACGGCAGGGGCGGCCTTTGTGGCCGCCCGTCTTGGGCGGTGCATCAACGCCGCCCGGCCCTACGCGCCGACACAGATCCGGTACGCCCGCGGACCTCTTTGTTCCACAGCCACAGGCCTTCGCCGGCCATCAACAGCACCGCAAGCCAGATGGGAAGATACGCCCACCAGGCGCTGGCTGTCATGTTTTCACCCAGAAACAGGAACGCAACCCAGAACAGCAGCACCGGTTCGACATAACCCAGAATCCCGAACAGGCTCAACGGCAGCAGGCGGCTGGCCGATAAATATCCGATCAAGGCGGCCGAACTGATCACGCCCAGCAAAGGCACCAGGGCAAGCAGAGACGGGCGACCGGTAAACTGGGCCATCAGGCCGGGGCTTTGAAACAGCACAATCGCCAGCGCGATCGGGGCAAGCAACAGCATGTCGAACCACAGGCCGGCCAGGGAGCGCAGGCGCATCGCGCGGCGCAACATGAAGTACGGCGGATAGCCGCACATCACCAAAGCCGTCGCCCAGGAAAACGAGCCTGCCCGAATGAATTCATGCGCCACGCCCACGACAGCCACACCGACGGCCAGCCATTGCACCCTGCTGAGGCGCTCGTCATAAAAGAAACGCCCCACGACCACCATCGACAAAGGCAGCAGAAAATAGCCCAAGGACACATCCAGGGCCCTCTGATGCAGCGGCGCCCACATGAACAGCCAAAGCTGTACGCCGATCAGTGCGGCACTGGCAAGAAAAAGCGGCCACTCGCTGCGCAAGCGCCTGTTTGCCAGACCAATTTCGCTCCAGGAGCGCTCGCGGGAAATCAATATGGCCAGGACGGGCAGCGCCAGGATAACGCGCCAGGCAAAAATTTCACTCCCGGTCAAGGGATGAAGCACCGTCGAATAGTAATAAAGCGCGGCAAACAATCCGGACGATAAAACCGATAACGCTATGCCTTGCTTCACGATACCTCTTGTTTTTTTATGTGCTTGGCCCAGGAACCGCCAGGCCGCGGACAAATATCAAGCCGCACATCCGATCGCGGGGGCGCTGGCCTTGCTCAGCCGGAACAGACGCTCGCGCCGCAGAATTTCAACTATCGGTTCGTCGGCCCTGCCAGCCTCCCGCAGATCGGCCGGAATACATGCCAGCGCAGCCAGTACCGGCCCGGCATGCTGCAGCCAGCACTGTAGCAAGAACTGGTCAGGGTCGTACAGCGTCAAGCCAAGCCCGCGCAACTCGCTGCGATTGAAGTCTTTGATATTGCGAGTCAGGATCGCTACCGCGGCAGAGGGGGCCTTGGCCCGTGCCGCACGCGCGGCCGCAATCACGTGCCAGTCCTTGGGGTCGCTGCGGAGCAAACCGTTCTTGAACGGCTCTATATCGCCCTGGTCGGCATCGGGGAATTCATGCTGCAAGGTATCCCACTGCGTCTGCATTTCCGCCGCGGCGACATCCCACAACCGCCCCGCATTGCGCCGCCATTCGTCGCCAATGATCGCGCTCCACGCCAGCCTGAAGCACCCCTGCTGCGCCAGCCGCAGCAACATGCGGCGCAAGATATTGGAAATCAACACACAAGTATCGACAACCACGACGTCCGGTAAATCAACCGCCATTGTGCCTCGCCTTGCAAAACCCAAAGCCGCTGTTCATTTGCCCCGACCCCGATAGCGTCATCAACATGGCACACTCATTAATATCGTTGCAATTCCATCAGGACCTTGCGAGTCAATAAAGGCCGCCCAACCAGCAACTCGTCCAGCCGCTCACGCAGGAACGATCGCAGCTCAGGCTCAAGCCGCGCGTCCTCAAAATCGGGGGTCGGCTGATCCACTCCGTATCCGGTTTCATTGAGCAGGGTCCATTCGAAGCGCCGCAGCGCACCCGCCGCGGACGAGCCCTGGGCCAGTTGCAGCAAGGCGGCATCGTACGCATCGAACAAAATGGCATGGGGGTCTTCGCGCGGCAACAAACGCAGCAGCAGTTCGTTCATATACCAGGCCGACATGTGAGCCCGGCCGGTCAAAGGCCTGATGCCGGCACATTCGGCACGGGTCAGGGTCTTGACTTCGCCCCCGCCGCTCCAGGACAGATCGAGCGGCTGAAACATCGACAGCACCGGACGCAAGGTTGAAAAAGGCCGCTTGGCCCCCTTGGCCACCAGCGCCACATTGCCGTGATCGCGCGTAAAGGCCTGGATGATCAGCGAAGTTTCCCGCCACGGCGCGGCATGCAACAAATAGGCGATCGCCTCATGTACACGCTGCCCTCGTTTACTCATACCCTAATTCGCGCAAGGCCCCTTCGCGATCCGACCAGCCTTTGCGCACCTTGATATACACATCCAGATAAACCGTTTTGTCGAGCAACTTGGCCATGTCCTGGCGGGCCTCGGAGGCAATGCGCTTCATGTGCACGCCCCCGGTTCCCAGCAATATGGGCTTATGGCTTTCGCGTTCCACGATCACACAGGCCCCAATCCTTACGCCCTTCTCGTTTTCTTCCCATTGCTCGATAACGACCGTGCACCCATATGGCAGTTCATCGCCCACCAGGCGGAAGATCTTTTCACGCACCAGTTCGGCGACGATGAAACGCACCGGGCGATCGGTCAGCGTGTCGGCCTCGAACATGGGTTCGCCTTCGGGCAGGAAAGCCCGGATCTCGGTCAGGAGGTTCTCGAGCTGCACGCCGCGCAAGGCGCTGACCGGGACCACCGCCGTATACGGGAACTGCGCCATGATTTTGCCGACATACGCGAACATTTCGTTTTTGTCGGCCAGGGCGTCGATCTTGTTGACGGCCAGGATGGTGTGGCCATCCCTGGGCAGCAACGGAACAAGCTGGGCGTCGCCGGCCGACCACTTGCCCGCTTCAACCACATGGACTACGGCGTCGACGTCGGCCAGGGCCTGGGTTACAACGCGATTCATCATGCGATTCATGGCTCCGCCATGGCGCGTTTGAAACCCGGGAGTGTCGACAAACACAAACTGCTCGCGCTCGCGCGTCAGCACTCCGTGTATGCGGTGGCGCGTTGTCTGCGCCTTGCGAGACACGATCGATATCTTGCTGCCGATCAGTGCGTTGGCCAATGTGGATTTGCCCACATTGGGCCGACCCACTATCGCCACAAAACCGCAACGGAAAGCTTCGCTCATTTGTTCTCTTGGGGCACAGCCACCGGTAAGGATAATTGCGTCGCCTTGCGTGCGCGCGAAACGGCGCGGGCGCCTTTGCCCGGCGCCAGCGCTTCGACGGCCGCAATGGCAAGTGTGGCGGCGGATTGTTCGGCCGCTCGGCGGCTCGCCCCCCCCGCGGTCACCGTGATTTCCAGCTTGGGAATGCCGCACTCGACCTCAAAGAGCTGATTGTGAGCCGCACCATGCGTGGCGATGACGGTATACACCGGCAAGGCGATCTTGCGACTCTGCAATAGCTCTTGAAGCAGAGTTTTAGGGTCTTTACCCAGTGTTTTAGGGTCTATATTGACGAATATGGGCGCATAAAGCCGTGCTATCACCTTCTGTGCCGAATCGAAGCCCGAATCGAGAAACACCGATCCGAAAACAGCTTCGAGCGCATCCGCCAGAATCGAAGGACGGCGAAACCCGCCGCTTTTCAATTCGCCCTCGCCCAGGCGCAGATACTGGGACAAGGACAGCTTTTGCGCAATCTCGGCCAGGGAGGCCTGCTTGACAAGATTGGCGCGCGAACGCGATAAATCGCCTTCGTCGATTTTGGAAAAACGCTTGAACAGCAGCGCGGCTACGACAAAATTGAGGACCGAATCCCCCAGGAACTCGAGGCGTTCATTATGGTGCGCACTATGGCTGCGATGGGTGACAGCCTGCTCAAGCAGGGTAATATCGCGAAACTGATAGTCGAGGGCCGATTCTAGAGAGGCGAGACTGATCATTAGTGGAACCGGCCTATACGGCTGGGCTCGCTGAAATTCATCCAGATGAAAAAGGCGCGTCCCACAATGTTCTGGTCGGGCACAAAGCCCCAATAACGGCTATCCAGGCTATTGTCGCGGTTATCACCCATCATGAAATAGTGATCGGGCGGAACTGTGCAACGCACGCCGTTGCTCAGGTATTCGCAGTTCTTGCGGTAAGGATAATCCGAAATAGGCATAAAGTCTTGAGGAGCCTGCTTGTTCAGCAAAATGCTGTGCTGCACCGCCCCCAATTGTTCGGTGTAGCGCCCGACGTATGCGGAACGGTCAGGCTCGAAATAATCGCCGTCGCGCATATGAGCCACTTCCTTGCCATTGATGGATAGCGTTTTATCCTGGTACAAGACCACGTCGCCGGGCAAGCCAACCACGCGTTTGATGTAATCGACGCTGGGATCCACCGGATAACGAAAAACCATGACATCGCCGCGGTTGGGCGATCCGATCTTGATGATTTTCTTGTCGATGATGGGCAGGCGTATGCCATATTGAAATTTGTTCACCAGAATCAGATCGCCATTTTCCAGGGTGGGCAGCATGGAACCCGATGGAATCCGGAACGGTTCGATCACAAACGAACGCAAGGCAAACACGAACAGGATGACGGGAAAGAAGCTGACACAGTATTCCACCCACCACGGGGCACGGTTCACCTTGTCGTAGGCCTCCTGGCGCAGGCGCGCCGCCTCCTGGGCATCGACCCCTGCCAAGGCATAGTCGGAGTTGGCCACGGCCGCTTGCGCCGCCGCTCGGCGCCGGGCTCGCAAAACGAAGAAATCCAGACACCAGACCAGGCCGGTAATTACCAACAGCACAAACAAAATCAGTGCAAAGTCCCAACTCATACCAAACATACCTTTCTCGCTCTCATCTTGAGTTCTTATTTATCCTCGACCTGCAGAATTGCCAGGAACGCTTCTTGGGGAATTTCAACATTGCCAACCTGTTTCATGCGTTTCTTGCCGGCTTTTTGTTTTTCAAGCAGTTTTTTCTTGCGGGAAATATCGCCCCCGTAACACTTCGCCAACACATTCTTGCGCAAGGCCTTGACGTTTTCGCGGGCTATCACCTCGGCACCGATGGCCGCCTGGATAGCAATATCGAACATCTGGCGCGGAATCAGCGCGCGCATCTTCGAGACGACTTCACGGCCTCGATAGCGGGCATTGGCGCGGTGCACAATCATGGACAGCGCATCCACGCGGTCGCCATTGATCAGCAAATCGACCCGCACCACATCCGAGGCCCGGTATTCCTTGAACTCGTAATCCATGGACGCATAACCGCGGGAAACAGACTTGAGCTTGTCGAAAAAGTCGAGCACGATTTCAGCCAGGGGGATTTCGTACACCAGGTGCACTTGCCGGCCATGATACGACATATTGATTTGAGCGCCGCGCTTGACCGTGCACAAAGTCATTACCGGCCCGACATATTCCTGCGGCATGAACAAGGTAACTGTGACGATGGGCTCACGAACCTCGACGATATTGCCCACTTCCGGCATGCGCGAAGGGCTTTCGATGGATATGACCGAACCGTCGCGCTGCTCGATCTGGTATACCACCGACGGCGCCGTGGTAATGATATCCATGTCGAATTCGCGTTCCAGGCGTTCCTGCACGATTTCCATGTGCAGCAAGCCGAGAAAGCCGCAGCGAAAGCCAAACCCCAAGGCCTGGGAAACCTCGGGCTCGAACATAAGCGAGGAATCGTTCAGCTTCAGTTTTTCGAGCGAGTCGCGCAGTTGATCGTACTCGCTGCTTTCAACCGGATACAGCCCGGCAAACACCTGTGGCTTGACCTCTTTGAAACCGGGCAGCGCCCCGGCAGCGGCACGTCCGGCCAGCGTGACGGTATCGCCGACCTTGGCGTCCTCCAGCTGTTTGATTCCGGCAATCACAAAACCGACCTCGCCGGCAGACAGTTCTTTGCGCGTCTCGGATTTGGGGGTAAAGACACCGACCTGCTCGCACAGATGCGTTGCGCCGGAAGCCATGAGCAATAACTTGTCTTTGGGCTTCAAGATCCCATTGACAATCCGGACCAGCATGACAACGCCCACATAATTATCGAACCATGAATCGATAATCAGGGCTTGCAAAGGCTGGCCAGGGTCTCCCTTGGGAGAGGGCACCCGGGCGACAATCTGTTCCAGGATCTCGTCGATGCCCATGCCTGTCTTGGCACTGGCCAGAACCGCCTCGGAGGCATCGATGCCGATCACATCCTCGACCTCCTGTCGCGCTCCGTCGGGGTCGGCCGAAGGCAAATCCATTTTATTCAGGACGGGAATGACCTCGACACCCAGTTCGATGGCCGTATAGCAATTGGCAACGGTCTGGGCCTCGACGCCCTGCGTTGCGTCAACCACCAGCAACGCGCCTTCGCACGCCGACAAAGAGCGACTCACCTCGTACGAAAAATCGACGTGCCCCGGCGTGTCGATAAGATTCAGGGCATAGGTCCGGCCGTCTTGCGCCTTGTAGTGCAAGGCCACGGTCTGCGCCTTGATGGTAATGCCTCGCTCACGCTCGATATCCATGGAATCAAGCACTTGGGAAGACATTTCGCGATCCGCCAAGCCCCCGCAACGATGAATCAGGCGATCGGCAAGGGTAGACTTGCCATGGTCGATGTGGGCAATAATAGAAAAGTTGCGGATATGATCCATACACCAGACAAACCCGCCAGGCGGGAAATAAATGTTACAGGAGGCCAGACAAAAAAAGGAGCGCATAGTAGCGCTCCTTGCGGCTATCTTGCCATTTTAGCTGTTTCTAAGGATTATTTTCCGGGAGTGACGGTAACCCACTGAGTTTCATTGCCCCGCAGAATCAGCAGTGCCGAGGCCTGCGTTTTGGGCAGCTGCGAAACCAGCTTGGCAAATTGCTCGGGGCCGGTTACATCGACGGCATTGACGGTAAGGATCACATCGCCCACATTGATGCCTGCCGTCGCCGCCGGTTCTTCGACTTCAGTCACCTGCACGCCGCCGTTCAGTTTTTCCTTTTTGCGGACGTCGGCAGGAACCTCGGTAACCTTCAGGCCCAGGGCATCGGTAGGCGTTGCCTTGGGTGCCTGTTGCTCATCGGGGCCGGATTTGCTCGCCGCCGCCGTCAGCTCGGCGACCTTGACGTTGAGCGACACCGTCTTGCCCTTGCGCCAGACTTCCATGGATACCTTGCTGTCGGGCCGGGTTGCACCCACGATGCGCGGCAAATCGGTCCAGTGGGCGATGTTCTTGCCATTGAACTTGGTGATCACATCGCCGGGCTTGACACCGGCTTCCGCCGCCGGACCGCCACTTTCGACATTGCTGACCATGGCGCCCTGCGCCTTGCTCAGGCCTATGGCCTTGGCAACGTCGTCGCTCACCTGGCCGATCTGTACGCCGATACGTCCACGCGTTACCTTGCCGTGAGATTTCAATTGGTCGACCACTCGCATGACTTCGTCGATAGGAATGGCCAGGGAAATGCCCATGAAGCCGCCACTTTGCGAAATAATCTGCGAATTGATACCTATTACCTGGCCAGCCAGATTGATCAACGGGCCGCCGGAATTGCCGGGATTGACCGCCACATCGGTTTGAATGAAGGGCAAGTAATCGCCGGTATCGCGATTGATGGCACTGACAATACCCGCCGTGACGGTGGAGTCGAGCCCGAATGGCGAACCAATGGCCAGTACCCATTGACCCTTCTTGATCTGGTTGGAGTCCCCGATAGGCAGCGGCGGCATGTTTTTGGCGTCGATCTTGATCAGGGCCACGTCGGTACGCGGATCCGTGCCTATGACCTTGGCCTTGTACTCCTTGCCGTCGGTCAGCGTCACAAAAATACCATTGGAATCGGCCACCACATGGTTATTGGTGAGAATGTAACCATCCGAGGATATGAAGAAACCGGAACCCACGCCACGGGGCACGGTACGTTCCTTGCCCTTGGGTGCCGGGGTATTCCGATGACGCGCCGAAGGAGGCGCCCCCGGCATCTGAAAATCGGGGCCAAAGAACCAGCGGAACATATCGTAGGGATCGTTGCTGTTGGGCCCCACACCTTGCGCCCGTATGGGGACGGCTTCGGTTGTGCGGATATTGACCACAGATCCTTCGGTTTTGGAAACCACCGAGGTAAAGTCGGGCAGCCCCATCGTTGGGACGGCCGTTTCGGCATGGGCTCCGCCTAACGCAGCAAACGCAAGTAATACGCTCACCGATGCCGATGCCATGATTCGTCTAATTTTGCTGTCGGCTACAAGTGTTGAAAACATCGTAAAACTCCTTTGACAAAATCTGAAATTACCGAGGGGCAATCAACGGCACATATTCGGCATGTTGCGCAATATCGCGCAGCGTGTCGACCGGTACTTCACCAATGGCGGTAAGCCAGTGATCACCGATTCTTGTGCCAAAAATATTCATTGCTCCCTTATGTACAGCCCCTTTGGGCGGGGCTATCTTGTGCGCACGATCCATAGGCTCGATAAATACTGAAATAGCCGACAAACCATCCGACAAAACCAATTGATTCACTTGCCTGTCCGCCTTCATGAGGCGAGACACCTGCGTCACTGTCTGAAAACCCGCGGGCGCGGGAATACGCCAGCCCATTTTTTTCAAGTCTATGGAAACCATAGGCGCTTCCAGCACACGCCAATCCTGGGTTTTCCAGCGAGAGGCCAGTTGGTCGGCGGAAATCCCCGGGCCAATGAGCAAGGATGTAAACGAAACCTGATCAACCACTTGATGATGCAAGCCCAGCGTCTGGGCCTTGAGCAATAAATTGCTTGCCGTATCGATGCAGAATCGAAAGCCGTAACGCACTTTGTCCTTGGGAACCAGTTCGAGCATCGTGCATTCGCGGCCGGCAACGCGATTCGGATCCTTGCCCACCCTGGCCTCGTAGTGCGCAGGAATTTCCTTGCCATCGCCCAATAACAAGCCCGGGAAACGATCGCCACGCCGGCGCTGAAGAATAACCAATTTCTTTTCGGGGATCAGGCACTGTACGGTATCGTTGTGCCTGACGAACTCGCGCGCGGGTCCGTCGAGCATATCCAGCAGCTCACGCTCGCCGGTGCCGTCGATCACATGGACCACTCGCGTGGATTGCATCACGGAACCCTGCTGGTAAGTGAATACGCCCGAGTAATCATTTTCACGGGCCGCAGTCTGCACTTTTTGCAGCAGGGTCACGATCGGGTCGGCAGCGGGTGAGGTTTCGGCCCAGGCGGGTTGCGCCAGGGCACATGCGGCCGCCATTAGAAATCCTGAAATCCGGCCCATGGCGGCCGCTCTGGGGACGCGCCCTTCGCTCAGGGCGGCGGCAAGATGAACCGCTGTGCCCATTACTGCTGGTCTCCGGCGTCGAACGAAACCTGCCGCACCGGGCTGACCCCGGCAATTTGACGATGTGCTTCGAGATAGTCACGCAAGCCCGCATCGTCGCCCGCGCTGGCAAGCACTTGCGTCGCGCCTTGGCTCGAGGCGGAACCGGTACCCGAAAAGTAAGGCAGGGCAACCCATGCGACCGACACAACCGCCGCCGCAACAGCCAGGCCAGACAGCCCCAGCCGCATCGAGGAGAATTTTCGGCGATACGGCGCCACTATGGGAGGCTCCGCATCAATAGCCTTGGAGAGCCGGGCGTAAAAGAAATCGGAGGGCTTCAACGCCAGGTCTTCACTACGCAACACATCGCCGATAAGGTGGTAGGTATCCCACACTTGGCGTCCGTAAGGGGATTCGAGATCTTCGGGGCGGATATCGCTGCCTTCACCGTCGATCCATACCGAAACGGAAGACTCCCAGGAAAGCTGCTCCGGGTCCTGCCTGTTTGTAGCCGCTACTTGCATTTTTCTCTCCTTACCAGCGACGTTCGGCGTCGGTGCCCAAAACAGGGCGCAACTGCGTTGCAATCGCCTCTCGGGCACGAAATATGCGCGAACGCACAGTCCCGATGGGACAATTCATGCTTTGGGCGATATCTTCGTAGCTCATGCCTTCTATTTCACGCAAAACGATAGCCGTACGCAATTCCTCGGGCAAGGCATCGATCGCAGCATTGACTGTCTCGACGATCTGACGGCTTGCCATCATGGATTCTGGTGTACTGATATCGGTTAGGTTGTCGATTTGACTAAAAGTTTCACCATCTTCCGTTTCAATTGCATTTGGGGTGCTTGGGCGGCGTCCATTGGCCACCTGCCAATTGCGCGCGGTATTGATGGCAATGCGATAAAGCCAGGTGTAAAACGCACTGTCGCCGCGAAACTGCGGCAAGGCGCGATAAGCCTTGATAAAAGCTTCCTGGGCCACATCTTCGACCTCAGACGAGTCGCGTATCATGCGCGACAAAAGTCGCATGATTTTGCGTTGGTACTTCAAGACCAGCAAATCGAATGCGCGTTTATCGCCCTGTTGCACACGGGCAACCAGCTCAGCGTCGACGTCGCGTTCGCTCATCGCGGCTCCTGTATCGCCAACGGTTCGGGCATCGCCGTTTGCCTGGCTACCAGCACACACAGCTGGCGCCACGCCTCGGGCGATACACTCGATTTCCAAACGGTTAACTCCAGCATGGTTTCCTTTGGATTGGCAGCCCCCGGGTCATTGAAACGCAAACTCATCCACGCGAAAGCCGGCCAGGCATGCGCCAGATGCAAAAGCCTTTGCGCGCCAGCCTTGTCGAGCAGCCAGCCCTGGCTGTCGTCCAGCCGCAATTGCGCATCTGGCGGACAAGACCGGGATGAATAATTGAAACAGAACATCCACCCGCCGACCATCGCCAGGGGCGCCATGAAGAACAAGGCCAGGCTATGCGCCAGGCCCAGCGCGGCAGCCAGGATGACTCCCGCAGCAATCACGGCTACCCAGCGAGGGCGCCGCTGGGCCGGCCATTGCCTGATGCGGGCCATGATGCGCTCCGGCCTACAGTCGTCGAACCACCATCGATCCGTTCGTTCCACCAAAACCAAAGGAATTCGACAAAGCCACGTCGATCTTGAGATCGCGCGCCTGATTGGCGCAGTAATCCAGATCGCAAGCCGGGTCCTGGTTGAAGATATTGATCGTTGGAGGTGAAATTTGATGATAAACCGCCAGGGTCGTGAAGACCGCCTCAATACCGCCCGCCGCGCCCAGCAAATGGCCGGTCATGGATTTGGTGGAGTTGACGACCAGCTTCTTGGCATAGTCGCCAAAGGCCAGCTTGAGCGCCTCGGTTTCGTTTTTGTCGCCCAGCGGCGTCGATGTGCCATGCGCATTGACGTAATCGACCTGGTCGGGGTTGATCCCCCCGTTGCGCAAGGCATTGACAATGCCACGACGCGGGCCATCGCGATCAGGCGAAGTAATGTGATGGGCATCGGAGCTCATGCCATAGCCGGCGAATTCGCCATAAATGCGTGCGCCGCGCTTGCGCGCATGCTCGTACTCTTCGAGCACCAGCACGCCCGCCCCTTCGCCCAGCACAAAACCGTCGCGGTCGACGTCCCAGGGGCGGGAGGCGGTGGTGGGATCATCGTTGCGCGTGGACAAGGCCCGCATTGCCGCAAAGCCGCCTATACCCAAAGGTGAAACCGTCGATTCGGCCCCGCCGGCCAGCATGACATCGGCATCGCCATACTCGATCAGACGGGCCGCATCGCCTATGGAATGCAGACCGGTCGTGCAGGCGGAGACCACGGCATAGCTCGGCCCTTTCATGCCCAGCATGATCGACAACTGGCCGGAAATCAGATTGATGAGGGAAGCCGGCACGAAGAAAGGCGAAATCCGGCGAGGGCCGCGCTCGAGGTATTCAGTCTGGGTTTCTTCAATGCGCTGCAAACCGCCAATGCCCGAGCCGACGATCACGCCTATGCGTTCGGCATTCGCCTCGGTGACTTCCAGGCCGGAATCGCGCCAGGCTTGGGTTCCCGCAGCCACGCCATAATGGATAAACGTATCCATTTGCTTGGCCTCTTTGGAGGACATGACCTGCGTAACGTCGAAATCTTTGACTTCACCCGCTATCTGGGCAGTGAACGCCGACGGATCAAAACGCGAAATACGCTGTATGCCCGAGCGCCCGTTGACGATATTGTCCCAGGCATTATCAACATCGTTGCCGACCGGCGAAATAATGCCAAGTCCAGTGATGACGACACGTCGTTTCAAGGATGGCTCCTCATATAAAGACAAAGGCGGCTCAAAGCGGATACACCACCGCCTGCGCCAGGATTTGGCGCCGCGGCAGGGATACCCTCTAGAAACCGCCCTGGCGTGGTTCGATCAAGTATCGAACCCGCGCCACGAAAGTTAAAACTATTGCTTGCTATGCGACGAAATATAGTCAACAGCTTGCTGGACCGTCGTGATTTTTTCGGCCTCTTCGTCCGGAATTTCGGTTTCGAACTCATCTTCAAGTGCCATCACGAGCTCGACCATATCGAGCGAATCGGCACCGAGGTCGTCAAGGAAGGAAGATTCGTTTTTGATCTCGGCTTCGTTGACGCCAAGTTGTTCAGCGACGATCTTCTTGACGCGCTGTTCGATGCTTTCCATGCAGATCTCCAAGTTGGGAAAATTCCCGCGAATTATAGCCAAACGAAAAATTTATAGTTGCTGGCCATGATAAAAAAACGGCATTCCCGGATAAAAAAGGTATTTGGCCGTGTACCGCCCAAGCTACCCCATCGGCAATACCTCTCGATTGAACGGATTTTACCCCGTTCAGCTGATTACATATACATACCGCCATTGACATGCAGCGTAGTACCGGTGATATACCCCGCTTGCGGGCTGGCCAAAAAAGCCACCGCATTGGCAATATCGCTGGACGCCCCCAGGCGGCCCAACGGTATTTGTGACAATATGGCCGCGGTTTGCGTCTCGTTCAACGCCCGGGTCATGTCGGTTTCGATAAAACCGGGGGCGACGCAGTTGACGGTAATATTGCGGCTGCCCAATTCGCGTGCCAAAGCACGCGCCATGCCCGCTACCCCGGCCTTGGCCGCCGCATAGTTGGCTTGCCCCGGATTGCCGCTGGAGCCGACTACCGACGTTATATTGATGATACGCCCCCAGCGGGCCTTCATCATGCTTTTCATGACGGCGCGCGACAAACGGAATACCGCCGAAAGATTTGTATCGAGAACGGCGTTCCAGTCATCGTCTTTCATGCGCATGGCCAGGTTATCGCGAGTAATTCCGGCATTGTTCACCAGGATATGAGGGCCGCCGCCATCCTGCTTGCCCAACTCGTCGATCAAGGCTTCGCACGCGGACGGCTCGGTCACATTGAGCACCACGCCGCGTCCGCCCGTCGCCGCCAGCATCTCGGAAATGGATTCAGCGCCCGCCGCCGAAGTCGCCGTGCCTACGACGCATGCGCCGCGGGCGGCCAATTCAAGGGCAATCGCCTTGCCTATGCCACGCGTGGCGCCCGTTACCAGGGCCAGCTTGCCCTCGAGTTGTTTGTCTTGCATAGCCCCTTACCCCTGTAAAATTTCCAAAGCGGCCTGCAGAGACGCCGGGTCCGTAATGGCCAGGCCCGTCAGGTCGCGGTCGATCCGCTTGGTCAAGCCGTTAAGCACCTTGCCGGGGCCGCACTCGACGATATGTGTAACTCCCTGCGCCTTCATGGCCTGTATGGTCTCAACCCATCGCACCGCATGCCACGCCTGGCGCACCAGCGCATCTTTGACGGCGTCCGGATCGGCAGGGCTCGCGACATCAACGTTGTTGAGCAGCGGGATTTCCGGCGCAGACAGGTCAAAGCCGGCCAGGGCCTGCTGCAACACAGCGGCGGCAGGCTTCAACAGGCTGGAATGGAATGGCGCGGAAACGGGCAATACCAGGGCGCGCTTGGCGCCTTCGGCCCTGGCCAGTTCGCAAGCCCGCTCGACAGCCGCTTTGTGCCCGGCGATGACCACTTGCGCCGGCGCATTGAAATTGACGGCCTCCACCACTTCGCCCTGAGCCGCCCGGGCACACAACGACCTGACCGCATCATCATCCAGCCCGAGCACGGCAGCCATGCCGCCGGTGCCGACAGGCACCGCCGCCTGCATGGCATCGGCGCGAATGCGCACTATCCGGACAGCGTCTTCGAGCGCCAGGGCGCCGGCGGCGGTGAGGGCCGAGTATTCGCCCAGGCTATGGCCAGCCACCATGGCCGGAGCGGCCCCGCCCGCCGCAATCCACGCCCGGTACACCGCAACTGCGGCGGCCAGCATGACCGGCTGGGTATTCGTGGTGAGATTCAGCTGTTCGGCAGGCCCCTGGGCGATCAATGCCGCCAAATCCTGGCCCAGCGCCGCCGAAGCGTGCTCAAGAGTATCTGCAACGGCGGCATTGCCGGCCCAGGCATCAAGCATGCCGACCGACTGCGATCCTTGCCCGGGAAAGACAAAAGCGATTTTCATAAGCGGTAGAAGAAAGAGAATTCGAAATCCGAAGACGGCCGGTCAGCCGCCAAAAACGCCATTTTACATTCTGGCCAGCACGGAACCCCAGGTAAAACCGCCCCCGACGCCCTGCATCATGACCAAGTCGCCCGATTTGATGCGGCCGTCGCGACGCGCGGCATCGAGCGCCAAAGGCACGCTGGCCGCCGAGGTATTAGCGTGCTTATCAACGGTAATGATTACTTTTTCGTCGGGGATGCCGAGTTTTCGGCTCAGGAAATTCAAGATTCGCACATTCGCCTGATGCGGCACCAGCCAGTCTATGTCGGCCAGATCGATCCCGGCCTGCTGGCAAACGTCTTTGGCCGAGCGTGCCAAGGCAGTCACGGCCAGCTTGAACACGGCCTGGCCATCCATGCGCAGAAATGGATCGCCCACCACCTTGCCATGCATCACATTGCCGGCGGCGCAGAGGATCTTCATTTGGCTGCCGTCGGCGTTCAACTGGGCGGCAAGAACACCCGGCTCTTCGGAAGCCTTCAATACGACGGCGCCGGCGCCGTCGCCGAACAGCACACAGGTGCCGCGGTCGCTCCAGTCGAGAATACTGGAAAAGACTTCCGCTCCGATAACCAGGGCCACCCGGGAGCGGCCCGCCTGGATGAAGGCATCGGCCGTAGCCAGGGCGTAGACAAAACCGCTGCAAACAGCCTGAACATCGAAGGCCGCCCCGCCCTTGGCACCCAGATTGGCCTGCACCAGGCACGCCGTACTGGGAAAAATGAAATCGGGGGTCGATGTCGCCACGATGATCAGGTCGACTTCGGCGGCCGTGACACCTGCGTCGTCCAGAGCCAGCTGTGCCGCTTTGGTCGCCAGCATGCTGGTGGTAACGTCGGGGGCGGCGATATGGCGCTGCCGGATACCCGTGCGTTCGACAATCCAGGTATCCGAGGTTGCAATCTGACGCGTCGCCAGCTCGGCGGCAAGTTCATCGTTGGAGACGATCCGCGGTGGCAGATAACCACCCGACCCCACTATTTTGGCATAGGACATACTAGATTCCATCAGACGCTTGGCTACAGCACAGGTTTCGGCACGCCGTTCGAGAGTTCCACAGACTGGGCCGCGGCGGCCTGCAAACTTTGACGCAAATGATCGATCGCGCTCGTGGTTCCGTGCAACAGGCCATTATGCACGGCTTCACGTGCCCGTTGCAGTGCGCAATCAAAAGCATAAATATCGGCCGAGCCATGGCTTTTGATGACAATACCGCGCAAACCCAGCAAAGCGGCACCGTTATAGCGCCGATTATCGACCCGGCCGCGAAAACGGTTCAGCACCGGTGTAGCCAGCAAACCCGCCGTCATCGACAAAGGATCGCGCTTGAATTCCTGGCGCATCATGTAGGCAACCATCTTGGCCAGCCCTTCGAGCGACTTGAGCACGACATTCCCCACAAAGCCATCGCAGACAACCACGTCGACCGTACCTTTGCAGATATCGTCGCCCTCGACATTGCCATAAAAATTCAAGCCGCTGGTGCGCAAAAGCTCGGCGGCCTGCTTCACGACCTCGTTGCCCTTGATAATTTCTTCACCGATATTGAGCAGGCCTATGGTCGGATTCTCGCGGCGATCCACCGTCTTGGCCAGGGCCGCGCCCATGATTGCAAATTGCAGCAGATGTTCGGCCGTGCAATCCACATTCGCGCCCAGATCGAGCATGGTGGTTGCGCCGCCGGTCTGGTTGGGAATGGACGTGGCAATCGCCGGCCGATCGATGCCATCGAGGGTTTTCAGCACATAACGGGTAATGGCCATCCATGCGCCGGTGTTCCCGGCGGAAATGCAAGCATCGGCCAGGCCGTCCTTGACGGCTTGAGCGGCCACGCGCATGGACGAGTCTTTTTTACGGCGCAGGGCCACCTCGACCGAATCGTCCATGCTGACGACTTCGGACGCGGGCAAGACTTCATACCAGTCGCCACCGTCGCTACCCAGTTCTTTGAGCTTGGCCCCGATAGCCGCCTCGTTGCCGACCAGCAAGAACCTGGTATCGGGATGTTTGCGCGCAAACTGACAGGCGGCCGGAACCGTGACCGGAAGGCCGATATCCCCACCCATGCAATCAATAGCGATTCGAATCACAGCTGCCGACATCGAACGCGTAACTTACAGTCCAGGCTGCACAAACAACGCAGTTATTCGTCGTTCTTGGTTTTCAGAACTTTGCGGCCGCGGTAAATGCCGTTGGGGCTGATATGGTGACGCAAATGCAATTCACCGGTAGTAGGCTCGACTGCCGAAGGCGGCGTGGTCAGAAAATCGTGCGAACGATGCATCCCGCGCTTAGACGAGCTCTTTTTGTTTTGTTGAACGGCCATAATGACTCCTGGAAAACGGGTCGCAATTGTACGCGATGAATCCCGCAAGTTAATTTGAACAAACCTAATCTTTCTTCAACTGACCCAACACCGCAAACGGTGAAGGCCGGCTTTCGTCCGCGTCGGGCCCATCGCTCGGGGCAATGGATTCCGGCACCGACGGACAAACATCGTGCTTGGGCACATAAGGCACGCTCAGGATGATTTCATCCTCGACCAGCGCCAGCACATCGAGGCGTCGCGAGCCCACAATGCGCTCGATGAAATCGTCGGGCTTATCGTCGTCGATGACAGCATCGTCTTCAAGAGCCGCCTCGGTATTGACCACCTGCAAACGATTCTCGACGTCGATCGGCCATGCAAGGGGTGCCAGACAGCGTTGGCATTCAAGTACTGGGCTGGCTTTGACGCGCAGGTGTAAAAAACACCGCCCGAGCGAATCTTTCTCGCCCCGCATCGACCATTGCGCAATACCATCGCCCTGTTCGGGCAAATCGTCGATCAGGCGCTCCAAATGAAGCAAAGGCGTTTGGCCGCTGATTTCCAGGCCCAAACGCGTAAGCTCGAACGTGTCAACATACTTTGCCGTATCCACGCCATCCCTTTATACGCAACACCGCATTTCCACGCATTTTCAAAATACCGCAGACCCAAATACTTTTCCCAATGCCTTGCCCACAATACTTCACAAGCCGCACAAAGGGCGTTTTTAAATCCGCCCTTTTCTTAAACAGGGAAAACATTAGATAATAACGCTTTCGGCTATTTTCAGTCAAACCAGACACCATAAAAGCCCTCCATGCGTCTCATTCTGGCCTCAAGTTCCCTTTATCGCCAAACCATGCTGGCACGTCTGCGTGTGCCCTATACCGCGATTTCCCCGAATATCGACGAAACGCCCCTGCCCGGCGAAACTCCCTCCGAACTCGCCTTGCGGCTTTCCATTGCCAAAGCGCAAGCCGTGGCTGGCCAGTATCCCGACGCCCTGATTATCGGCTCGGACCAAGTGGCCACCATCGACGGCACCCCCATAGGCAAGGCGGGCAACTTTGAACGAGCGCAGGCGCAACTCAGGCAGCTCAGCGGCCAAACCGTGGAATTCCACAGCGCCTTGTGCGTGAGCAACGGCAGCCGCCACGAAAGCGCCGATGTCGTCACTTATTGCCAATTCCGGAAACTGGGCCACGACGAAATCGACGCCTACCTGCGGCTCGAACAACCCTACGATACCGCGGGCAGCGCCAAGGCTGAAACCCTGGGCATCGCGCTCATGGAAAGCATGCGCTCCGACGACCCGACCGCCATTATAGGCTTGCCGCTGATTACCCTGAGCCGCATGCTGCGCTCATTCGGGCTTAACCCTCTAACCTTCGCCGAGACATCGTGAAAACAACCGGAACCCTGCATCTGATACCCGTGGGCCTGGGAGAGGCGGCGCCGGCAACATGGCTGCCGCAGGCCGTGCACGAGCTGGCCTCCCGGCTTACCGTCTATATCGCCGAGAACGCCAAAACGGCGCGCGCCTTCCTGAAACTCATGGGCACCGCGGCGCCGCTCCAGGAAATCACCATCCACACCCTCGACAGCAAAGTCGACGCCGCGCAAATGAAAGCCTGGTTAAAACCCCTGCTGACAGGCGGAGAAATCGGCCTGGTATCCGAAGCCGGCTGCCCCGCTGTGGCAGACCCCGGAGCCAAAGTCGTAGCCGTCGCGCATGGCATGGGCTTGCGGGTCCGCCCCTGGGTTGGCCCCTCGTCGATCCTGCTTGGCCTGATGGCCAGCGGCCTGGATGGCCAGCGTTTCGCCTTCCACGGTTATGCGCCCGTCGACGCCACCGAGCGCGCCAAACAGCTCAAATCATGGGAAGCGCTCTCGCAAAAACAAGAGCAGACTCAAATACTGATCGAAACTCCCTACCGCAACAGCGCCATGTTCGACACGCTGAAACAGGCGCTCAAAGCCGGCACGCGTCTATGCGTAGCGCGGTCCCTGACCACCGGGGACGAATGGATACAGACCCATACCATTGCCGAATGGAAAGCCCTGCCCGCGCCCGAGCTGAACAAAATGCCCACCCTGTTTCTGTTTCTGGCGGCCCGTTAAGGTCGATCATGCAAAAGATCTCCGCCCTATGGCACGGGCTTCTCGGCTTGTCGAGGCCAGCCCGCCGATCCGGGCCGCGATGCCTGCTGGCCGCCTGCGCAACCGTCGTTCTGGCCGCCTGCAGCAGCTATGCTCCGGGTGGCCTGGCGATCGATCGCAGTATTCAGGCCAGGAGCCAGGATAGCCGGGTGGACGTGATCGTCCTGCACTATACCGCGGCCGATAACGCCACGTCCCTGAAAATCCTGTCCCAAAAAGATGTCAGCAGCCATTATCTGATCAGCGACGACCCTGTCCCTCATGTTTACCAACTGGTGGATGAAAGCCGTCGCGCCTGGCACGCGGGGGCAAGCGAATGGTACGGCCGCAACCACCTGAACTCGAGCTCGATCGGCATCGAAATCGTCAATGCCGGCCCGCAAGGCTCCCATTGGGCGCCCTACACGCCTGCGCAAATCGCGACTCTCACCGTTTTGCTCAAAGGCATTATCGAGCGCCACCAGATCAAACCCTTCAATATCGTGGGCCATAGCGATATCGCCCCGCAGCGCAAGACCGATCCCGGCCCGATGTTCCCCTGGAAGCAGCTTGCCCAGGCCGGTATCGGACGCTGGTATGACGAGGCTCAGGCGCGCAAATTCCAGCGCCGCTTCAGGCGGCACGGCCTGCCCAATATGCACTGGGTCCAGAAGCAGCTGAGGCGCGTGGGCTACCAGGTGCCAAACAGCGGCGTGCCGGACCGCGCCACCAAAAATGTCATCGCGGCCTTCCAGATGCACTATCGCCCAAGGCGCCACAACGGCGTGCCCGATGCCGAAACACTCGCCATATTGAAAGCCTTGCCTTGACCGCCTATCGCGTTTGTAAACAGTCTCGACTGTTCGCCTCCTCAAGCTCCGCGGCCGCTCGAACCAGGCCTGAGCTACGAGCAGTCCTGGAACATTTTTGGTTCAAGTTGTTTACGGGATTCGGTGGATTGGTATTTGAAGACGCCGTCTATCGGGGATAAGGTCAGGACCGGCACGGCGTGCTTCATCCGGATTTAGCTCGGCAAGGCGGGCGTCGGTCGAACTCACTGCGCCTCGCACGCGAGGCTCCGTTCAGACAGCGCCCGACGACTGCCCCCGCCTTGCCGAGCTAAATCCGGCGCACGCCTTACGCCGGTCCTGACCTTATCCCCGATAGACGGCTCGCGTAATGGCATGCCTGGAATGACGTTACGGGAAGCCTGGCATTAACGTGCCCGCACCCATGCCTCGATCACGTGGCCATGTATACCTCAATGCATGACCTCAATGCTTCTCTCTATGCATTCCCGTAACGCAGCCGCAGGGTGGGCGGTGCTGTGTAGTCCGGCGGTAGTCCAGCGCCGGGTGCTGACGAAGGGAAGGCGGGGGCTTTCGGCGGGCCCTGTTTGAGTGACGCCCCGCAGCGCGGGGCGGCGCGAGTTGGCCCGACGCCCGCCTGGACGAGGCAGACCCGGGCAGTCGGGGCGCGCAAGCGCCACGACCGCTGGACGTGCCGGACTGCACTGCACCGCCCACCCTGCGGCGTCTTAAGAACACAAATCAACCCAAGCGACCACAATAGCCTCCCTTACCCCCATCAAGACCTTTGATTCTTAATAAAATAACCCAGGCGAACCAGCAGCAGCACCGCCAGGATCACCCCATAGGCATAAGGCTCGAAGAAATTGTTCTTGCCGGCCCGTATCAGCCAAAAATGCCATACCGACAAAGCCGCTATCGCGTAGATGCTGCGATGCAAAAATTGCCAGCGGCGCCCCAGGCGCCGCATCCAACCCTGCGTGGATGTAAAAGCCAGCGCCAGCATAGGTATGAACGCCAGCATGCCTATCGTGATAAAAGTGCGCTGCACCACATCGTCCCACATCGAAACCAGCGACCAGCCTCGTTCCCACAAGGCCCAGCCCAGCAAATGCAAGACCGTATAGAAAAAGGCAAACAGGCCCAGCATCCGGCGGCACCGTATCAGCGCCGGCTGGCCAATGAGCCGGCGCAACGGCGTAACAGCCAAAGTCAGGCACAGGGCGACCAGCGCCCACACACCCGATGAACGGATCAGGAATTCCGGAGGATTTGCCGTGAGTCCATCGTTCAGGCCCAGAACCACCCATCGGAACACGGGATAAAGCATCAACAGGAAAATCAGCGGCTTGACGCGCCCCACTTGCGCCGCCGTCCAGTTCGGGGCGCGGCTCGCCGCCGCGCGGCCTTCGGATTTGGGCGCCGGCCTGGCGGACGCCAGATCGAGCTCGGCGCGCGCAGGGGCGGCATTGACGGAATCGGAAAGAGTAGATGGCATCGATGGCAGCCCGGGTATGTGCTGGAGTAAAGGTGGAGCTGGATCAAAAATGATTACAAGCTAAAAGTAACGCTTCAGATCCATGCCCTGGTAGAGTGAAGCCACCTGCTCGCCATAACCGTTGAACATCAGGGTTTGCGTCCGTGGAGCAAACAGGCCGCTGCCAATACGCCGTTCGGTGGCCTGGCTCCAGCGCGGATGAGGCACGCCAGGGTTGACGTTGCCGTAGAAACCGTACTCGGTCGGCGCAATCTTCGCCCAACTGGTATCAGGCTGCTGTTCGGTCAAACGGATCTTTACAATGGATTTACCCGACTTGAAACCATATTTCCAGGGAATGGCCACCCGCATGGGCGCGCCGTTCTGGTTGGGCAGCGTCTTGCCGTAAACCCCGAATACCAGCATGGTCAGCGGATTCATGGCCTCATCGATGCGCAGTCCCTCGACATAGGGCCAATCGATAATGCGATCGCCCAGGCCAGGCATGGCATCCGGCTGCACATCTGTTACAAACTCCACGTACTTAGCCTTGCTGGTGGGCTCAACCTGTTTGAGCAGGGTGGCCAAGGAATAACCCTCCCAGGGGATCACCATGGACCACGCCTCTACGCAGCGCATCCGATACACCCGCTCTTCCATGGCCGCGAGCTTGCGCAGATCGTCGATATCGAAGGTACGAGGTTTGGCCACCTCTCCCTCGACAAGCACCTTCCACGGGCTGGTCTTCATTGCGCCAGCATATTCGGCGGGATCGCTTTTGCCGGTGCCGAACTCGTAGAAATTATTGTAAGAACTGACATCTTTTTCGGACGTAAGCTTTTCCATAAGCTGGTACTTGGGGTTTGGCGTCCCGGCAAAGGCGCCGGCTGCCGTTCCCGAACCGGCCGCCATGGCTGGCAACAATCCCTCGGCACCCAGGGCCAGGGCGCCCAGGCCAAGCTGGCGCATCCAGTGGCGGCGCGCCAGCCAGACCGACTCCGGAGTTATTTCGGAGGATGTTATTGAGGGGATTTTGAATCTGGGCATGATATTCCTCGTGAAACGCAGTGCTGGATCCTGATTGGATGCGCCGCGGCGGTGGAAGTTCACCGCGATCGGGACGAGGATTCAGGCTGGAGCACTGCCCGCTCATCAACCGTTTGCGACGCAACGGACACCCTGTATACGCACTTATGCAGACGATTATTCCTTGCGGCGCGTGTTTTGAATACCTTTTTCGGCATTCCATACCAGATATACGTCCGACAGCACCATTTGGATGCAAAACTGTGCCGTCTTAGACCCGATCCATGAGCCAGGCCTGCATTTCCCTGACGCCGGGGACCAAAACCGTGGGTTCGGCCGCGACAAGCGTCTGCTTGTCGTGGGCGCCATAAGTGACGGCCATGCTGTCGACTCCGGCATTGCTTGCCATCTGGATATCGTGAATGGTGTCGCCCACCATAATAAGCTGTTCGGGCTTGAGGTCGAGCTCGTCCATGATTTCCAGCAGCATGCCAGGGTGCGGCTTGCTGCTGGACTCGTCGGCGCAGCGCGTAGCCGCGAACTGCTCGCGCAGATTCATGCTGTTCAGGGCACGATCCAGCCCTACCCGGCTTTTGCCCGTGGCGACCGCCAGCCGCACCTGGCGCTCCCGCAGGCTCGAAAACAAACCGAGAATGCCATCGAACAATTTGATATCCGGATCGCGCGTCAGGAAATGCACCCGATATCGCTGCAAAAACAAAGGCATCTGTTCATGGGTCAAGGTTGGAACGGCGCGATAAAGTGCGCTTTCCAGGGAAAGGCCGATTACCCAACTGGCATCGGCGGAAGCCGGCACCGGCAGCCCAAGGTCGATGCAGGCGGCCTGCATGGCCGCCACGATGCTATGAGTGGAATCCATGACGGTTCCATCCCAATCGAAGACTACAGCCGCATAACGCTTCACGAATTTTGCTCCAGGCCGGCCAGAATCTGTTCACAGGCCGGCGGCAAGCCAGCTTCGAAGACCAGTTCTTCACCGGTCAAAGGGTGAGGAATTTCCAGACGACAGGCGTGCAGGAACATGCGATTAAACCCCAAGCGGCTGAATTTTGCTCGAACCTCGTCAGGGCCGTATTTGTCGTCGCCGACGATCGGGTAGCCCGCCGCAGCCAGGTGCACGCGTATCTGGTGGGTGCGCCCGGTGCGCAGTTCGGCTCCCAGCAGGCTGAAGCGCCCGAAACGCTTTTGCAGCGTAATAATAGTATGGGCTGCCTTGCCCTCGGCATCGACCTTGACGCGCCGTTCGCCCGAGGCGGTCAGCCATTTGAGCAAGGGCTGGCGCAAATGCTGCTTGTCGTTGACCCAGTCGCCGACCACCAGCGCCAGGTAATGCTTGCGCCCCCGCCCCTCGCGCATCATCTGGTGCAACGCCACCAGCGCGGAGCGTTTCTTGGCGATCATCAGCAGGCCCGATGTTTCCCGATCCAGACGATGGGCCAGTTCCAGAAACGGCGCATCGGGCCGCGCGGCGCGCATCTGTTCGATGACCCCGAATGCCACTCCGCTGCCGCCATGAACCGCGACCCCCGCTGGCTTGTTGACAAGGATCAGGGCTTCGTCTTCGAAAACAACGGGAAATGCGGCCGGCGGAACGGCTTTGGCTTCCCCGGCCTGCGGCAGACGCAAAGGGGGTATGCGCACGGTATCGCCCAGTTCAAGGCGATAGTCGGCCGAAATGCGCCCTTTGTTGACCCTCACTTCGCCGTGGCGCAGCGCCTTGTACAAGTGGCTTTTGGGCACGCCTTTGCACAAGCGCAGCAGAAAATTATCGATTCGCTGCCCGGCCTGTTCGGTGTCGATTTCGACAAAACGCACTATAGGAGTGGAGTCTTTATGATTTTCGGGTTTGCGCATAGGGAAAAGCGGCATATAATCCACATCAGCCTATAGAAGCTGAAAAATTGCTGACGTAGAGATGCAATGGATGCGTCTCCGTTAAGCAAACAAGGCCATATTGTACTGCCTGAGTTTCAGCTTCTGGGTCATTAGGTCGCCGGGCTAGTCCTGGTCTGCTCGACAGTGGTGTGGCACATGTGCCCGCTGGCAATACAGATCGACTATCAACCGCGTGCGGCGCTGAAGCTCTTGCAAGTAAAGTCATTGTTTAATGCACCAGCCGCGAACTTACACACGCGTCTGCCGTTCCAGCATCTTTTTTGTCAACCACAATTGTGAACCTGACCCTCCTGCTGACCGAACTGCGTGCCCTGAGGCATGCCGTGCCTACCTGACCTGAAGGTGGGTACTACCTGACGTCGTCAGCCTAGCCCTCCTGTACTGCTCGATTAAGCGCCACACACCGAGTGACCCGCGGTCGTGCGCCGATAAACGGTGCGCCATGACTACGGAGAAAAACACTCATGAAACGAATGTTGTTTAATGCAACGCACCAAGAAGAACTACGCGTTGCGATTGTCGATGGTCAAAAACTCATAGACCTCGACATCGAAGCCGCTGGCCGCGAGCAGCGCAAGGGCAATATATACAAGGGGGTCATTACCCGCATCGAACCGGGCCTCGAAGCCTGCTTCGTCAACTACGGCGAAGACCGCCACGGTTTTCTGCCCTTCAAGGAAATTGCCCGCACCTACTTCAAGGAAGGTGTCGACGTACGTACCGTACGCATACAAGACGCCCTGAGCGAAGGCCAGGAACTGATCATCCAGGTGGAAAAGGAAGAGCGCGGCAACAAGGGCGCGGCGCTTACCACTTTTATTTCGCTGGCCGGCCGCTACCTGGTATTGATGCCCAACAATCCGCGCGGCGGCGGCGTCTCGCGCCGCGTCGAGGGCGAAGACCGCCAGGAATTGCGCGAAACCATGGAGCGGCTCGATATCCCCAGCGGCATGAGCATCATTGCCCGTACCGCCGGCATAGGCCGCAATGTCGAAGAACTGCAATGGGACTTGTCCTACCTGATGCAGCTCTGGAGCGCGATCGATACCGCTGCCCGCGACAATGCCGCCCCCATCCTGATTTACCTCGAATCCAGCCTGGTCATTCGGGCCATACGCGACTACTACTCGCCTGAAATTGGCGAAATTCTCATCGATACCGACGACATCGCCGAGCAGGCCACCGCCTTCATGAGCGTGGTCATGCCCGACAATGTCCAGCGCGTCAAAGTCTATCGCGACGACGTTCCGCTGTTTTCACGGTTCCAGATCGAACACCAGATCGAAACAGCCTATTCGCGTACCGTAGAACTGCCTTCGGGCGGCTCGGTCGTCATCGATCATACCGAAGCACTGGTTGCGGTCGACGTGAACTCGGCACGCTCGACCCGCGGCGCCGACATTGAAGAAACCGCGCTGCGCACCAACCTCGAAGCCGCCGACGAAGTGGCTCGCCAATTGCGCCTGCGCGACCTGGGCGGCCTGATCGTCATCGATTTCATCGATATGGAAGAAGGCAAAAACCAGCGCGCCGTCGAACAGCGCCTGCGCGACGCCCTGCATTTCGATCGGGCTCGTGTCCAGATGGGCAAGATTTCCCGCTTCGGCCTAATGGAATTGTCACGCCAGCGTCTGCGGCCGGCCCTGAACGAAGGCTCGCACATCACCTGCCCGCGCTGCAACGGCACCGGTGTCATTCGCGACGCCGAATCCAGTGCCCTTCACGTCCTGCGCCTCTTGCAGGAAGAGGCCATGAAAGAGAACACGGCGGCGCTGCACGCCCAGGTGCCGGTCGATGTGGCCACCTTCCTGCTCAACGAGAAGCGCGGCGACATCACCAAGATCGAGTCGCGCCTAAAGGTCAACCTGGTTCTCATCCCCAACAAGAATCTTGAAACCCCGCACCACCACATCGAACGCCTGCGCCACGACGACCCTCGCCTCGAAGAAATCAAGACCAGCTTCGAACTGGCCCAAAGCCCCAGTACAGAAGTCACCTGGGCTCCCAAAGAACAGGAAACCAAGGCGCGCCCCGAAGCGCTGGTCAAAGGCATTACCCCAGCCCAACCCGCTCCAGTGACATCCACCCCCGAGCGAGCCACGGCGGAAAAAGCCAGCGGCACCGGCCTGTTCAAGCGTTTCATGAACTGGATTACAAGTTCCAGCACGCCGGCCACACCCGAATCCAAGACGGAAACCAGCGATACTCGCTCATCGGCCAGCCGCAACAAAACCGCGCGCGGCACCGATCGACGCGAACGCAGCCATGAAGGCGGCGACCGCAATCGCCAGCGCCGCGGCAATCGCCGCCCGGACAATCTGGAAAACAGCGTCGATGAAACCCGCCGCCAGCCGGTACGCAACGCCCGTCGCAGTGAAACTGATATCGACGACAACAAACCCAGGTCCGAGCAACGTCCGGCCGAACAGGCCGACACCGGCGACACCTCCACGGGCAATCGCAACGGTCGCAATCGTCGCGGCCGCGGCCGCCGCCGCGAGGAAAACCCGGCTGAAACCCAAGTTCTGGATACCACGGCAGCAGCCTCTATTGCGGCCGAAGATCGTCCTGTAGCTGAAACACTTCCGCGCACCGAAGACATCCCGCAGCAGGATGCCGAAATCGTTTCGGCCGCCATGGCGCCAGATGCCGAGAACGAACAGCTCGATCCCGAACGCAAACGCCGTCGCCGTCGCAGCCGTCGCGGCCGTCGTGGTTCCGAAGCAGGCGGCGCCGAGTCTACCGGCAGCGAATCGCCTGAAACACCGGCCCAGGCGCACACCCATTTCGTGGCGCACGAAACGCCGTCATTCAACCCGACGGCACTCCCGGTGGCCGCAGCCACTCTGGGCGCGTTCCCCGCCGTCCTCGCCGAGGAACCCGCGGGCTTCGCACCGGCCGTCTCGGCCGTCTCCGCCGTTTCGGCGGAACCGGTCGAAGCTCCCGTGCATACCATATCGCCGGAGTCCATCGAAAAAGCGATACACGCGGAACATGTCCACACAGCCGAAGTCGCGCCACAGCCGGCGGAGGCCCCGGCGGAACACGTCACAGCCGCAGCCAGTCACGAAGAAGCTGCCCCCGAGGTAGCGCCGCCCGCGGCAAGCCCGGTCGAACCACCAGTTCAAACGGCAACCGTCGCGGCAAGCCCGGCTCCGGTCGAGGCCATAGTCCTTGGCACAACGGCAGAGGCCGGCAATAGCACCTTGCTGCGCGATACTGTCGTTGCCGCCGGGATGGAATGGATCGAAACCAAGGCTGGCTATCAAGCCCCCGCGCCCGCAGCCCCGGTTCGCCTGGGCCGTGCCCGCAAACCCCGCGACCAGGCTTCTCGCGAAGAAGCGCTGGAACAGGTTGAAACCCACGCGGGTTAAGGGTTAAGTCGTAAAAACATACAGCCCCTGCGTCACGCGACGCAGGGGCTGTATCGTTTGTGCCAGACACAACCGCGGCATCCGCCAGACGAGCGGCCGATGGCCTGTCTCAGGCCAGGGCCAGCGGCTTGGCTGTTTGCGCGTGTATCGCTACGGCCTGCAGGCCATCCCACCAGAATATGCGCCCCACCGGAACACGGCGCGCAATTTCAATCGCCTGCGCCGCATCGCTTTCGATGAAATGGGTGTGGCAATGCCGGAGCAGGCAATCGGCCTTGTGGCGGGCTGTGTCCTGAGGGCTATACCGAGACGGATCGCGCATCAGCAATGGGCCATTGAATCCGTGACGGCCCAGCCACTCTGCGGTTCGTGCCCGATCCTGCTCCGGCCTGCCCGTAATGACGGTAAGCTGCGACAGGTCGATCGGCGGCCGGCTTATGCAAGGCGCCAGCGTGTCACGCAGCGCCAGGGCAACATCCAGCGTATCGTCGTAAAGCCGAGACGGCAAGTCGGGCACCAGCACTCCGTCCAGATCGGTTGCCCACGAAGCATAGTCGTGTTCGGGCCGATCCGGCGCATTGCGCGTGGCGGCAAAGGCGGCTGTCATGGATTCGCGCTCCCAGGGAAATCGGGCGCCATAGCCTTGCGGAATCCTCAAGCCAAAATCTGGCCGGATACGGGACTCGTCATCGTAGGCCAGCGCAAACACGATAAGGCTGTAGCCGGCCTGCGCAAGAAAATCGCGGCAATCCAGCAGAGTGGTGCCGCGCCCCGCTACATCCTCAACCAGCAGCAGCCGTGCTCCCGCCTTCGGAGAGCCGGCCGTGAACCAATGCACGGACCGGTTCCGGCGCTGGTATCCCAGCGCATACAAAGGCAAAGACAGCGAGCTTGCCGCCATGGTGGCGGGAACCAGGCCACCCCGCGCAATAGCCACGACTGCGTCGAAATTCATGGCCCGCCAGTCCGGCACATGAGCTAGAACCTCGGATTCGACCCGGTTATAGTCGTAGGGAAAAGCAGTACGCATGGTGTAGTTGCCGAACAATGCCGCCCGTTTCGTTTCGGACGCAGCGCACGCGCGCCGCATGCCCGCATCAGCCAGGCTGGAAAAACCTAGTTTGCCTTGGCAACGACGTCGGCCGGCTGACGGGTCAGCAGCGCCAGCAGATTTGCCAGTTCAGTGCGCATTTGACGGCGATCGACCACCATGTCGATGGCGCCTTTTTCCAGCAGGAATTCCGAACGCTGAAACCCTTCGGGCAATTTTTCCCGTACGGTCTGCTCGATGACCCGGGGCCCGGCAAAACCGATCAGGGCCTTGGGTTCGGCCATCACCACATCGCCCATGAAGGCAAAGCTGGCCGACACGCCACCCATGGTGGGATCGGTCAGTATGCTGATGAACGGCAGCCCGGCGGCCGACAGACGGGTCAGCATGGCATTGGTCTTGGCCATTTGCATAAGAGAAAACAGGCTTTCTTGCATGCGCGCCCCACCCGACGCGGCCACGCAAATAAACGGGGTGCGATTCTTGATGGCTTCCTGGACGCCTCGCGAAAAGCGCTCGCCTACCACGGACCCCATGGACCCGCCCATGAAGTCGAACTCGAAGCAGGCCAGCACCACCGGCACCGCCAGGATGCTGCCGCTCATGACGACCATGGCGTCGGACTCCTGGGTTTGCTTGCTCGCCTCGGCGACGCGCTCGGTATATTTGCGCGTATCCTTGAATTTGAGGGGATCGACCGGGCGTATATCGGAACCGATCTCGACCCGGCCTTCCGCATCCAGCAAAGCTTCGATACGAGCCCTGGAGCCTATCCGCATGTGATAGCTGCACTTGGGACAGACATGCAGCGTGGCCGCCAGATCTTCGTTATAAAGCACCGCTTCGCAAGCGGGGCACTTTACCCAAAGACCCTCGGGAACACGGCGCGCGCTGGCATCGTTATTGCGGTTGATTCGTGGAGGCAGAATTTTTTCAAGCCAGCTCATTATTGTGTATCCCTCTTGATGAGGTTCGATTTTCAATCGAACCCGTTGTTCTTTTACCTGAGTTCCTGCGGATAATTAAACCTGATCCAGCGCATGGCGTATTCCGCTCAGCCAGGTCTTGGCCGCAACGATGGCGGCCTCGTCGCTGTATTCGCCGCCATCGTTGCCGGCCTGCCTGGGCGAGGCGGCGGCAACAGCCGCTTCCATGGTTTCAATCAGCTTACTGCCTATGACCACCGCATCGGCCACCCGCGCCAGGCGTTTGGCGCTGTCGGCGTCGCGTATGCCGAACCCTACACCGACCGGCACCGAAACATGGCGGCGGATCTCGGCTACATGCCGGGCTACGTCGTCGGTATCGATATGGCCGGCACCCGTCACCCCTTTCAGGGACACGTAATACACATAGCCGCGAGCCACCCCCGCAACCTTCTTGATGCGTTCTTCGGTGGAGGTCGGCGCCAGCAGAAAAATAGGCGCAATGCCTGCGGCATCGAGCTCGAGCGCAAACTCGCTGATTTCTTCGGGCGGATAATCCACCACCAGCACGCCATCGACGCCAGCCCGCTGCGCGGCCGCGGCAAACACGGCCTGCCCCATGCGTTCGATGGGATTGGCATAGCCCATCAGCACAACGGGAGTCTGCGTGTCGTGGAGCCGGAACTCGGCCACCATGGCCAGGACCTGGGTCAGGCCAACCCCCCGCGCTATCGCTCTTTCAGCGGCGCGCTGAATGACCGGGCCATCGGCCATGGGATCGGAAAACGGCACGCCCAGCTCAAGCACATCGGCCCCGGCCTCGACCAGCGCATGCATCAGGCGAGGCGTAGCCCGTATTGAGGGATCGCCGGCAGTAATGTAGGGGATCAGGGCGGTTCGGCCGGCATTCTTTTTAAACGCAGCCTGCAGCCGATCGATCGGGGAATTCATGTTCAAGCGTCCTTCCTTCACAGACTGATGCCGCTATAGTCGGCCACGGTGTGCATGTCTTTGTCGCCACGTCCCGACAAATTGACCAGAATGATCTTGTCTTTACCCAGCGTAGGCGCAAGACGCACCGCATGGGCAATGGCATGCGAGGACTCGAGGGCCGGCATGATGCCTTCAGTGCGGCAGCAATCGTGAAAGGCGGCCAGCGCCTCTTGATCCGTGACTCCCACGTACTGGGCACGGCCGCTGTCCTTCAGCCACGCATGCTCGGGCCCGACGCCCGGATAATCGAGACCGGCGGAAATGGAATGGGTTTCCTGGATTTGCCCGTTTTCATCCTGCATGACGTAGGTGCGGTTGCCGTGCAGCACCCCGACGGAGCCAGCATTCAAGGACGCCGCATGGCGTCCGGACTGCAAGCCCTCGCCTGCGGCTTCGACACCAATCAGTTGCACGTTTTCGTCGTCGATGTACGGATAAAAAATGCCCATGGCGTTGGATCCGCCCCCCACCGACGCCACCACGTAATCGGGCTGCCGGCCGGCATTGGCCGGCATCTGCTCCAGGCATTCCGTACCGATGATCGATTGAAAGTCGCGCACCATCATGGGATACGGATGAGGCCCGGCCACGGTTCCAATGATGTAGAACGTGTTCTCGACATTCGTGACCCAATCGCGCATGGCTTCGTTCAGGGCATCCTTGAGCGTACGCGAGCCGGATTCGACCGGCACCACTGTAGCGCCCAGCAGCTTCATGCGATACATATTGGAAGCCTGGCGCCTGACATCCTCGCTGCCCATGTAGACCACGCACTCAAGGCCGTAGCGCGCCGCAACCGTTGCCGTGGCCACCCCGTGCTGGCCTGCGCCGGTTTCGGCAATGATGCGCGGTTTGCCCATGCGCCGCGCCAACAGGATCTGGCCTATGCAATTGTTGATTTTATGGGCGCCCGTGTGATTGAGATCTTCACGCTTGAACCAGATTTGCGCGCCGCCCAGCCGTTCCGACCAGCGCTTTGCATGGTAAACGGGGCTGGGGCGCCCGACAAAATGCTTCAACTCGTAGGCGAATTCATTCAGGAATTCAGGGTCGGTCCGGTACTTGTCGTAGGCCTCGCGCAGCTCGTCGAGCGCGTGCACCAGAGTCTCGGCGACGAAGGAACCGCCGTATCGGCCAAAATGCCCCTGGCTATCGGGCAAGCTGTAAGATTTCAAGGAATTACTCTCAGGTTACGCAATATTGTTGCAGCGCTGGCGCGGCAGACGAATCGAATGCAATCCGCCATTTTAGCAGCGCGGGGCCACGAATACAGGGTAGCGCAAATTCAGCTCGAAATAAACGCGCGCAGCAGGCGCCAAGCCATCAACGCCGGCTGGCGCTGACTCCCGAAAGTTCGTTCAGCGCAGCAAGCGCGCGCACAATCTGTTCACCGTTTTTTACCTCGATGGTAAAAATCATGTGCGCCAGCGAACGGCGGCTCTGTGTGTTGACCCCCACCACGCTCAGGCGCAGCCGCGCAAAGACTTCGGATATATCGCGCAGCAGGCTGGAGTGATCCTGCGCCCGCACGCTGATGTCGATCGGATAAACGGATTCGCCGGTGTCACCCCAGCCGACATCAATGACGCGCTCGGGCTGGCGCAAGGCCAGCGCCGCATAAGCCGGGCAATCGTGTCGATGTATCGATACGCCGCGGCCTCGCGTCACGAACCCCGCGATCGAGTCGGGCGGCGCGGGGCGGCAGCAACGGGCCAGTTGCGTCATGAGCGAGCCGACACCCACCACCAGCACCCCGCTTTTGCCGGTTTTCACGACATTGTCCGCGCCGCTCGAATAATTGAGCTTCGCGACCGGGGCGGTCGCGGCAGCCGACGGCTCTTTGAGTACGTAATCGATCTGGCGCAGGCTGAACTCTTCTTTGGCCACCGCGACATACAGGTCGTCGGCTCGGGCAAAATCCAGTTGCTGCGCCAACTGCTCCAGGTTGATAGCGGTTTTGCCCAGGCGTTGCAGTTCTTTTTCGACCAGGGCCTGGCCTTGCGATATACGCTGTTGCAGTTCGACCGCGTTAAACCATGCCCGCACCTTGGCGCGCGAACGCGGACTGGCCAGAAAGCCCAGTTGTGGGTTCAGCCAGTCGCGCGACGGACCGCCCGATTTGGCGGCGATGATCTCAACGGTTTGCCCCGTGCAAAGCTGGGTGAGCAAGGGCACCATTTGCCCGTCGACCCGAGCGCCGCGGCAGCGATGCCCCAAATCCGTATGCAGGTAGTAGGCAAAATCGATCGGCGTGGCGCCAGCCGGAAGCTCGATGACCCGCGCCTGCGGCGTCATCACATAAATACGGTCTGCGGATACGGTAGCCGCCGGAGCAGCCATGGCGGCCTGCTGCTCCGGTGCGGCGCCTTCTTTGTCCCAGGCCAGCAATTGACGCATCCAGGCGATTTTCCGGTCGTAACCGCTGGCTGCCGCCTGCTGGCCGCCTTTGGCGCCCGACTCTTTGTAGCGCCAATGCGCCGCCATGCCGTACTCGGCAAACTGATGCATTTCATAGGTACGGATCTGGATTTCAAAAGGCTTGCCTTCGCTATCGGCGACGACTGTATGCAAAGAGCGATAGCCGTTAGGCTTGGGCCGGGAAATGTAGTCGTCGAATTCGTCGGACACCGGTGTCCACAGCGAGTGGACGAGTGCCAAAACCGCATAACAGCTGCGCTCATCGTCGACAATGACTCGCAAGGCGCGCAGATCGAACAAGCGATTGAAGTCGAGATGCTTGATGCGCATCTTGTTCCATATGCTGTATATATGCTTGGGACGCCCCGTGACTTCGGCCGCGATATGAGCATCTTCAAGGGCCGCGTGCAGGCGGTCCACGGCGGCACGGATGAAAGCTTCGCGTTCACCGCGCTTTTCCTCGAGCTGGCGAGCAATGGCCCTGTATGTGTCGGGCTCCAGAAACCGGAATGCAAGATCTTCCATTTCCCATTTGATCTGCCAGATTCCCAGGCGATTGGCCAAAGGGGTATAGAGCTCCATGGTCTCGCGCGCGAACTCCACCGGACAAGGAGTTTTGGAGCTGGCATGCCAGCGCAGGGATTGCAGGCGCGAAGCCAGGCGCATCAAGACAATACGCAGATCGGCGGCCATGGCCAGCAACATTTTGCGCTGCATTTCCTTTTGATCGCCGGCCGTTGCCGAATCGTCGTTCGATTGTCCGGCCAGATGGCTCAAACGCAGCAAGGCGCGCGTTCCTTGCACCAGCGACACCACTTCGGCGCCGAAGGTCTTGAGCAAAGGATTCTGCTTGGCGCTGGCCATCGATTCCGATGCCTCGACCGGCATGACCGTAATAAGGGCGCTGGCACGCGTCACGGCATCCGTACCCAATTCGGCCAGTATGCGCACCACGGCGGCGCTGTGCTCGGCCAAAGGTTCTCCGGTGCTTGCCCGCAAGCCCTTGAGCGGTTCGCGCACCCAGGCAGCGGCCTGTTCGACCAGCGCCCGTCCCGCCGGATCGAGATCGGCGCAAGCCTGCGCCAGCCAATCGGCATCGAAAGGCAGTAAATCGTTAGTGGGAGGTGCAATCGTAGACATAGTGGATACTGCGCAAACCAATCAATGACATCAGGGATGTGTGTCCAGGCCACTCTATACTAGCGTGTCTGGCAAACGATAGCGAATCGGCAATCATGGATTCTTCCAGCAAAAAAAGCCTGCTTATTGTGTGGCATTCACGCACAGGCGCCGCCCTGCAAATGGCCGAAGCCGCGCGCGGTGGCGCCCAGGCCGTATTGAAGGAACTGCAGGCCGGCCCGCAACTCGATATTGTAATAAAGCCCGCTCATGAAACGCAGGCCCCCGACCTTCTGCAAGCCAGTGGTTTTATATTCTGTGCCCCGGAGAACCTCGCCGCCCTGAGCGGCGCCATGAAAGAATTCTTCGACCGCAACTACTATGCCGTACTGGATCAACTCAACGGCCGGCCCTACGCCCTGTTGATCAGCGCCGGCAGCGACGGCAGCTCGGCCGTCCGCCAGGCCGAACGCATATGCACCGGATGGCGGCTGCAAGCCATCGCACCCGCGCTCATAGTCCACACCGATGCTCAAACACCCGAACGAATCGCCGCCCCCAAAAACATAAAGCCCGAAGACCGGGCCTTATGTGAAACACTGGGCGGCACGCTGGCCGCCCTGCTGGTGTAGGGGCGGCCCTGGTGGCCGTCCGCTCGAACCGCCTACAGCGCCGCGGTCACCATGATTTCAACCTTGTAGTCCGGGCTGGCCAGGCGCGCTTCGGTGGTGGCACGCGCTGGCGCGTGGCCCGCGGGCACCCAGGCATCCCATGCCTTGTTCATGCCGCTGAACTCGACGATGTTGGCCAGAAAGATCTGGGTTCTAAGAATACGGGTCTTGTCGGTGCCGGCCTCGGCCAGCAAACGGTCGATCGTGGCCAATACCTGCTTGGTCTGGCCTTCGATATCAAGTGTATCGTCATCGGCAACCTGCCCCGCCAGATACACCACCCCATTGAAAATCGTCGCATCCGACATGCGTTTTCCCGTATTGACGCGCTTGATGTCGCTCATCGTGTTCTCCGTATTGATTGAAAAGTAAGATCGGTGTCCACCGGAACACCGATTCCCGAATCAGGTTCGTGATAGTAGGTCGCCGCCGCAGATTCGGCAAGCGCCGCTCGCGCAGGCGCAAACCAGGCATATGACATCACGCGGGCGGCAGCTTGAATACATGCCGCAGGTAAGCCAGATAAGCCGGATCGTCGCACATGGTTTTTTCGGGCGCATCCGATACCTTCGCAACCGGCTGATCGTTGCAACGCACCATCTTCATGACGATTTGCAGGGGTTCGTGGCCCAGATCGTTGGTCAGGTTGGTACCGATCCCGAACGACACCTTGCATCGTCCGGCAAAACGTCGGGCCAGCTCAATGGCGCGCGGAATGGTCAGGCTATCGGAGAACACCAGAGTCTTGGTGCGCGGATCGGTTCGATTGGCCGTATAGTGCGCCAGTAGCCGCTCGCCCCACAGGAAAGGGTCGCCGGAATCGTGCCGCGCCCCATCGAAAAGCTTGCAGAAATACATGTCGAAATCGCGCAAAAAGGCGTCCATGCCGTAGACATCCGACAGCGCGATGCCCAAGTCGCCGCGGTATTCCTTGGCCCAGACCTCAAGAGCAAACACCTGCGAGTCGCGCAGGCGCGGCCCCAGTGCCTGGCACGCCTGCAAGTATTCATGCCCCATCGTGCCCAAAGGCGTTACGCCATGCTTCATGGCAAACCAGACATTGCTCGTTCCGGCAAAATTCGGCCCCATCTGGGCTTTCATGGTGGTCACGACCTCTTCGTGCCACTGCTTGGAAAATCGCCGGCGCGTGCCATATTCGGCCACCCGGAAACCGGCCATTGCCGGATCATCGGTGACCAGATGCATTTTCGACTGCAATCGCTTGCGCCCCTCGACCCAGGCGGGTTCGCGGCATGTATTGCGAAAATACACTTCATTGACAATGGCCAGTACGGGGATTTCAAACAGGATCGTATGCAGCCACGGCCCTTTTGCCGTAATGTCGATTTCGCCGGGTATCGCTCCCTCGGTGATGGAGATGCACTTTTCGGGCAAGTGGAACAGTCCGAGAAAATCGACAAAGTCGCTCTTGATGAAACGCAAGCCGCGCAGGTAGCCGAGTTCTTCCTCGGTAAATCTCAGTTGACACAAGCTGTGTATTTCGGCGCGAATTTCGTCCAGGTACGCACTGAGATTGATACCTGGCGTACGGCATTTGTAGCGGTACTCGACCTGGGCGGCCGGAAAATGATGCAACACAACCTGCATCATGGAAAATTTATAGAGATCGGAGTCGAGTAGCGAGGTGATAATCATCGATGCGCATAAATCCTTTTAGCTACCATAGCACAATGGGCTCTTGTTTGGCGGACGTCTCGCCCGGTGCGCCGGCAAAGACCAGACCTGCCGGCAGGTCAATCCGTGGTTACCTTTACTTATTGGGTAAAATCACGCCGTAGAGCAATGGTTCGCATTGCAAAGATTGACGCTGGAGCCCCCGAATGACACATGTCGTGACCGAAAACTGTATCAAATGCAAATACACCGACTGCGTCGATGTGTGTCCGGTAGATTGTTTCCGCGAAGGCCCCAACTACCTCATGATCGACCCCGATGAATGCATAGATTGCGCGGTATGCGTACCCGAATGTCCCGCGAACGCGATCTTTGCCGAGGAAGATGTGCCGCAAGACCAAGTGCAGTTCATCCAGCTTAATGCCGATATGGCACCTGGCCTGGGTATGATCAATCGCTCGAAAAAGCCGCCAGCGGATGCCGACGAATGGAATGGCGTCGAAGACAAGCTGAAGTATCTGGAACGTTAGGGCATTTTTGGTTCGAGTGTTTGCTGCGCTGAATGCGTTTCAGTCGTTTTTTTTTGAGCCGTTCGTTCAGGTTTTAGCTTATTACTTTGTACTTTGGGCGGTAGTTCTATAAAGACGCCGCAGGGTGGGCGGTGCTGTGTAG
>NZ_BAAGUZ010000036.1:0-17460 GCF_054781135.1 Paralcaligenes ginsengisoli
CCATTGCACCCGGCGCTGGACTACCGCCGGACTACACAGCACCGCCCACCCTGCGGCTTACGTTGAGGCAATGCATCGAGGGATACGTTGGGGAAGCCTCGTTGAGCCAATCACAGACTACATTGAAGCGGTGGGTGCTTTTAGTACATCCAGTCGTCAATCGAGGTAGATGTGGCGACGTGATGGAGGCATGAGTGCGGGCACGTTAACGGTTCTAGGGGTGCTGGCCCATTAACGGTGGGCGCAAGCACGTAAATTCCGGGCATCCCATGATGCAATTCCAGGCATGCCGCAACGTGAGCCGCCTATCGGGGCTTGGGGTCAGGACCGGCGTAAGGCGTGCGCCGGATGCTACCGTAGGGAAGGCGGGGGCTTTCGGCGGGCGCTGTCTGAGCCCAGCCTCGCGAGGCTGGGCGAGTTCGCCCGACGCCCGCCTGGACGAGGTAGATCCGGATCAAGCACGCCGTGCCGGCCCTGACCCCAAGCCCCGATAGACGGCGTCTTTATATACCAATACCCATCCACCACCGAATGCCACAAACAGAATGCCGCAAACAACTCGACCCAAAAATACACTAAACAAAAGTTGGACAGTTAAAAAACCAGGCCGGGCACCAGACTCGCCGCTACGTTAGCGTCTGGGAATTTCCCAGACGCTATTTACGAAATATCGACGTAATCCAATTATTTAATGCGGTCGAGTTTTAATCACGGTCGATTTTTTGATCGTCACTCAATTATTTGACCTTGGTCACGCTCTCGGGCAAATCGGCGCCGTGATATTTTTTATAAATCTCATTCAATTTGCCGTTTTTCAGATTCGCCACAACCCAGGCATCAACCCATTCTTTTAACTTGGGATTGTTTTTAGGCAGAGCGATGCCAAGCATGTAGTTCTGCATCACGAATTTCGTTTCGAAGGGCTTGCCCGAGGTTTTCTTGTTGATTTCCCCGATCAGAGGCGCCTGGGTCGACACCACGCCCACCTGGCCCGACACCGCGGCGGTAATCAAAGTGGCATCATCTTCGAAGCGCTTGATATTGGCACCTTTGGCCATTTTCGTAATGGTGCTGTCATTCACCGTGGCACGAGTAACCCCTACGTCCTTGCCGGCCAAATCGGCATAACCGTGAATACTGACTGCTTTTGGCGCAGCAACTATTGTTTGCAGAGCCGCGTAAGGCGTAGAAAAATCAATGACTTTCTTCCGTTCGTCGGTGACCGATAAATTAGCTACGGCCAGGTCCGCTTTGCCGGTCTGGATCGTCGGGATACGCGCCGCGTTGGTGATCTGAACCAGCTCGAGCTTCACACCCAAGTCTTTGGCCAACAGCTTGGCCGTATCGACATCCGAACCCGCGGGCTGCAAATTGGCATCGGCATAACTGAACAGCGGAACGCCCATCGCCACAGCGATACGGATTTTCCCCGCCGCCTTGATCTGGTCAAGCTCGCCCGCACTGGCCAGGCCGACGGCGGAAACCAGCGTCAGGGCAAAGAGCGAACCAAAAATTGTTTTTACTCGTTTCATGTTGATATCTCCGTTTGTGGAATTTTGATCAATTTTCAAAGGCCATTGCCGACAAAACGCCGCAGCTCTTCCGTCCTGGGGTTGGCCAGAATTTCACTGCCCCCGGTTTCCCACACTTTGCCTTCGTTCATATAAATGATTCGATCGGCAATTTTTTTTGCAAACTCCATTTCGTGGGTTACCAGGATCATGGTCATGCCACCGGCGGCCAGATCTTCGATCACCTTTAGAACCTCGCCGGTCAGTTGTGGATCGAGCGCCGATGTGACCTCGTCGAACAGCATGACTTGCGGCTCCATCGCCAACGAACGGGCAATCGCCACCCGCTGTTGTTGGCCGCCCGACAGCTGCTCAGGATAATTAAGCGCTTTTTCGCTCAGGCCTACTTTCCGCAATACGTGTGCGGCCACTTTTTCACACGATTTGCGATCCATCTTCTTGACATGCTTCAGGGCCAGCATAATGTTTTGCTCGACCGTGAGATGCGGGAAAAGGTTATAGCTCTGGAAAACGATCCCGACGTCCAGCCTTAGCTTGTGCAGATTCAGGCCGGGCGAATTCAGTTGATGGCCGCACAGGTCAATGGCACCCGAATCAATCGTTTCAAGACGGTCCAGACAGCGCAATGCCGTGCTCTTGCCGGAACCGCTCTGCCCTATGATGGCAATCACTTCGCCTTTATTGACTTCGAACGACACCCCCTTGAGCACATCGACATGTCCAAAACGCTTGAAGATGTTATCGACTTTAACGACTACCGACATTTAATTTTTTCTCCATATAACGGCTCCAGCGCGACAATGGGTAGCACAGCACGAAGTAGAAAATTCCGACCAGAACAAAAATCAGGAAAGGCTGGAATATAGAATTATTGATAACCTGCCCAGCCCGCGTCAGTTCGACAAAACCGATAACCGACGCCAGGGAAGTCCCCTTGAGCACTTGAACCAGAAAGCCCACGGTGGGTGGCAGCGAAATACGTACGGCCTGCGGAATGATTACCAGGAACAGTGTCTGGGATCGCGAGAAAGACAGGCACTCGGCGGCTTCCCATTGCGTCTTGACCACAGACTCCACGCAGCCGCGCCAGATTTCCCCCAGAAACGCGCTGACATAGAACATCAGTGCCACGCCGGCGGCCACCAGAGCGGGCAATTCCAGGCCGAATATCCCCAGGCCGTAATAAACCAGGAATAAAATCACCAGCAGAGGAATCCCCTGCAGAAGCTGCACGTAAACCAGCGATGCCCAGCGCAGATATTTATGCTCGGATATGCGCGCCAGCATTACAAAGAAACCGGCGAAACCTCCCAGCACAAACGCCAGCAGAGATAAAACCAGCGTCCAGACCACACCATCGAGCAGATAATAAAGATGAGCCAGGGTAAACGAACCGAGCATTACACTCCCCTTTGATAAGTCAGCGGTTTGGCTTGCTGGCTCTGTCTTCTGAGCGCATTTCTTATGGCTCTTTTTCTTTTGAAGATCAAATCGCCAGCCAGCCAGAAACCCAGCTTCAACAGTACCGCCAGGATCAAATAGAACGCCGCCACGACAATATAGGTTTCAACCGACAGGAAAGTTTCCGACTGGATCTGGTTGGCCACCGCAGTCAATTCTTCCACCGATATCTGAGAGGCTATCGATGACATCAGCATCATCAAAATAAATTGGCTGGTCAGCGCCGGATAAATTTTTTCGGCAGCGGGCTGCAGGATCACATGCCAATATACGCGGGGACGGCTCAGGCCCAGGCATTCGGCCGCTTCTATCTGCCCATGCGGAATGGCATCCATCCCGGCCCGGATGATCTCGGCGCTATAGGCGCCGACGTTGATCACCATGGCTATCACAGCGGCCACCATCGCCGGTAAACGCAGCCCAATACTGGAAAGCCCGAAATACAATAAAAAAATCTGAACAATAAAGGGTGTATTGCGGATAATTTCCACATAGGCACCACAGACGTTGCGCAATACCGCAGCATGACTGCGCTTGCCTATGGCGCACAAAGTGCCGATGACCAGCCCAAAAGCGGTAGCGAAAACGGTGAGTTCGAGCGTACGCTCGACGCCGCTAAGGAATAAATCCCAATACGGCAACAAGCCGAGGAAATTGAACGTGTAATGCATGTTTCATGCACAGACCTCTAGCCTGCAGAGATACCTGTGTTTTATGTTGTACGATGTTATACATCATATTCATAACCATCATGAATACCAATCATGAATTACCCTAATAAAGCGCCCGCGCGAGATTCCGCAGAAAGTGCACCAGGCCACAGCAGGGAATTTAAAGCACGGTATACAGCAATTTGCGCGAAATAGCCCGCCGCAAGTAGCACGGCACGGCGGGGCCCCTGTAATGATTGTCATGGGTCAGCCGCGCATAGGCCATCCGTGGCCGGACTTAGTCATCCGACCACGTAAGAGGTATGGCAATAAGGGTCAGTCCAGCGTCAGGATGGTGCCGCCGGTAGTTTTACGGCTCGCCAATGCGACTTGCGCGGCGCCCGCATCCTTCAAGGCAAAGCGCTGGCCAATACGCACGCTGATTTTCTTTTTGCCTACCAGGCCAAAAAGCTCGTCGGCCGCCGCCTGCAATTTTTCGTACGTGGGAACATGGGTTCCCAGTGTAGGACGAGTGACATACAGCGAGCCTTTACTGGCGAGAATTCCCAGGTTGACGCCATCGACCGGCCCCGAAGCATTCCCGAAACTGACCATCAGCCCGCGCGGCTGGAGGGAGTCGAGCGACGCCAGCCATGTATCCTTGCCCACGCCGTCGTAGACCACGGGGACTTTCTTGCCACCGGTCAGTTCCAGGACGCGCTCGACCACATTTTCACGGGAATAATCGATAACTTCCCAGGCGCCATTCGCCTTGGCCAGAGCCGCTTTTTCGGGGCTGGATGCGGTACCGATCAGCTTGACACCCAAGGCTTTTGCCCATTGGCAGGCAATCAGCCCCACTCCACCGGCCGCCGCATGGAACAGTATGGTTTCGCCGCCCTGCAGGCGGTATGTCTGCCGGAACAGGTATTGCACGGTCAGGCCTTTCAACATCAGCGCGGCCGCGTCGTCGAAGCTTATGCCTTTGGGAAGCTTGACCACCTGATGAGCCGGCACGTTGCGCGCTTCGGCATAAGCGCCCAGAGGGCTTTGGCCATACGCCACCCGATCGCCCGCCTTGAGGTGCTTTACCTCCGCTCCCACCGCCTCGACGACGCCCGCGGCTTCGGCACCCAGACCATGGGGCAAGGGATGCGGATACAAACCTGATCTAAAATAGATATCGACGAAATTCAGCCCTACCGCCTTTTGACGTATGGTGACTTCGTTTTTTTGCGGTGCGGGCAGTGCAACTGAAACTAATTTCAGCACTTCAGGGCCGCCATGCTCCTCAATGCGTATTGCTTTGACTTGGTTTTCCAAAACAGACTCCTTGTGTCTAGACTTTGCTGGCAAATCGAGTTCCTGTAGTTTAATTCCAGATTGCATATAAATACTTATAAATATGAATCGTAGGCACGCTCTTTTTTCGATTCATATCGCAGCCGTTTTATTTGGCCTGACCGGCATATTCGGGGAACTCATCAAAGCCAGCGCCATCCTCATTACGGCGGGCCGCGCCGGCTTTGCCGTTCTGGCCCTGTTTGTATTCATGCGCGTCCAGGGCGGTTCCATCTCCCAGGGCTTGAAGTCCAGGCAATTCGGCGTATTGCTGGCGGCAGGCAGCCTGCTCGCCATCCACTGGATTACTTTTTTCATAGCGGTAAAGGTGGGAGGCGTCGCCATCGCCACCTTGGGATTCGCCAGCTTCCCGGCGTTCATTACGCTGAGCGAGCGCTTTTTCTTTCATGAAAAAGTCAGTTTGAGCGAATGGACCATTGTGCTGCTCGTGACACTCGGACTGCTCCTGGTGACGCCCTCGTTCGACTTCCGGAACCAGGCCACCATCGGCCTGGCCTGGGCGCTTGTATCGGGCCTGGCTTTCGCCTTGTTCACACTGATCAATCGCCGCGCCGCCGCACATATTCCAGCCCAGCAAGTCGCCTGCTGGGAAAATCTGGTGGTCGCCGCACTCACCTTGCCATTTGCCTTTGGCGAATTTCTCCACCTCCCAGCCATCAACTGGCTGTGGATTGCGCTGCTGGGGGTGTTTTGCACGGCCTTATCGCATTATTTGCTGGTATCGAGCCTGACGATCCTGAACGCACGCAGCGCCGGTATCGTCATCGCTCTTGAACCCATTTATGCCATTTTTTTTGCCGCCGTGCTGTTCGCACAATACCCGTCCGTGCGCGCGCTCTTCGGCGGCGCCCTCATGATAGGCGCCATCGTCTGGTCGGGGCTGCGGCAAACGGGTAAAAAAGCTAGGCTTGCGCAATAAGTTCAGCCACGGCCTTGCCGACTTCGCTGGTGCTTGCCTTGCCCTTCATGTCAGGCGTGCGCGGCCCTTGCTCCAGCACGGTTTCGATGGCCTTCACCACGGATTGCGACGCCTCGGGGTAGCCCAGGAAATCGAGCATGAGCGCCCCGCTCCAGATTTGCCCTATCGGATTGGCAAGCCCCTTGCCGGCGATATCGGGCGCCGAACCATGCACTGGCTCGAACAAGGACGGAAACAGACGCTCGGGATTGAGATTGGCCGAAGGCGCTATGCCTATGGTGCCCGTGCAGGCCGGCCCCAGGTCGGACAGAATATCGCCAAACAAATTGGACGCCACCACCACGTCGAACCAGTCCGGATGCTGGACAAAATGAGCGCACAGGATATCAATATGATATTTGTCCCAGCGCACATCCGGATAATGCCCCGCCATCTCGGCGACACGTTCATCCCACCAGGGCATGGAAATCGAAATGCCGTTGGACTTGGTGGCGGCCGTAACGTGTTTATTTCGTTTTTTAGCCAGTTCAAAGGCAAACTTCAGGACGCGTTCGGCCCCCACTCGGGTAAATACACTTTCCTGAATCACCACTTCGCGGGAAGTGCCTTCGAACAGGCGTCCGCCGCTGTTCGAGTACTCGCCTTCGGTGTTCTCGCGCACAATGTAGAAGTCGATATCGCCGGGCTTGCGATCGGCCAGGGGCGATTTGACGCCCGGCATGAGGCGCACTGGCCGCAAATTAATATACTGATCGAACTCGCGCCGGAACTTGAACAGCGAGTCCCATAGGGCAATATGATCGGGCACGGTGGCCGGCCAGCCTATGGCGCCAAAAAAGATGGCTTCATGGCCGCCAATCCGCTCCTTCCAGTCTTCAGGCATCATGCGGCCGTGCTTGGCATAATGATCGCAACTCCAATCGAGTCTGTCCCAGTCGAACCGGATGCCGTAGCGATCGGCTGCGGCCTCCATTGCGCGGATGCCTTCGGGCATGACTTCCTTGCCTATGCCGTCACCGGCGATAACGGCTATTTTGTGAGTTCTGGACACTGTTTTCCCTTTTTCAAGTATGACGAAACAATAGATTGATACGGAACCATTTTATTAATAGCCATGATCCCTGGACACCAGTCCAGAAACCAGCAAGCCCTGTTCCAGGCTATGTATTTTATTGACGATCTGCTCCACGGTATGTTCACGCAAGGTAATCGCGGCAATATGCGGGGTCACCGTTACCTTTTCATGCCGCCAGAATGGGTGGTCGGCAGGCAGCGGTTCGACTCGAAACACATCGAGCAAGGCGCCCTGCATGTGCCCCGAGTCCAGCAGATCGAGCAAGTCTTGCTCGACCAGATGAGAGCCGCGAGCCACGTTGATCAAATAAGCGGAGGCCCGAAGGCGTTCAAGGTTTTGCCGATTCAGGATGTTTTCGGTGTCGCCGGTAAGCGGTAAGACATTAACCAGCACTCGAGTGCGTGCCAGAAACGCGGGCAACTGGGCAAGGCCGGCAAAGACACTGATACCGGCGATATCCCGATGGCTGCGAGCCCACCCGGCCACGGGATAGCCCAGCCGGGCAATCGCTTGCGCCACGCTCAAGCCGATCGCTCCCAGGCCCATGACGCCAACCGGCCACTGCTCGCGCTCGACAGGCCGCAATGGCTTCCAGGCCAGAGCCCGCTGCTGCGTCTCATAAGCTGCAAACTCACGGGAAACCCGCAATAACCCGTGCACAACATATTCGACCATTTGCTCGGTCATGCCGGCATCTTCCAGGCGCACAACCGGCAAGCCCACGGGAAGATCGGGCAGGCTCAGCAGGCCATCGACCCCGGCCCCCAGATTGAACACCGCCTTGAGGCGAGTCTCGCGGCGGAACAGCGCGCCCGGAGGCTTCCAGACAAGCGCATAATCCGCGCGGCTGTCCTCATCGGCCTCATTCCAGGGGATGAGCCGGGCGCCGGGCAAGGCTTGCTCGAAGGCCTGGCACCATACGTGTGTACCGCGATCAGTGTTTGCCGCGACGATGATTCGTGCCTTGATTTTCTGTACGCTCATGTCTAGCGGCGCCCTATCAGAGAACCCAGTACGCCGCGAACCAGGCTGCTTGCCGTCTGGCGCGCCACACTTTTGACCACAGACTGCACCACCCCTTCGCGACGGCCGCCGCGTGGCCCGGTGGAGCCGAAAAGAAAGTCGTTGACGGTTCCCAGCAGTCCTCCCGTGCCGGCCTGGCCCTGCCGTGCACCGGACACGGGCGCGCCTGCGGCGTCACCGCCAGGCGCCGAGCCGCCTTCGACACGCTTCTGCAAAACCTCGTAGGCCGATTCACGATCGATAGCCTGCTCGTACTTGCCACCCAGCAAGGATGAAGCCCGTACCGCCTGGCGCTCGGCATCGGTAGCCGGGCCAATCCGGCTGCCCGGGGCCAGCATCCAGGCACGCTGCGTCACGCAAGGCCGCCCCTTGGCATCCAGCATCGACACCAGCGCTTCACCCACGCCCAGCTCGGTAATCGCGGTTTCGATATCGAGATCCGGGTTGACACGCATGGTCTGGGCCGCTGTCTTGACCGCTTTCTGATCGCGCGGGGTAAAGGCTCGCAAAGCATGCTGCACCCGGTTTCCCAACTGTCCCAGAACGGTATCCGGAATATCGAGGGGATTTTGCGTCACAAAATAAATGCCCACGCCCTTGGATCGCACCAGGCGCACGACCTGCTCGATTTTTTCGAGCAAGGCCTTGGGCGCATCGTTGAACAGCAGGTGCGCTTCATCGAAGAAGAAAACGAACTTGGGCTTTTCCGGATCGCCTATCTCCGGCAATTTTTCGTACAGATCAGCCAGCATCCACAGTAAAAACACAGCATACAGACGCGGCGCCTGCATGAGTTTGTCGGCCGCCAGCACATTGACGACACCCTGGCCTTTTTCATTGACGCGGATCAGGTCGAACACATCGAGCATGGGCTCGCCGAAGAACTGATCGGCCCCTTGCGATTCCAATTGCAGCAAACCGCGCTGAATCGTGCCAATCGATGCCGCCGACACATTGCCATAACGCGTTTTGAGCTCCCCTGCCCGATCGGCCACATTTTGCAACATGGCCCGCAAATCTTTCATATCGAGTATCAACTGCCCTTCGTCGTCGGCCACTTTGAACACCAGGCTCAACACCCCTTCCTGGGTTTCATTGAGTTCCAGCATGCGGGCCAGCAACAAAGGCCCCATATCGGAAATCGTGGCTCGGATCGGATGTCCCTGCTGGCCCAGCACGTCCCAGAATACGGTCGGGCAGCCCCCCCAGGCCGGCTCGGGCAAGCCCAGCTTCTGAAGTCGTTCCTGCAGTTTTGGAGTGTTTGCGCCCGACTGGGAGATTCCGCTGAGATCGCCCTTGATGTCGGCCATGAAAACCGGCGTCCCCATGCGGGAAAATGCCTCGGCCAGGACTTGCAGCGTGACCGTCTTGCCGGTACCTGTCGCACCCGTAATGCACCCGTGCCGATTGGCCAGCTCGGGAAGCAGGGAGAGTTCGATATGGGCATTTTTTGCAATGAGAATGGGATCCGCCATTTTTTTCCTTTCTATTCAAGCATCGAGCACAAACCCAAGTGTAATGGGACGAACCGGCCAGTGCACGCGGCAAAGCCCGGCACGCGGTAAAATTGTTTTCCTTTTAAAAACGAAGATACTCCATGGCCGGACACAGTAAATGGGCGAACATCCAGCACCGCAAGGGTCGCCAAGATGCCAAACGAGGCAAACTCTGGACAAAAATCATCCGTGAAGTCACGGTTGCCGCACGTGCCGGCGGTGCCGATGCCGATGCCAACCCGCGGCTGCGCATGGCCTGGGATAAGGCGACGGCGGCCAATATGCCCAAGGAAAACATACAGCGCGCCATCATGCGTGGCGCCGGTGGCGCCGACGGAGCCAACTACGAAGAGATCCGTTACGAAGGCTATGGGGTGGGCGGAGCCGCGGTCATTGTCGACTGCATGACCGACAACCGCATTCGCACCGTGGCCGAAGTGCGCCATGCTTTTTCGAAACATGGCGGCAATCTGGGCCAGGAAGGGTCGGTTGCCTTCATGTTCAAGCATTGCGGGCAATTCCTCTTCGCTCCCGGCACCTCCGAGGACCAGGTCATGGAAGCAGCGCTCGAAGCCGGTGCCGAAGACATCCAGACCGATGACGAAGGGGTCATCGAAGTCATTTGCCCGGTCGGCGACTATGCGGCAGTCAAGAGCGCTTTCGAATCCGCCGGGCTTGTGCCGGAAGTTCACGGCATTATCATGAAAGCGCTGAGCGAAACCGAGCTGGACGGCGAAGACTCCATCAAAATGCAAAAACTGCTCGATGTTCTGGAAGGGCTGGACGACGTCCAGGAAGTCTATACCACCGCAATTCTCGACGAATCGGACTGACGCTGCCCCACCTTGATCCAGATCAAGCCTTTTGACTTTGTCCTACAGCAAACACAACAACACCCCAAAACCATGAAACTTCTCGTAATAGGCAGCGGTGGCCGCGAACATGCCCTGGCCTGGCGCTTGGCGCAGTCGCCCCGCGTACATAAAGTGTATGTAGCGCCAGGCAATGGCGGTACGGCCCGAAGCAATCGCCTGCAGAACCTTGCATTGACACAAATCGACGAACTCGTCGCCTTTGCCAAGCAAGAAGGCATAGCCCTGACGGTAGTCGGCCCCGAAGCGCCGCTGGCGGCCGGCGTCGTCGATGCTTTTCGCGCCCAGGGCCTGAAAATTTTCGGTCCCACGCAAGCCGCGGCGCAATTGGAAAGCTCCAAGGACTACGCCAAAGCCTTCATGGTGCGTCACCGTATCCCGACCGCGGCCTATCAAACCTTTACCGACCCGGCTCCGGCCAAGGCTTATATCGATGCCCAAGGAGCGCCCATCGTCGTCAAGGCCGATGGCCTGGCCGCAGGCAAGGGGGTCATTGTCGCCACTACCGTGGCCGAAGCGCACCAGGCCGTCGACATGATGCTGGGCGACGGCTCGTTTGGCGCCGCGGGCGCGCGCGTGGTCATTGAAGAATGCCTGCTTGGCGAAGAAGCGAGCTTTATTGTCATGTGCGACGGCAGCAATGTGCTTGCGCTGGCAACCAGCCAGGACCATAAGCGCCTGAAAGACCACGACCAGGGGCCGAATACGGGCGGCATGGGAGCCTATTCCCCCGCCCCTATCGTCACCCCCGCGCTGCACAACCGCATCATGCGCGAAGTCATCCTCCCCTCCATTCAAGGCATGGCCAAGGACGGCATACCGTTCACAGGGTTCCTGTATGCCGGCCTCATGATCGGCGAGGGCTCCGATGCAAGCCGCCCTCTCAAGGTGCTGGAGTTCAATTGCCGCATGGGCGACCCCGAAACCCAGCCCATCATGATGCGCATCAAAAGCGATCTGCTCGATGTGTTCGAAAAGGCTGTAATCGGCAAACTGGACCAGGCCAGCATTGTCTGGGACCGCCGCACGGCGCTGGGCGTAGTCCTGGCGGCTCATAATTATCCCGGCACGCCGCGCACGGGCGATGCCCTGACGCAACTGCCGGACGACACCGAGGAGTGCATGGTATTTCATGCCGGCACCCAGCTGGAAGACGGGGTCATCAAAACCTCCGGCGGACGCGTCTTGTGCGTAACGGCGCTCGGCGACTCGGTCAAGCGGGCCCAGGCCGCCGCCTACGCGGCAATACAAAAAACTCATTTTGACGGTCAGCAATACCGTACCGATATCGGTTGGCGGGCCTTGCCTCACGGGGAAGCCCCGTCGTAATTTTTACCTGCAAAAGCAGGAGTACTCAAGGAAGTTGCCATGGTTGTGCCCATTTCATCCGCCTATGATTATTTTCTCGATCTGCAGGCCCGCATCGTAGCGGCCCTGGAACAGGCGGACGGCACAGCCTTCCAGGCTGATCGCTGGGTCCGCAACGAAGGAGGGGGCGGCATTTCGCGGCTGCTCGAAGGCGGCCCTCTGTTTGAACGCGCCGGGGTCCTGTTCAGCCACGTCAAGGGAAACACCCTGCCGCCTTCCGCCAGCGCACATCGAAGCGATCTGGCAGGCCGTCCCTGGGAAGCCATGGGGGTTTCCATGGTTTTGCATCCGCGTAATCCTTATATTCCGACTGTCCATATGAACGTCCGATTGTTCGTTGCGCCGGCCCCCAAAGACAGCAATGCCGACGACGCCTTCTGGTTTGGCGGCGGCCTGGATTTGACCCCTTACTACGCCTTCGATGAAGATGCCCGGCATTTTCATCAAACCTGCCATGCCGCCGTGGCCCCGTTCGGCACAGACAAATATCCCGCCTACAAAAAATGGTGCGACGACTACTTCTATCTGAAGCACCGCAACGAAACCCGCGGCATAGGCGGCCTGTTTTTCGACGATCTGAACGCCCTGGGCTTTGAAAAAAGCTTTGCCCTGACGCGCTCGGTTGGCGACAGCTTCCTGGCCGCCTACATGCCTATTGTCGAAAAACGGCGCCATATCGAATATGGCGAACGGCAACGTGAGTTCCAGGCCTACCGTCGCGGCCGCTATGTCGAATTCAACCTGGTATTCGACCGGGGAACCCTGTTCGGCCTGCAATCGGGAGGCCGCACCGAATCCATTCTGCTTTCCATGCCGCCGCTAGCCACCTGGCGCTATAACTGGACCCCCCAGGAAGGCACTCCCGAAGCGGCACTGCAGGATTATTTAAAACCACGCGAATGGCTCTGAAAAAAATCGGCTTGCTGGGCGGAAGTTTCGACCCCATTCATCTGGCGCATATCGCTCTTGCGGAAGCGGCCTGCCAGGCCCTGCGGCTTGATCAGTTGCAGCTCATCCCCGCTGCCGATCCCTGGCAACGCGCACCGCTGCAAGCCACCCCGCAGCAACGCCTGGCCCTTGTCGAACTCGCCATCGCAGGCCACCCTCGTTTATGCGTCAATCCCGCGGAAATCGAGCGCGGCGGAAAAACCTATACCATCGACACCCTCAGGCAACTTCCGGCGGGCGCAGACTATTACTGGATACTGGGAGCCGATCAACTCAGCAATTTTTGCTCATGGCACGAATGGGAAGAGATCGCAAGGCTGGTTTACCTGGTGGTCGCTCAGCGCCCAGGCACGTCCGTCAGTGTCCCGCCGGAGCTTGCCCGGCATCTGGACACTCTGGGCCGGCGCATCGTCGAACTACCCTTCGAACCCATGCCCATATCGGCGTCGGACGTACGCCGGCGCCTGGCCGCCGGCCTGCCGGTGCGGGAATTGCTCGATGTTGCAGTCGCGCACTATATTCAGCGACACAAGCTCTATCATCCCCCTCTTTCATAGCGTCTCACGTTATAGTTCAGGTTATGGACATACAAAAACTGCAACGCATCGTCATAGACGCTCTCGAAGACGTCAAGGCGCAAGATATCAAAATCTTCAATACCACCCACGTTACCAGCTTGTTCGACCGGGTGGTCATCGCCAGCGGGACCTCGAACCGGCAAACCCGGGCTCTGGCATCGAGCGTGGCCGATCGCGCCCGCGAACTCAAAATTCCGGTTATCGCCTACGAAGGCGAGGACACCGGAGAATGGGTACTGGTAGACTTGGGCGATATTGTCGTGCATTGCATGCAGCCTTCGATACGCCAGTATTACAACCTCGAAGAGATCTGGGGCGGCAAACCCGTGCGCATCAAACTCCTGCCGCAGTCCACGCAACCCGGCAGCGCTGGCGCGTCGTACGACTTCGACGCGGACTGACCTCCCGGCACAGGATCCCAAATCATGCCAGGACATAATCTCCACAACCTGGCCAGGCGCCTGGCATGAAACTTTTTGTGATTGCCGTCGGAGTGCGCATGCCGCAATGGGTGGAAGCCGCCTGGCAGGATTATTCCAGGCGATTGCCGGCCGATTGCGCCCTCGAACTCAGGGAAATCAAGCCCGAATCGCGCACGACAGGCAAAACCCCGGCGCGGATGATGCAGGCCGAAGCAAAGCGTATCGAGGCGGCCCTGCCCCTCAATACGCTGCGTATCGCTCTTGACGAGCACGGCCGCGACCTCAGCACCATGAAGCTCTCGGCCGAACTCGAAAAGTGGCGCGCCGGCGGCCAGGATATCGCCTTTCTCGTAGGTGGCCCCGATGGCCTGGATGCCGAGCTGAAAAAAAGCTGCGGCGACCTGCTGCGGCTGTCCTCCCTGACACTTCCCCACCCCATGGTACGTGTTGTACTGGCCGAGCAGCTCTATCGAGCCTGGACTATCATGAACCACCATCCCTATCACCGCGCCTGAACGCGCAGCACTATTTCGAGCGATCAATCCATGTCGAAACGTCGTACCAAAATTGTTGCCACGCTGGGCCCAGCCAGTTCCAGCCCTGAAAAAATCGAACAACTGATTCTGGCCGGAATGGACGTGGCCCGGCTGAATTTCTCGCACGGCAATCCGCAAGACCATCGGCAACGAGCCGAAACAGTCCGCGCCCTGGCCGCCAAACATGGCCGGTTCGTCGCGCTGATGGGGGATTTGCAGGGCCCGAAGATACGTATAGCCCGCTTCAAATCGGGCAAGATCACGCTGGCTGTCGGCCAGCCATTTACCCTATCCAATAAATACCCGCCCGACGAGGGCAACGAAACCATCGTCGGAATCGATTATCCCAGCCTCGTCAGCGATTGCCGCCCCGACGACGAACTGCTGCTCGATGACGGACGGGTCGTGCTGAAGGTCGAGAAGGTCGACGCCCATGCGGTGCACACCCGCGTCACCGTGGGTGGCCCCTTGTCGAACAACAAGGGCATAAACCGGCGCGGCGGCGGCATCTCGGCGCCCAGCCTGACCGATAAAGACAAGCTCGATATCCTGCTGGCCGCCGAACTCGAACTCGACTATGTCGCGGTATCGTTTCCCCGCTACGGCCGCGACATCGACGAAGCACGCAAGCTGGTGCGGGCCGCGGGCAGCCCGGCCTGGCTGATCGCCAAGATCGAGCGCGCCGAGGCCGTCGCCGACGACCGTGCGCTCGACTCCCTGATCAAGGCCAGCGATGGCGTCATGGTCGCACGCGGCGATCTGGGCGTGGAAATCGGCGACGCCAGGCTGGTCGGCATACAAAAACGCATCATCCAACATGCGCGCACGCACAACAAGCTGGTGATCACAGCCACTCAAATGATGGAATCCATGATCAGCAGCCCCTTGCCAACCCGGGCCGAGGTGTCGGACGTGGCCAACGCCGTCCTCGACTACACCGATGCGGTCATGCTGTCGGCCGAAAGCGCTTCGGGCCAATACGCCGTGGAAGCCGTGGAAGCCATGGCCCGCATCTGCCTGGGCGCCGAACAGGAACCCACCACGACCCATTCGAAACACCGCCTGGGCGAAACCTTTACACGCTGCGATGAAACCATTGCGCTGTCGGCCATGTATGCCGCCAATCATTTCCCCGGCGTCAAGGCCATCATCAGCCTGACCGAAAGCGGCCATACGCCGCTCATCATGTCGCGCATCCGCTCCGGCGTACCCATTTACTGTTATACGCCCCACCCCATGACCCAGCGTCGAGCAGCACTGTTCCGGGGGGTGTATACGGTTCCTTTCGACGCGGCCTCTATCGATCCGGCCAAAGTCAGCGATGCCGCCATCGATGAATTGAAACAGCAGGCGCTTCTGAAAAAAGGCGACTGGATCATCCTGACGAAGGGCGACTATTACACCAACAGCGGCGGCACCAACGGCATGAAAATACTCAAGGTCAGGTAATCCGCCCAACGGACGGATTTCAATAAACGCGCAATGAATACCCCGATGATCTATCTCGCTTCGGCCAGTCCGCGCCGCCACGAACTCCTGCAGCAGATACGCATCCCGCACCAGGTGCTCGATGTCCCGTCGCCGCCCGGTGAAGATGAGCCCATACACGAGAACGAATCCGCAGCCGCCTATGTGCGGCGCACGGCCAGGGACAAGGCGCTGCGTGCCATAAGCTGGATTGCGGCCCAATCCCTGCCGCCACGGCCCATATTATCGGCCGACACCACCGTCATACTGGACCAGGCCGTGCTCGGCAAGCCTGCCGATCTGGCCGAGGCGCGTAGCATGCTGGAGCGCTTGTCAGGCCACACGCACGAAGTACATACCGCCATCGTCCTTGCGCACCGCGGCCAGCTATATGAAGATGTGTCGATCACGACGGTGCGCATGAAAGGACTGTCGCATGCTGAAATCGAGGCCTATTGCCAAACCGACGAACCTTTGGGCAAAGCCGGAAGCTACGGGATACAAGGCGCCGCAGCCATTTTTATCGAGCATATATCGGGCAGCTACACCGGAGTAATGGGACTGCCCCTTTTTGAAACGCACCGGCTGCTGGCACGAGCGGGTCTGGATAATTGAGTTTTTATATTAAGGACACTTCAATGAACCGCAGAACGCTATTGCGCACGGCAGTCCTGGGCACCTTGTCCACGGCTATTGCCCCCCGCGTCCGGGCTCAAACCCAGGACAGTGCTTCCATTGAAAAATCGCTGAAAGAATTCGGCACTCTGTCGCCCGACAATACCGCCATCAGTATTTCGATTCATGGCAAGAACGGCGAAAAGAGCTATGCCTTCAATGCCGAGCGCCCGTTATTCATAGGCAGTGCCGTCAAGACATTCATCCTGGCGCAATACCTGAAAGAAGTCGAGGCCGGCCGCCTTTCCGAAAACACACAGCTTCAAATCGGGCCTAAAGTCTGGTCGCCCAGCAGCCCTGTATTCATCCATCTGAAAGGCAGTACCAGCGCAAAAAGCGTGCTGGAGGCCATGATTGCGCATAGCGACAACACAGCGACCGATGTCGCCTTGAATGCTGTGGGCGCCGACAATGTCCGTACGCTGATCAAAAATGCCGGGCTTGGCAAAACACGCATTCCCGACTCCACGCGCAAGCTCTTCTCCTATCTGGCGGGCGCGCCCAGCGGCACCGACATAGGTTGGGCCGGTATGGAGAAAATGCAAAATGGATCCATGCCAGGCAAGCCCCGCTCGCCCATGAACGATCATCAAACCATGCTCAGCACGGCCAGCGAAATGACGCGTTGGTACGATCAGGTTCTAGCCGACAAATATTTTGGAAAACGCGAAACCCTGGCGGAATTCAAGCGCATCTCGGCCATGGCCGATGCCATGCCCTTGATAGTGCCTGAAGATACGATGGCTTACGGCAAAGGCGGCAGCATAGATTGGGAAGGCTTCCACTGTTTCTGCGTAGCCGGGCAGATGGTACAGCCCGCACAGCGCACCAGCTTCTGCCTCATCGTCAACTGGAAGGGAGCGGACGACAGCGTGCCTAAAGTGTTTGCCTCATTCAAGGAACAGGGGCAGCGCTTGCTTGCCCAGGTAGCCGCCCGCTAGGAAAGACTAGTCCGACCTTGAATTCTGGGTTGTGCGTGCGCCAACATCGGCGCGAGTTGCGGCTACAGGTGCGGAAAAGGCAAACGCCCCGGCAGGGTTGAGCCTGTCGGGGCGATTGGTACAGATAAGAGCCTG
>NZ_BAAGUZ010000037.1:0-8186 GCF_054781135.1 Paralcaligenes ginsengisoli
CGTGCCGGACTGCACAGCACCGCCCACCCTGCGGCGTCTTTATAGAATTAACCGCCACCAACACAGCAACGCTCAATCCAAAGTCATCGCCCCAGCCAGCACAGGCAGCTCAAAGTCACTACCCATGCCTAAAAAGCGGCTAAAAAAACAAAGCCACTAAAACACGTTCAGCCCTGTAAACACTCGAACCGAAAATGCGCTAAGCGCACACCACGCCAGCCGCCAAAAGACTATCGGCCAACGCGATGAATTGGCCCACAGATAGCTCTTCGGCTCGAGCAGTAGCGGGAATGCCCAGGCCATCCCAATCGATATGCGCTGCCCAGTCGCCCAGACCCCGGCGCAGCATCTTGCGCCGCTGCGCAAAAGCCTTTGCAACCACTTTCTCCAGAACGGCGTGGCTTTGCGCCTGCACACGACTATCGGGCAACGGCGTCATGCGCACCACAGCCGAGACCACCTTGGGCGGCGGATCAAAAGCCTCGGGCGGCACATCGAACAGCTTGTGCATAAGATAGCGTGACTGCAGCATGACCGACAAACGGCCATAATCGGCAGAACCCGGCCTGGCCACCATGCGATCGATCACCTCGCGCTGCAGCATGAAATGCTGGTCCCGTACACGATCCGCACACGCCATCAAATGAAACAGCAAAGGTGTGGAAATGTTGTAGGGCAAATTGCCCACAATACGCAAACGCTCGCCCAGGGCGGCGAAATCGACTTCGAGCGCATCTCCCTGGACGACAGTCAAGCGGCCTTCCGGATGCTGACGACGCAAACGAGCCGCGAGATCGCGATCGATTTCGACCACAGTCAAATGATCGAGCGCCTGCATCAAGGGTTGAGTCAGCGCCGACAGGCCCGGTCCAATCTCAACCACCATCTCTTGGGGCTTGGGAGCAATGGCGCGCACAATCGCTTCGATCACGCCTTCATCGACCAGAAAATGCTGGCCGAAGCGTTTGCGTGCCTGATGCTGAGCCATAACGCGACTATCGGCTGGGCCGTCGATTCGACTGAGGATCAAGCCGGTTATCGATATACGCCTCGCCAATCAGCCGATTCAACCAATCTTCGAACGCTGGCTGTTCGCGACGCTGAAAGAGTATCTTGCGAGCCTGCATGCGCTTGTATTCGTTGGCCATATCCTTGGTGCGCCGCCCCTCGACCTCAATCAGGTGCCAGCCGAACGGCGAGCGCACCGGCTGACTGATTTGCCCGGGTTGCAAGGCATTCATGGCTTGCTCAAAAGGCGGCACGGTTTCGCCAGGACTCAGCCAGCCAAGATCGCCGCCCTGAGGAGCCGAAGAGTCCTGTGAATACCGTTTGGCTAGATCGGCAAACTTTTCACCGTGTTCGATACGCTGACGGATATCGTTCAGGAGAGTCTGGGCCTGCGTATCGGACATCACCTTGGAAACCTTGATCAGTATATGCCGCGCATGGGTTTGCGTAACCATCACGGGGCCCTGCTGCTCCGCAGGCTGATTAGCTGCCGGGGCCGGCGCGCGCGCCGGGGCCGTGTTTGCCGCCGGCCGCCGGCTCTGGGCCTGGCCGCGCTTCAGCACCTTGAGAATATGAAAGCCGTTACCGCTTTGGATAATGCCGCTGATCTGGCCTGCCCGCAGTTTCTGGGTAGCCTGTATGAATAAATCGGGCCAGCCGTCGACAGGCCGCACACCCAGGTCGCCGCCTTTCAGGGCCTGCTGATCGTCGGAAGAGGCTGCGGCCACACTGGCGAAATCGGCTCCGCCGCGCAACTTGGCCAGAATGGCTTCGGCCTTTTGACGCAATTCTTGCACACGCTGCGGCGACGAGCCTTCCGGCACCGCCACCAGGATTTGCGCCAGGCCCAGCATGACCGGCCCCGTTTGCTGGACCGGGGGAGCTTCAGGTGCCGCAGTCGGCTCTGGCGGCGGAGCCACAGCCATTTGGCCACCATGCTCTTCTTGATTCTTTATAAAAGCGTCGACATCCGCATCGGAAATCACGATCGTGCTGTCGACGGCTCGTTGGCGCAATTGATCGAAAAGAACTTCCTCGCGCAAGGATTTCAGATAATTGTCCCAGGTCACCCCGGTTTTCTGCACTTCCTGACGCAATCTGTCGGTGCTTATTTTATTGCGCTTGGCCACGACATCAACCGCCTGCTGAAGCTCCGCGTCGGTGACCTTGATACCCAGGCGCTCGGCTTCCTGCCTCTCGACCTCGGTGGCAATCATGCGCTGCAATACTTGCTTTTGCAGCGTTTGAGTGTCGGGTACAGCTATTTTTTGCCGCTTCAGTTGCGCCGCGGCAGATTGCGCCTCGGCATTTACCTGGCCCAGGGTAATGACCTTCTTGTTCACAACAGCCGCTATACCATCGACGAACTGCTCCGACTGAGGCGTCGTCCGGGCCGAGGCCGCATGATGCGGCGCCGCTTTGGCTGCCCATGCCGGGCTTGACGACAACAGCCCCAGAATCGGGATCAACACAAACGCAAGCCTATGCTTCGTGTGCAGACTACGCATTATTCATACCTCTCGAAGGTGGTTTTGTCAGGTATAGGTGGAACGATCGGTTGATAACCCGTAACTGTCTTGCTCAACAGGCTCATGGGGTCGCTGCCCAGCGAGCCCAATCCTGATAGTTCCAATTGGAAAAACATGGCGGTATTGGACTGGTCGGCGGAAACCGCCGAGCGCTGCAGGACCACACGCGCCGCCCAGCAGCAATCGCCCTTGTATTCGAGCCCGACAATGGATTGGGTGGTTCGCTTGTCCTGCAGGGAATAATCGATCCGCCCCAGCGCATAGATTTTACTCGTGATCGGCCACTGGCCAGAAACCGACACCTGCTCAGTGCTATTGTCGACATAGCCCGTGGAATACACCACATTCGGGTCGACGACCGCGGCGGGATCACGCTTGTATCGATAGGCGGCGGACAGTATGGCCAGGCGTTTGGGCTGCCACTTGAAACCGGCCGACATCTCGTTGCGTTCCTTGGAATAGGGGCTGACCTGCGCGTCGAAGCGCACATTCAGGGTATCGGTCAGCGCCGCATTCGCGCCGAACAGAAAATCGGACTTGGTATTGGTTCTGGGCGTTTCGCCCGGAAGCGTTACTTGCTGATCCTCGAAATAAATGCGCTGCGCCGCCTGAAGCGACAAGCGCTCGAAGCCGGTTTTTTCATCGAGCCAGCGCGTGGTCAGGCCCAGCGTGACCTGGTTGGCGTTGGCGATGCGATCCCAGCCGCCGCTATACAGGTTTTCGTCGAAAGCCTGCGAGAAATTGAAATTGGACAGTGCCGTGTCGAAAACCGGCAACTGCGATTGATCGCGATACGGCACGCGCAAGTAGTAGATCCGGGGTTCCAGCGTTTGGATCGAGTCGTTGCCAAACAAGGAAGTCCGGCGCTCGAAAGTCATGCCCGAGTCCAGCGACATGATGGGCAGGATGCGGGACTGGGTACGGGGATTGCCGCTCAAGCCATACCAGTCCGTATTGTATTGGCTCATGTGCAGGCCGATCTTCGGCGTGACGTACCAGCCGGCATGGACAATCGGATACGACACCGTGGTGTATGACGTAAAACGCGTGCCGTCCGGCACCACATGATTGCCGTAAACCTGGCGGCCATTGTAGAAGCCGTTGGCGAATGCGGCTATATTGCCGTCATAGACGGGCGACCTGAATTTGGTGGCGTAGTTGTCGGACTGCACATCGAACCCGCCCCAGTTGTAGCGCGCCCCCTGCACATGCAGCTCGGGAAGCTTGTCGTAAGGCGGCAGCGTATACGCGGAGCTGGCATCCTGCAGCGTCTGGTACGTATAGGTCTGCAAATACGCATTCCAGTACTTCAGCCCGCTCCAGTTGATCTGGGCAATACTGGGCAGCAGATTGGTGGTCGACTCATTGAGGCCAAGCGTGGAAAAGTCCCGGAAATAATTATCGTCGGACGCATGCCGGATATCGTACATGGCGCTGAAGCCGCCGCCCAGGTTCTGGTTGTGCTGGGCGGAGTACATCCAGCGCGCGTCGCCCGTCAGGCTATCCTTGGCCAGGTACGTACCCGCCAGTTGGCCGTTATAGCTCGAACCCAGATACCGGAATTCGCCGCCCATCTGCAGGCCGCGCTTGCTCATGTACTTGGGCGTGAGCGTGGCATCGTAATTGGGAGCCAGATTAAAGTAATAAGGCAGGGAAAACTCAAAACCGCTATTGCTGGTAGTCCCGTAGGTGGGAAGCAAAAAGCCCGATTTACGCTCTTTTTTAATGGGGAAAGTGAAATAGGGCGACGCCAAAATGGGCACGTTCTTGAAATACAGCACTCCATTGTGCGCAACACCCTCGTTTTCGGTCGAATTCAAATCCACGCGAGAGGCCTTGATATACCAGGCCGGATCCGGGCACGGACAGCCCGAATACGTGGCCGTGGTCAGACGCATTTTGCTGCGGCTTAGAATATCGGCCTTGGCCGCCTTGCCTGCGCCACCGCCCGCCCCCAGCCAGAAGTTCGGATCATTGACTTCGCCGGTTTCACTGTTGACGTTGTAATCCAGCGTCGGGCCGCGAACTATGCTGGCATCGCGCATGATCAGGCCATTGCCCACGACATGCACCTGGCCCGTGGAGCGCTGATAATCGATCCGGTCGCCCTTGACCACCGAATCGATGCGGCGAACTTCGGCATTCCCCGACAAGGTAACCTTGCCATCCGGATTGGACTCGACCTTGTCTCCGACCAGGAATACCGACATCTGGTCTTCGTTCAGGTTCTTGTGCAACTGCAGATTGGGGGAAACGCTCAGCTCCGGCAAGGTAGCCGACCCGGTCGACACGGGATTGGCCTGCTGAGCCTGAGCCGTCGACACACTAGCTAATACAACGAGGAACATCCACCAAACCAAACGCACGGGCCTTTCGTCTCCGAGGAAAAACTGACACTATTTCGATAAAACTGCCGCACCGGATTGATTGGCGACCCGGTATTATAGAGAAGCTGGCCTATCCATGGTTAAAGCATGGCCAAAGACCAAAAAACGCCCGTACGAATATTATTATGGAATTGATTTTGAACCCCAGCCCAGACTCCCGACTCATCGCGCTGCAACATTGGCTCAAGAGCATCGCCCCCACTCATAGCCTCGACCCTGAAACATTGCAGCCGGCCTCCAGCGACGCCAGTTTCCGTCGCTATTTTCGGTTGAACGGAAATGGACGCACGGTAATCGTCATGGACGCTCCACCGAACCATGAAGACTGCCAGCCCTTTTTGCACGTCAGCCAGCTTCTTGCGGAGGCCGGCCTGAACGTGCCCACCATCTTAGCGCAAGATCCCGGGCAAGGCTTTTTGCTGTTATCCGATTTAGGCAAGCAAACGTATCACCAGGCCATACAGGCGGGGCTGGACGACACACGTCTGCAGCAACTGTACCGCGACGCCATTGGCGCCCTGGTGCAGATGCAACAAGCCCGCACGACGGGCCTGCCTGCGTACGACCAGGAGCGCCTGACAAACGAACTGGCCCTGTTTCCGCAATGGTATGCCCAGCGCCATTGCCAGGCACAACTCGATCACACCGAGCAGGCCACTTTGCAGAAAGCCTTCGCCACCCTGGTGGAAGACAATGTCAGGCAGGCCACCGTGCTGGTGCACCGCGACTTCCACTCCCCTAATCTGATGGTCTGCGATCGCCCCGAATATGGCCCGAACCCGGGAGTCATAGACTACCAGGACGCCCTGGCGGGGCCGCTGAGCTATGACCTGGCCTCGCTGGTCATGGACGCCCGCACCACGTGGGAAGAACCGCAGCAGCTCGACTGGGCCATACGCTACTGGGAGGCGGCAAGGCTTGCGGATATCGCGGTTCCCCACGATTTCGCCGATTTCCATCGCGCCTACGAATGGATGAGCCTGCAACGCAATTTGCGCATACTCGGCGTCTTTGCACGGCTTTCGCACCGCGATCACAAAGACCATTATTTGCAGCATATGCCGCGTGTCAACGCCTACGTACGGCAGGTCGCCTCCCGCTACGGGGTTTTCACCCCCCTGCTGCGCCTGCTCGACAAGCTGGACAACCGTCAGGTTGCCGTCGGGTACACATTCTGATGCGAGCCATGATTCTTGCCGCGGGGCGGGGAGAACGCATGCGCCCGCTCACCGACACGACACCCAAGCCTTTATTGCCCGTAGGCGGCAAACCCCTGATTGTCTGGCACATCGAGCGGCTGGTCGAGTCGGGAATTCGCGACATCATCATCAATCATGCCTGGCTGGGTTACCTCATCGAGGCAGCGCTGCAGGACGGGCGGCGCTACGGTGCGCGCATTAGCTACTCGGCAGAACCCCAGGCCCTGGAAACGGCCGGCGGCATAGCCCGGGCCCTGGACTTCTTTCAAGACCAGCCGTTCCTGGTCGTCAACGGCGATATCTGGTGCGACTGGAACCCGGCCGAGGCGCTGCGGCAAGGGAAGATACTTGAACGCGACGAAAAGCTGGCATGGCTGCTTCTGGTCGCCAACCCCGAGCATCACGCCGCCGGAGACTTCCTGCTGTCCCCGGCCAATAATGTCTACGACTCGCCTTCGGGCCAAGGAGCAGACGCACTTACCTTCGCCGGCATAGGCGTATACAGGCCCGCCCTGTTTCAAGGCCTGGATAAAGCCAAGGCGGTCCGTCTGGCGCCACTGCTCCGACAGGCCATGGTAAAAAACCAGGTGGCAGGACGCTTCTACGATGGTATCTGGATCGATGTCGGCACTCCTCAACGCCTGAGCGCGCTCGACCGCATGTTGGCCGGCTAGATATCGTGTTGAAGCAAGGCTACACTGCAACATTGCCCTGCGCGGCCGAAATGTTTCGAAATTTGGCAAAGCGCAAGCAAAATCATAGATGCCCACTCAACCCATTCATTACAGACTATGCTTGAAAAATTTTTCGGCTACGGTTTGGTAACAAGCTTTTAGCCTCGCTATACAGGATATTTTCACAATGGCCAGTTTCGGTTCCTCCAAACGCAATGTATTCAAACCTACAGCGTACGGCAACACGCGCCGCCCGCGCCGCATACCTCGCTGGATGGTCTTGATGCTGACAGGCATTGTGCTGGGCGCGGGAGGCCTGCTGTTTCTGCAAAAAAGCTACGGCCCCACCCGGCTCACGGTTGAACAATCGGAGCAGTTGCACAATGATCTGAATAGCGCCAATCTCGACAAACAGCGCCTGCAATCGCAGCTCAACCAGACAACGCACGACCTGAACGAGGCCAAGTCCAGCCTCAGCAGTCAATCCGCCCAGCTCAAGGCGGCGCAAGAGCAAGTCGTCAAAACCAATAACGATCTGCAATTGTTCGCCGATGCCATGCCGCCCGACCCCCGCGGCACCTCTCCGGGCATCCGCTCGGCCACGTTTAAAAACAATGCCGGGCAGCTCGATTACCAGATACTGGTCATGCAGGATGACAATAAAAAAGCCACTACCTACAACGGCCAGCTTGAACTGGTCGTAGCCGGCCGCTATGCCAATGGCAAATCCAATACCATCACCTTGCCGCCGATGGACGTGTCGCTGCAGCAATACACCTACGTGCGCGGCAGCCTGCCCTTGCCCGAAACCTTTACCGCTCGTCAAGTGACCATCCGCATCACGGATCAAAACAGCAAGCACATCAGCGCCACACGCACGCTTCGCGTGCTGCGCTAAAGCACCACCCCTACAGACTCGTCGCGGTGGCGTAGGGGCGAGCCTGGTGCCCATCCGATCGACCGGGGCCGGCCCTTTTCGCAGCGAAAGGCCGGCGCGTTTTTTGGTTCGAGTTGTTTACGGGATTCGATGGGTGGGTAGCTTTGGTATTTATGGTTTTGGTATTTAAAGGCGCCGTCTATCGGGGCTAGGGTCAGGCCCGGCACGGCGTGCTTGATCCGGATCTACCTCGTCCAGGCGGGCGTCGGGCCAACTCGCGTCGCGAGCGCCGCTCAAACAGGGCCCGCCGAAAGCCCCCGCCTTCCCTACGGTAGCATCCGGCGCACGCCTTACGCCGGTCCTGACCCTAGCCCCGATAGACGGCTCGCGTAATGGCATGCCTGGAATGAACTTGCCGGCCCCAGCATATACCTCTATGCATTCCCTCAACGTAAGCCGCAGGGTGGGCGGTGCTGTGCAGTCCGGCGGTAGTCCAGCGCCGGGTGCTGACG